>CAZISF010000060.1:14981-18867 GCA_964541915.1 uncultured Caulobacter sp.
CGGCCAAGGGCGGCGACAGCGTCGCGGCCGACGAGGTGCTGGTCGAGTTCGGCTAGGACGTCTATACTACCCTCGGTTGAGGGGGATCGTCGATGACGACACGGGACAAGCTGTTCGGCTTTGGGGGCCGTATCCGGCGAGAGGACTGGTGGTTGTTGGGCATACTGCTCGGCATCGCCCAAGTGGTCGTGACTTTCGCGCTCGGCTCGGTGGTGTCGGTGGCCCATCTGAGCCCGTCCGCGCCAGCGATGACACCGTTCGCAGCCCTGGCCGCGCTTCCACCCTATGTGCCCCTAACGATCCAGCTGGCATTTCTGTGGCCGACCATCTCGCTGTCGGTGCAGCGGTATCATGACCGCAACAAGTCAGCCTGGCCGGTTCTGGCCTATTTTGCCGTGATCCGCGGCGTGGACTACGCCCCAGCCACGGCGTCATCCTGGACCTTGGGGCTCGACCCTGCGTTTCAACAGATCATGCCGTTCGTCTGGTCGGCGACAAGCTTTGCCCTTGGGGTCTGGTTCCTCGTCTCCCTTGGATTCATGGACGGCACGCCGGGCCCGAACCGCTTCGGTCCCTCGCCGAAGGGGTCGTCAACCGCGCCCTATCCGAAAGTCGATTTCGGCCCGCCCGACCCGGTCGCCTGACGGCTACCGCCCGACGTCCCACGCAGCCTCCACGACGATTTGCCCGACGCGAGAACCAATCCTGCCCTTCGGCGTTAGACTCGCGGGCTTCGGGAGCAAGGGTCGTGCGCGCTATTCTGGATCTCTACAGCGCGAAGGGTCGCGTAGGCCGGCTGGAGTTTGCGCTGACCGGCATCGCGCTGTTCACAGGGACCTATTTCGCCGCCTTTCTGCTGATCGTGCTGAGTGGCGCGGGCGACGAGCCGTTGGCCGGCGTCACCGGCACGGGGCGCGGGCTGGTGGCCAGTCTGGCAGCCATTCTGCTCTGCAATGCCGTGATCATCGCCGTCGCCGCCACCGTGAAGCGCTGCCACGACCGCGACCGGTCCGGCTGGATGCTGCTGTTCGTCATGCCGCCCCTGCTGGGGCAGCTGTGGCTGGTGCTCAGCCTGATCACCGGGCCCGGTTCGCCAGGCCCCAACCGGTACGGCGCGCGCGAGGGAGTCGATGACCCTGCCGCCCGTTGGGCCGCAAGCCTTTCGCCACGGGCCGCTCTCGCCTAGATAGGGATACTGAACCCTATTCCAGAGTCGGAGCGAGCGTACGCATGGGCGGCCAGATTGACTGGGTGGAGCTGTTCTTCTCCTCCACGGGCCGCGTCGCGCGGACGCCGTTCCTCATCGCCGCCGCGGTGCTGATCGCCATCGCGATGGTCTATGAGGCCTCGATGGGGCCGACGATGCATCTGCTGACCGGCTGGTTCGTTTATCCCGGCCTGTTGTTCAGCGGGGCCTGCGTCCTGTCCAAGCGACTGCATGACCGCGGCCGGTCGGGCTGGCTGGCGGCGATCCTGATCCTCGCGCTGATCATCGCATGGCCGTTCCCGGTCGGATTCCTCGATTTCGCCTTCTCGCTCGTCATCGTCTGGGCCGCCGTCGAACTGGGCGTGATGGCCGGCGAGCAGGGCGCCAACCGGTACGGGCCCAATCCCGTCAAAGCCGCTACAGTCTAGGAGTCTCCGTCATGCGCCTCGGTCTCGCCCTTGCGATAAGTCTGGTTCTGGGCGGCGCCGCCCTCGCGGCGGAAACGATCCCCCCGGATGCCCAGCCTGGCGTCGACGCCGTCAAGGGCATGCTCAAGAGCGCAAGGTCGGCGAGCGTTCGCAAAATCAAGGTCAACGCGGCCGGCGACGTCTGCGCCGTAATCAGCCCAAGCGCAGGGGAAGACGATCTGGAGTTCACCTGGAACAAGGTCACCGGCGAAGTCTGGGTGAACGAGGCCGCCAACAACGCGTACTCGCCGTTCGTGTGGGGCAACCCCAATCTAAAGCGCTCGACCGAACGCGCCGACTACCAGGCGTGGAAGGCCTGTCAGAAGGGCTGACGGCTTCTTTCTCCCGCAGTGGGAAGACCATCCACCACAGGTCCGAACACCCGCTGGAATGCCGCCTTCAGGGCCGCATCGGCTTCGTCCATCGTCACCGGCAGGCCCTGGTCCACCAGGCTCGTCACGCCGTGTTCGGTCACCCCGCACGGGACGATGCCGCCGAAATGGTCGAGGTCCGGCTCGACGTTGAGGCTGATGCCATGAAAGCTGACCCAGCGGCGCAGCTTGACACCGATGGCGGCGATCTTGTCCTCGCGCGACCAGCCGGGGCCCTTGCGCTCGACCCAGACGCCAACGCGGCCCTCGCGGATCTGGCCTTCGAGATTGAAGGCGGCCAGGGCGTCTATGACCCAGGCCTCCAACGCAGCGACGAACGCCCGCACGTCCTTCTTCCGCTTGCCGAGGTCGAGCATGACGTAGGCCACGCGCTGACCGGGGCCGTGATAGGTGTACTGGCCCCCTCGCCCGCTCTCGAACACCGGAAACCGGTCGGGCATGATCAGGTCGGCCGCCTTCGCCGAAACCCCGGCCGTGTAGAGTGGCGGATGCTCCAGCAGCCAGATGAGTTCCCCGGCCTCGCCCTTCGCGATGGCCTCGGCGCGCGCCTCCATGACCGCCACGGCCTCGGGATAGGGAACCGGCGTCAGCGACACGGCCCATTCGGCCGGCAAACCGTCGTCGCGGCCGAAAAGAAGTGCGGCATCTGGGCCCGTGGGCCCCGGATTTAACGGCTGATCAAGCATGACGGCCCAATGTGGCGTGTCAGCGCTCATTGCGCGAGGGGCCAAGCGTTTCGTGAGTCAGGTCAAGTCGGTCAACGTCGAGATTTCGGTCGTCCTGGGACGGTCCACGCTCCCCATGTCGCAGCTGCTGCGGATGGGCCGCGGCGCCGTGATTCCGCTCGACGCCAAAGCCAGCGACGAGGTGTGGATCCTGGCCAACAACCACCCTGTCGCGCGCGGCGAAATCCAGATCAACGACGACAAGATCAGCATCGCCGTGACGAGAGCCGCCGACGTCTACGACTTCATGGCCGGCGGCACGACGTAGCGGCTGGGCGGCGATGAAGGCCTATCTGGTCCTCGACTTCAGCGTCAACGACCTCCCCGGCTTCATGCCTTACGTCAACGCGATCCCGGCCCACATCGAACGGCACGGCGGGCGCTACATCGTCCGTGGCGTTGAGCCCACCGTCATGGAAGGCGACTGGCGGCCGCCGTACATGGTGATCCTCGAGTTTCCCGCGCGCGCCAACGCCGAGGCATTCCTCGGCGACCCGGAAATCCAGGATTTGTTCGCGATCCGGCACGCCACCACGACGAGCAAGCTCGTGCTCGTCGATGGGTGCACCTAGAGGCTTCTAGCCGAGCCGCCCTACAGCGGGATGTTGTCGTGCTTCTTCCAGGGGTTGCTCAGCTGCTTGCCCTTCAGGCTGCGCAATGCCCGCACGATGCGGCGGCGGGTGCCGTGGGGCTTGATGACGTCGTCGATGTAGCCGCGGCTGGCGGCGACGAACGGGTTGGCGAAGCGGTCCTTGTATTCGGCTTCGCGGGCCGCGAGCGCTTCCGGATCGTTCATCTCGGCGCGGAAGATGATCTCCACCGCCCCCTTGGCGCCCATCACCGCGATCTCGGCGGTCGGCCAGGCGTAGTTGACGTCGCCGCGCAGGTGCTTGGAGCTCATCACGTCATAGGCGCCGCCGTAGGCTTTGCGGGTGATGACCGTGACCTTCGGCACCGTGGCCTCGGCATAGGCGAACAGAAGCTTGGCGCCGTGTTTGATCAGGCCGCCGTACTCCTGCTTGGTCCCCGGCATGAAGCCTGGCACGTCGACCAGGGTGATGATCGGGATGTTGAAGGCGTCGCAGAAGCGCACGA
>CAZISF010000061.1:0-18819 GCA_964541915.1 uncultured Caulobacter sp.
CCCTCGACCGGCGCGACGACGACGGGCCGCGCTGCATTCTCCTCGGCCATCCGCGCGATGGCCCTCAGGGCGCGGACGGCCTCGTCGGCGAACTCCTTCACCCGGGCGACGGGCGACAGTTCCCGGGCGATCCAGCGGCGCACGACAGGATCGGCGGCGGCCCACAGGTCGTGGTCCGGCCACAGCCGCCGAGCGACGCCCTCGACGGTGACCATGGTCTTCTGCAGCAGAACCAGCTCCGGCCGCAGGCGCATGTCGAACAGGGCTGTGATCTCGAACAGAAGCGACAGCAGCCGGCTCATGGACAGCTCGCTGGCCGCCCGGCCGAACACCGGCTCGCCGACCGCCCTCAAGGCCTGCGCGAACGCCTCAGGGTCATGATGCGCCGGCACGTAGCCCGCATCGAAGTGGGCCTTCGAGACCCGGGCGTAGTCGCGGGTGAGAAAGCCGTAGAGGATCTCGGCCAGATAGCGCCGCGTCCCGGGAGAAAGCCGCCCGACGATGCCGAAATCGACCGCCACGATGCCGGTCGGCGGGACGACGAACAGATTTCCCTCGTGCAGGTCGGCGTGGAACACACCGTGGTCCAGCGCCTGGGCGAGGAAGGCCCGGATCAGGTTGTCGGCCACGGCCTTGCGGTCGAGCCCCGGCGCGTCGAGCGTCGCCAGGTCGGACAGCGGCAAGCCGTCGACCCACTCCAGCGTCAGCACCCGTTTGGCCACGCCGTCCCAGATCACCTGCGGCGCGCGCATCCAGCCGTCGCGGTTCATGATGTCGGACAATTCGGCGGCGCCGGCCGCCTCGAACCGCATGTCCAGCTCCAGCTGCAGCGAGCGGATCACCGTCGTGGCGAAGGCCGCGGGCTCCAGCCGCCGGACGGGCGGGATCAGCGCCTCGATGAGTCCGGCGGCCATCATCAGGGTGGCGCTGTCGTCGGCGATGCGCCGCTCGATGCCCGGCCGCAGGACCTTGACCGCGACCTCCCGGCCGTCGGCCATCGTCGCGCGATGCGCCTGGGCCAGCGAAGCCGCCCCGACCGGCTCGCCGAACACCGGGAACAGCACATCCACGGGCTTGCCCAGCTCCCGCTCGATCTCGGCCCGCGCCTCGGCGGTCGGGAACGGCGGCAGGGCGTCCTTCAGGTGCGCCAGATCGGTGGCGAACACCGTCCCGAAGATATCGGCCCGGGTCGAAAGAACCTGGCCCAGCTTGATCGCCACCGGCCCCAGCCGCTCCAACGACCGCGCCAGTCGTTCTCCCGGCCGGCCCTGCCGGGCCTGTCGGCTGGCGAACAGCCGCAGGGCGCGCGCCAGCGTCCGGACGCCCGGCGGCAGAACGTCGTCCAGCTCCCGCGGGATCAGCGCATCGGCGCGGATCAGGGTCCAGCCGGCGGCCAGCAGTCGGAAGAAGGCGGACAGGCCCATGTCCTAAGCCGCTTCCCCGGCGAAGGCCGGGGCCCCCTTGCAGGCGTCGGATTTCGAATTCCGACCTGAATACCGCGGCTGGATCTGGGTCCCGGCCTTCGCCGGGATGAGCGGATTTTTGAAACGCATGCCCCTAGAGAACCCGCCCGGAGTGCAGGGCCGCCACGCCGCCGGTGAAATTGGAATAGCTGACGCGGCTGAAGCCGGCCTGTTCGATCATCCCGGCGAAGGTCTTCTGGTCCGGAAAGCGGCGGATGCTTTCGACCAGGTACTGGTAGGACTCGCGGTCGCCCGCCACCCATTCGCCGATCTGCGGAATGGCCTTGAACGACCAGGCGTCATAGGCGGTGCGCAGGGCGACGCCGGTCGGCCGGCTGAACTCGAGGCAGACGAACCGCCCGCCGGGCTTCAGGACCCGCTTCGCCTCGCGCAACGCGGCGGGGACGTCGGTCACATTGCGGATGCCGAAGGCGATGGAATAGGCGTCGGCGCTGGCGTCCGGCAGCGGCAGCCGCTGGGCGTCGCCCACGGCCCAGCAGATCTCGGGCGGCGCGCCCTTTTCCCGGCCCGCGGCGATCATCTCGGCGTTGTAGTCGATGATGTGGATGGTCGCGTCGTCGCCGCCCCGGCGCTCCTGCGCGGCCCGGGCCAGTTTCGCGTAGCGGCGGGCCATGTCGCCCGTGCCGCCGGCCACGTCGAGGATCACCTCGCCCGGCTGCGGGTTGAGGCGGGCCGCCGTGGCGTCCTTCCAGATGCGATGCACGCCCGCGCTCATCAGGTCGTTCATCAGGTCGTAGCGGCTGGCGACGCGGTCGAAGACCCCGCGCACGAGGCCGGGCTTCTCGGTCGGATCGACGTCGCGATAGCCGAAGGTGGCGCTGCTCTGGCTCATGGCCTTGCTCATAGACCCGCGCGGGCAGGTCGGCTAGCCAAGACCCCATGCCTGAGTTGCCCGAAGTCGAAACCGTCCGCCGGGGCCTGTCGCCCGTGCTGGAGGGCGCGCGCCTGACCCGTGTCGAGCAGCGGCGACCGGACCTGCGCTTCGCCTTCCCCCAGGACTTCGTCCAGCGGCTGACCGGCGCGACGATCGAGCGGCTCGACCGACGGGCCAAGTACCTGCTTGGCCACACCGATCGCGGCGATGCCCTGGTCATGCATCTGGGCATGACCGGCCGGTTCGAGATCGAGGCGGCGGAGGGAACCGTGCGGCCGGGCGAGTTCGTCTACGCCAGCCCGCCGGACCCGAAGCATGCCCACGTCGTGTTCGAGACCGAGCGCGGGGGCCGGGTGACCTACTATGACCCTCGCCGGTTCGGCTTCATGGGCCTGATCCCGGGCGCCGACATCGCGGCCCACCCCTGGTTCGCCGGCATGGGTCCCGAGCCGCTCGGTCCGGACTTCACGCCCGCGCTGCTGGAGAAGGCTTTCGCGGGCCGCAAGCAGAACGCCAAGGTGCTGCTGCTCGACCAGCGGATCGTGGCCGGGCTGGGCAACATCTATGTCTGCGAGGCGCTGCACCGGTCTGGCATTTCGCCGTTGAAGCCGGCCGGGAAGATCCCGAGAAAGGCGCTGCCAGGCCTTGTCGCCGTGATCCGCGAGGTGCTGGAAGAGGCGATCGCCGCCGGCGGGTCGACCCTGCGCGACTTCGCCTCGACCGACGGAGCGCTTGGCTATTTCCAGCACAGTTTCCAGGCCTATGGCCGCGAGGGCCAGCCCTGCCTGAAGCCGGGATGCGGCGGGACGATCGAGCGGATCGTCCAGGGCGGACGGTCGACCTTCTGGTGCGCGACCTGCCAGCGGTAGGGGGCTCCTCGGCGAGCCAGGGCACATGTCGACCTGATGTCTTGATGAGCATTCTTTGCTCAGGCGGGTCTCTGCTCAAGGACCGCTTCGCGGCCGCGTAGCGGCGGGCCTGCAAGGCCCGTCCTTGACCAGGGACCCGTCCTGAGCGGACCATTCCATCAAGGCCTTCAGGGCGTATCAGCATCACGTTGGGTTCAGTCCTCGCCATGAATATCCGCTGGATCGCCGCCCTTGCCCTGCTGTTCGGCCTGCAGTTCGCCACTCCCGCCGTCGCCGAGCCGCCGGTCTGGATAGTGAAGGACGCGGACTCCACGATTGTGATGTTCGGCGCCGTCCACGTGCTGCCGAAGGACCTGGCCTGGCGGCCGAAAGCGCTTGATGACGCCCTGGCCCACGCCGACGACCTCTGGTTTGAGACGCCCGTCGATCCCGCCAGCCAGGCGGAAGCCTCCACCGCCGCCCAGGCCCGGGGTTACCTGCCCGAGGGTCAGACGCTGGAAGCCCTCCTGACCCCGGCCGGCCGCGACCGACTTGCCCGGCTAACGGGACGGCTCGGGCTGGCCCCAGGCGCGCTCAGCCGCGTGCAGCCCTGGCTGGCCGACGTCACGCTCGGCGTCATGGCCCTCAACCAGCAGGGCGCCTCGGTCGACAGCGGCGTCGAACGCACCCTGGTCGCGGCCGCCCCGCCGACGGCCGCGCGCAAGGCCTTCGAGACCTCGACCCAGCAGATCGCCTTCTTCGCCGACGCCCCGCTGGCCGACCAGCTGGCCTCGCTGGAGGACACTCTGAGGCAGCTCGATGAGGACCCCGACTTCTACACACGCCTGATCGACGCCTGGGCCCGGGGCGACACCCAGGCGCTGGTGACCCTAGGCCTGACCCCCATGAAGCAGGTCTCGCTGCACCTCTACGACGCGCTGATCGTGCAGCGGAACCGCCGCTGGGTGGAAACGATCGCCGCGCGCATGGCCGGCTCGGGCCGGACCGTCATCGTGGTCGGTGTCGGCCACCTCGTCGGCCCAGACAGCGTCCCGGCCATGCTGCGGGCGCGCGGTTTCACGGTCAGCGGCCCCTGAACAAGCCGCTTGAGCCGACGCGAGCGCGGAGGCACAACCGGGGCATGACCTATCAGACCCTCATCCTCGAAACCCCGTCCGACGGCGTCCTCCTTATCCGGCTGAACCGGCCCGAGGCGCTCAATGCGCTGAACAGCGAACTGCTCGGCGACCTGGGCCAGGCGCTCGACGCGGCCGGCGTGGACCCGGCCGTGCGCTGCGTGGTGCTGACCGGCTCGGACCGGGCCTTCGCCGCCGGCGCCGACATCAAGGAGATGTCGGACAAGTCCTACGCCCAGATGATGACGCTCGACTTCTTCACCGGCGCCGCGCGGAAGATCGAGCAGTTCCGCAAGCCGATCATCGCCGCGGTCAGTGGTTACGCCCTCGGCGGCGGCTGCGAGCTGGCGATGATGTGCGACTTCATCATCGCCTCGGAGACGGCGAAGTTCGGCCAGCCGGAGATCAATCTGGGCGTCTCGCCGGGCATCGGCGGCACCCAGCGTCTGACCCGCTTCGTCGGCAAGGCCAAGGCGATGGACATGATCCTCACGGCCCGGATGATGGACGCGGCCGAGGCCGAGCGCGCGGGCCTCGTCTCGCGGGTCACACCGGTGGACAAGCTGATTGAGACCGCGCTCGAGGCCGCCGCGAAGATCGCCGGCCATTCGACGCTCGCCGTGCTGATGAACAAGGAACTGGTCGAGGCGGCCTACGAAACCACCCTGACCACGGGCGTGGCGCTGGAGCGTCGGCTGTTCCACAGCCTGTTCGCCTTCGAGGATCAGAAGGAAGGCATGGCGGCCTTCGTCGAGAAGCGGAAGCCCGCCTTCAAGGGACGATAGGAGCGACCCCGCCGGCCAGGATCGGCGCGGCCTCCGGGCCGGCCAGCCATTTGGCCAGCTTCAGCGCTCGCCACTGATCGGGGCCCCAGCCCTTGGTCACGAGGATCTGCATGGTCCCTGCGCCGATCTGCGCCTGCCAGCGATGTTCGAGTCGCACATAGCCAAGCCTTTGAAGGCGGTTGGCTATCAGGCCCTGACCGGTCACCACGAGGGTGTTGGCTTCGCTTTCAGCGCGGTCGAGCAACTCGGCAGGGTCGGCCTCGGTCAGCACAGGCGCGACCGGAATCGGAGATCTCGACAGCGCTCGCGCCACCGCCTCTCCCAGACCCGTATCGCAGAGAACAGTCTGACGCGTGACGGCGCCCGAGCAGCCCGCGAGGGCGAGAGTCGAGAGAAGGAAAATGCGGCGATCCATGCCGCCACACTACATCGTCGCGCCGGATCGACCAGAGTCGCATTGACCGGCTCGGGGCCTTCCTGTATTTGCCCGCCCTTCGATTTATCCGGCGTGCGCGTCTTTCGCGAGCGCCCCGTCCGTTCTGAGGTTCTACAAGCCCATGGCCAATAATCCCGGCGCCAAGAAGGCGATCCGCAAGATCGAGCGCCGCACCGAGGTCAACAAGGCCCGTCGGTCGCGCGTGCGCACCTTCCTGCGCAAGTTCGATGAAGCCCTGGCCGCCGGCGACACCGCCGCCGCCAAGGCCGCCTTCGTCGTCGCGCAGTCTGAACTGATGCGCGCCGTGTCGAAGGGCGTGGTTCACAAGAACACGGGTTCGCGCAAGGTTTCGCGCCTGAACGCCCAGCTGAAGAAGCTGTCGACCGCCGCCTGATTTCGGCGTTCGCCGAAACAGGACGGCCGTCGCCGTTCGCCTCAAAATTCGGCATTCTGATCAACCGGCGGGCGCCCTTCGCACCCGCCGGTTTTTCGCGTCCGCAATTCGCCTGTGCGGCGAATTCCCACAGGCTCGCCGACGTTGTTAACGGATTCCCTTGCGGCGCGAGGGGGCCTCGTGAGTCAACAGAAATATCCGCGTCCGGACTCAAATTTCACGTTTGACCCACCGTTTTTGGGGCCGCTAGTGTGAAGTTCTCGACGCTTGGTCCTCTTCCTTTTTTGGGTATGAGATTGGCGGCGGCGGATGTCATGCATCCGCCGGCTAAGAGACTGACTGTGTTGGGTATTCTGACTTCTCCACCGTGGGGGCGGAGGGGTGTCGCGGGTTCGGCGTGGATTTGAAACGGGTGGGGCTGATGACTTCTTTGGGCGGGCAAACGATGCCGTCGCTGACTCCTGCTGGCGCGATCTGGACGAAGGCCTGTCTGGCCCTTCGCCGGGAGCTCGGCGAGGCCGCGTTTGGCTCGTGGCTGGCCCAGGCGGCGCTGCGCGAGATCGCTGACGGCCGCATCGTGCTCGTCACCCCGACGGGCGTTGCCCGCGACTGGATCCGCCGCAACGCCTGGCGCCGTATCGGCGAGCTGTGGGCCGAGAATGATCCCGCCGGCCGCAGTCTTGATCTGAAATCCCGCATGGAGTTCGAGGCCGACGCCGGCGGTCTGGACATCATCGCTGAGGCGATCGAGGTCATGGACCCGGTCGCAACGGACGCCCCGAAGATCGCCCCGACCCCGAGCGCGCGGCCGACGCGGGTCGCCGGCCTGCAGGAACGCTTCACCTTCGACAGCTTCGTGCCCGGCCCGGCCAACGAGTTCGCCCATGCCGTGGCGCGCCGCGTGGCGTCCTGGGCCGACGGCCACTTCAACCCGGTGGTGATCCACAGCGGTTACGGCTTCGGCAAGACCCACCTGCTCAACGCCATGGCCTGGGAGGCCATGCGCGCCGCGCCTGAGAAGCGCGACGTCTATCTCAGCGCCGAACGCTTCCTGTCGACCTTCGTGCGCTCGGTGATGGATCGCTCCACCGCCCTGTTCAAGGAAGAGCTGCGCGCGGCCGATCTGCTGCTGATCGACGATGTGCATTTCGTGGCCGGCAAGCAGTCGACGCAGGAAGAGCTGTTCCACACCCTGACCGCCCTGATGGAGGACGGCCGCCGCGTCGTCTTCTCGGCGGACCGCCCGCCGGCCCAGATCACCGAGATGGATGCGCGCCTGCGCAGCCACCTGTCGGCGGGTCTGGTCTGCGGCATTGAGCCGGCCGACCGGACGCTGCGCATGGGCATCCTTGATCGCAAGCTGACCGCTCTCGGCCGTCAGGGCGGCTTCACCGCCCAGGCCAAGCCCGAGGTGATGCAGTTCCTCGCCGACCGTTTCACCGACAGCGTGCGCGAGTTGGAAGGCGCCCTGAACACCCTGGTGGCCCGCATGGGCAGCCAGGTGGCCGGCCTGTCGCTGGACGAGGCCCAGGCCATCCTGCGGCCGCACCTGCGCGGCGCGGAAAAGCGCATCACCATCGACGACATCCAGAAGGCCACGTCGGAACATTTCGGCCTGCGCCAGGCGGACCTCATCTCCGAGCGTCGCAACCGCTCGGTGGCCCGCCCCCGTCAGGCGGCCATGTGGCTGGCCAAGCAGCTGACCACCCGGTCGCTGCCGGACATCGGCCGGCGCTTCGGCGGCCGCGACCACACCACGGTGCTGCACGCCGTGCGTCGCATCGAGGCGCTCAAGGCTGACGATCCCCAGTTGTCCCGCGACCTGGAAGCCCTGACGCGGAAACTGCGGGGGTAGGTGCGTGGTTCGAGACGCGATCCAGACGGATCGCTCCTCACCATGACGAACGGTTCTGCACTCCCACCCTCGGCGTCATCCTGGGGAGCGGACCCTCAGGTCCGCGTCTCGAAGGACGCAGGCCGTTTCCACAGCCCCTACGGCCTCACCCCGTTCCGATAGAAGTAATCGATCATCTTGCGCCAGCCGTCCTGGGCCGCCGCCGCGTCATAGCTGGCGCGGTAGTCGGCGTGGAAGCCGTGCTGGGCGTCGGGATAGACGATCAGGTCGGAACCGGTCTTGCGGGTCGCCTTGAGGGCCGCGCGCATCGCCTCGACATCGGTTTGCGGAATGCCCTGGTCCTTGCCACCGTACAGGCCCAGCACGGGCGACTTGAGCGACCCGACCAGCTCAAGCGGCCATTGCCGTTCGGGCTCGGACAGGAACTGGCCGGCGGCCGGGCGTGACAGGCGGCCATACCAGGCCACGCCGCACTTGAAGGCGCGGAAGCGCTCGCAGGCCAGCCAGACCTGCGCCCCGCCCCAGCAGAAGCCGGTGATGGCCTGTTTGCGCTTGTTGACGAAGGGCTGGTCCGCCAGCCAGTCGACGGTCGCCTTGATGTCGTTCATCGCCTGGGCGTCGGTGACGGCCGCGACGATGTTACGGATCTGCGTGAAGTCCACGAGCGGAGCCGGATCACCGTAACGCACGAACAGGTCAGGGGCGATCGCCACATAACCTAGCTTGGCCAGCCGCCGGCAGGTGTCGCGGATGTACTCGTGGATGCCGAAGACCTCCGACACCACCAGAACCGTCGGTCGTCGGCCGCCGCCGTCGGGACGGGCGACGTAGGCCGGGATGTCCCGGTCGCCGGCGGGAATCTGCACGACGCCTTCGACCAGGCCTTCCGCGTCGGTGTGGATCGGCTCGGCGGAGGCCGAGACCGCGGCGGCGGCATAACCGGCGAAAAACAGCGCCGGCAGGGCGCGGCGGGAGATGTCGAAGTCGCGCGGCTCCGAACCCTCGGGGCGGGTGAGCGTCAGCATGGCGGAGTTTCCTCGTATCGTTGCCGCCACCCTAGCGCCGGACCAGCGGGGTAGGGAAGCGCTCAGGCCGGGCGGGCCCGGCGCAGGGTCAGGTTGATCCGCCCGCCGCCCGGAACGAGCCGGGAAGACCCGGCGATGGTCCTGTCGACGCCATGGAACGCCCGACGGGACGCCCCGGCCAGCAGGCAGACGTCGCCCGAAGCGAGCCGAACGGACCGCGTCGGGTCCGTCCGCTTGAGCCCGCCGATGCGAAAGATCGCGGTATCGCCGAGCGACACGGACAGGACCGGAAACCCGAAGTCGTCCTCGTCCTGGTCGCGGTGCAGACCCATCTTCGCGCCCTCGCGGTACAGATTGACCAGGCAGGCGTCCGCGGGAACCAAAGGGTCGGCCAGTTCGGTCCAGAGGTCGCTCAGAACGTCCGGCAGGGGCGGCCAGGGCGCGCCCGTTTCGGGATGGCGGCCCTCGTAGCGATAGCCCGACGCGTCGGAGATCCAGCTGAGCGGACCAAGCCCGGTCATGGCCACGCTCATGGCCTTGCCGCCCGGCGTTATCTGGTGACGGAACGGCGCCACGGCCGCCGCCGCCAGCACGGTTTCGACCAGCGCCGCCTGGGCGGCCGCATTCAGTCGCCCGGGGATCAGGGTGAAACCTGACAAATCCTTCATGATCGGCTCCGCTCAGGTCAGTCTAACGTCCCCGCCGTCAGAATGGGGAGAGTTCGCGTGATCCAGCGCATTGGAACGATCATGGGGCTGGCGGCGACGCTGCTGCTGGCCGGATGCGGCGACAAGGCCGGCCCGGCGCGCCATGTTCTGCCGACCGACGTCGTTCCGGTTCACTACGACATCGCCGTGCGCCCCGACGCGACAGCCCTGAGCTTCAGCGGCACGGTCGGCGCGGATGTCGAGGTTGTCCGGCCGACCGCGGCGGTGACCCTCAACGCCGCGGACCTGACCTTCGCCGCGATCCAGCTGGACGGCGCGACCGTCTCACCGAAGGTGACCTACGACGACAAGGCCCAGACCGCGACCCTGACCTTCTCCGGCCCGCTGACCGCCGGCAAGCACCGGCTGGCCATCGACTACAGGGGCAAGATCAACCAGCAGGCCTTCGGTCTGTTCGCCATCGACTATGACACGGCCCAGGGCGGCAAGCGCCTGCTCGCGACCCAGTTCGAGTCGCCCGACGCCCGCCGGTTCGCGCCGATGTGGGACGAGCCGGCGCTGAAAGCGACCTTCAAGCTGACGGTCGACGCCCCGACGGCGGACATGGTCGTGTCCAACATGCCGGCGGAGACGACAACGGCGCTCGAGGGCGGCCTGACCCGCACGACCTTCGCGGTCTCGCCGAAAATGAGCTCCTACCTGCTGTTCCTCGCGGTCGGCGACTTCGAACGCGTCAGCCGCAAGGTCGGGGATGTCGATGTCGGCGTGGTGGTCAAGCGCGGCTCGACCGGCGAGGCCGGCTTCGCGCTCGACGCGGCCGAGCAGCTCCTGCCTTACTTCAACGATTACTTCGGCACGCCCTATCCCCTGCCCAAGATGGATCTCGTGGCCATTCCGGGCGGCGCCTCAAGCTTCTCGGCGATGGAGAACTGGGGCGCGATCCTCTATTTCGAAAAGGCCGTGCTGGTGGACGCCCGCGTCTCGAGCGAGGCCGACCGCCAGGGCGCCTTCAGCACCATCGCCCACGAGACGGCGCACCAGTGGTTCGGCGATCTCGTGACCATGAACTGGTGGGACGATATCTGGCTGAACGAGGGCTTCGCGTCCTGGATGGCGTCCAAGGCAATGGATCACTTCCATCCCGAATGGTCGACCGCCCTGCAGCGGATGGCGTCCCGCGACGGCGCGATGAACCTCGACGCCCAGGCGGCCACGCACCCCGTCGTCCAGCCGATCGCCGACGCCCGTGACACGGCCTTCGACACGATCAGCTACCAGAAGGGCCAGGCGGTCATCACCATGGTCGAGGCCTGGGTCGGCGAGGATCACTTCCGCGACGCCCTGCGCGCCTACATGAAGAAACACGCCTACGGGAACACCGTGAGCAGCGACCTGTGGGCCGCGGTGGAAGCCGCCTCGGGCCAGCCGATCCGTCACATCGCCCATGACTTCACGGCCCAGCCCGGCGTGCCCCTGATCAAGGTGGCCAGTCTGGGCTCGGCCTGGCGTCTCACCCAGCGCCGCTTCGGCGTGGACGCGCCCTCACGCGAACCCCTGACCTGGTCGACGCCGGTGGCGGCGTCCTGGCCCGGCCTGAAGACCGACTGGCGCGGCATGGTCTCGATGGGTCAGCCGGTCCGGCTGACGGGCCCGGCGGGCGCGCCGCTGCTCGTGAACTTCGGCCAGACCGGCTACTTCCGCACCCTCTATGACGACCGGGCCTTCAGCGCGCTGCGGGCCGGTTTCGGTGGGCTGGCGCCGGCCGATCAGCTCGGCCTGCTCTACGACTACTGGGCGTTCGGCCAGGAAGGCGCCGCGCCGATCAGCCGCTGGCTCGATCTCGCCTCCAGTCTGCCGGCGACGGCCGATCCGGTGGTCTGGATGCAGGTCGTCGACGTCCTGGGCCAGATCGACCGTCTCTATGACGGCGACCGCGAACAGGCGGCCTTCCGGAGCCGCGCCCGGGCCATGCTCGCCCCTGTCTGGGGGCGGATCGGCTGGACGCCGGTTCCCGAAGAGCCGGCCACGGCGATCCTGCTGCGCGCCAGGCTGATCGAGACCCTCGGCCGGTTCGACGACGGCGCGGTCATCGCCGAAGCTCGCGCCCGCTTCGCCCGCATGGACTCGGATGCCGCCGCCCTGCCCGCGGCGGTGCGGGAGCCTGCCCTGACCGTGGTCGCCATGCATGCCGACCCCGCGACCTGGGAGCGGCTCCACCAGATGGCGCTGGCGTCGACCAACGCGCTCGAGAAACAGCAGTTGTACGGCGTGCTGGGCGAGACGCGCGACAGGGCGCTGGCGCAACGGACCCTGGTGCTGGCGCTGGGCGCCGAGCCGCCGACCACGCTGCGCCAGAATATCCTGCGCGGCCCGTCGACCAACTTCACGGCCATGACCTGGGCGTATCTCAAGGCCAACAAGGCGCGCGCCGACGCGCTGTTCGCACCGGGAACGATGGTCGAGATGCTGCAGCGGATCACGCTGGGCTGGACTGACGCGACCATCGCCAACGAGGCGCTCGCCATGGCGAAGGCCGAAGGCGAGGTTCCACCCCGGCTCAAGGCGTCCCTGTCGGCGGCGGTCTACCGTGCGAAAGTGCGGCGCGAACGGCTGGACGATATCAGCGCCTGGGTCGCCAGGGCCGGATGACGGTCGGCGACCTGAAATACGGCTGGGCGGGGGAGCTGTCCGCTCGCCCCGCCCGGGGAATCCCCCCCGGGTTCCCTGACCGTCGCCTGCCTCAGTCTTCGGTGTAGCGGTAGGACGAGATCTTGCAGACGTCGACGCGCTGGCGAACCAGGGAGTCGCCATCGTCGAACACGGCCTTGAAGTCGTACAGGCAGTAGCCCGAGCCGTCGTCGATGTTGACCGTGACCGAGCCGCCCGGCTTCAGCACCGAGCTGCCCAGGATGTCTTCTTCCCAGGACGTGGCGTTCACGTTGGACGCATAGAACCGCACGATGATGTGGCGGGTCTCGTTGATGATCCGCACGCGGCGGTCTTCGGCGGAAGCCATGCCGGGCGTCAGCGCCGTGGTGGCGACCATGACGGCGAGCGCAAATCCGGCCTTGAGCCGGGTAGACAGGGTGACCATTTTTCCCTCCTGAAAAGTGCCCCTCGAACAGCCCGAAAACGGCCACAATTCAGGGTCCCCGCCATGCCCCAAACGGGGGGCTCCCGTGCGACCTGCCCAAAGCCCCCAATTTGATCGGGGTTTTGCTCTTGCGGCAGGCGCCCCGCTTCCCATATGGCGGTCTGAACAAGGGCTTTCCGCAAACGGAAAGTCTTCCATTTTTCAGTCCAGAGGATCCAACCGGGGACGGAAGAGAAAAACCGGGGCGCTTCTTGAAAGGCCCTCGTCACCGCCGTCCGCCAGTCAGGGAGCTAGAGAGACCTCATGAGCAAGATTATCGGCATCGACCTGGGAACGACCAACTCCTGCGTCGCCATCATGGACGGCAAGACGCCCAAGGTGCTCGAGAACGCCGAAGGGGCCCGGACCACGCCGTCCGTCGTCGCCTTCCTCGAAGACGGCGAGAAGCTTGTCGGCCAGCCCGCCAAGCGTCAGGCCGTGACCAACCCGACCAACACCCTGTTCGCCATCAAGCGCCTGATCGGCCGCTCCTACAGTGATCCGGTGGTCGACAAGGACAAGGGCATGGTGCCCTACGAGATCGTCAAGGGCGGCGCCGGCGACGCCTATGTCCGCGCCGTGGGCAAGGACTACAGCCCGCAGGAAGTCTCGGCCTTCATCCTGATGAAGCTCAAGGAAGACGCCGAGCGTCACCTGGGCGAGAAGGTCACCAAGGCGGTCATCACCGTCCCGGCCTACTTCAACGACGCCCAGCGTCAGGCGACCAAGGACGCCGGCCGCATCGCCGGTCTGGAAGTCCTGCGCATCATCAACGAGCCGACCGCGGCGGCGCTCGCCTACGGCCTGGACAAGAACGACGGCAAGAAGATCGCGGTCTATGACCTCGGCGGCGGCACCTTCGACGTCTCGATCCTCGAGATCGGCGACGGCGTGTTCGAGGTGAAGGCCACCAACGGCGACACCTTCCTCGGCGGCGAAGACTTCGACCTGCGGATCGTCGACTTCCTGGCCGACGAGTTCAAGAAGGAAACCAGCACTGACCTGCGCAAGGACAAGCTGGCTCTGCAGCGCCTGAAGGAAGAGGCCGAAAAGGCCAAGAAGGAGCTGTCGACGACCACGCAGTACGAGGTCAACCTGCCGTTCATCAGCATGAACGCCAGCGGCCCGCTGCACCTGAACATCAAGCTGTCGCGCGCCAAGCTGGAAGCCCTGGTCGAGGACCTGATCGTCCGCACGATCGGCCCCTGCGAGCAGGCGCTCAAGGACGCCGGCATCAAGAAGGGCGACATCGACGAAGTCATCCTGGTCGGCGGCATGACCCGCATGCCCAAGGTGGTCGATGCGGTGAAGAGCTTCTTCGGCCGGGAGCCCCACCAGGGCGTGAACCCGGACGAGGTCGTGGCGCTGGGCGCCGCGGTTCAGGCAGGCGTGCTTCAGGGCGACGTCAAGGACGTGCTGCTGCTGGACGTCACCCCGCTGACGCTGGGCATCGAGACGCTGGGCGGCGTGTTCACCCCGCTGATCGAGCGCAACACGACGATCCCGACCAAGAAGAGCCAGACCTTCTCGACCGCCGACGACAACCAGTCGGCCGTGACGATCCGGGTCTTCCAGGGCGAGCGTCCGATGGCGCACGACAACAAGATGCTGGGCCAGTTCGACCTGGTCGGCATTCCGCCGGCGCCGCGTGGCATTCCGCAGGTCGAGGTCACCTTCGACATCGACGCCAACGGCATCGTGCACGTCACGGCCAAGGACAAGGCGACCAACAAGGAACAGTCGATCCGTATTCAGGCCAACGGCGGCCTGTCGGACGCGGATATCGACAAGATGGTTCGCGAGGCCGAGGCCAACCGCGCCGAGGACGAGAAGCGCAAGGCCGGCGTGGAAGCGCGCAACCAGGCCGACGCGGTGATCCACTCGACCGAGAAGGCCATGGCCGAGCACGGCGACAAGGTCACCGCCGATGAGAAGACGGCCATCGAGACGGCCATCGCCGACCTCAAGGCGGTGCTCGACGGCGGCGATTCCGACGAAATCGGCGTCAAGACCAAGGCCCTGATCGACGCGTCGATGAAGCTCGGCGAGGCGATGTACAAGGCCCAGCAGGGTGACGGCGACAGCGCCGAGCAACCCTCGGACGATGGCGTGGTTGACGCCGAGTTCGAGGAAGTCGACGGCGACGACAAGAAGTCGGCGTGACCCCGATAGCCCGCCCGGCTTGCCTGGCCCCAGGCTTGCAGTCGGGCGGGCGATCTCCCACCTCAGGGATTGCTCGGTTTTTCGGTGATGCCGGCTGATGCGTGACTATTACGAAATTCTGGGCGTCGATCGCGGAGCCGACGACGCGGCGCTGAAAAGCGCCTTCCGCAAGCAGGCGATGGAGCACCATCCCGACCGCAATGGCGGTTGCGAGGACTCCGAGGCCCGCTTCAAGGAAATCAACGAGGCCTATTCGGTCCTTTCCGACCCGCAGAAGCGCGCGGCCTATGACCGTTTTGGCCACGCCGGCGTCAATGGCGCGGCGGGCGGCGGCGGGGCCCAGGGCTTCGGCGATGTGCACGACATCTTCAACGAGGTGTTCGGCGACGCGTTCGGCGAGATGTTCGGCGGCGGCCGCCGGCGGCAGAACAACGGCCCGGCCAGGGGCCAGGACCTGCGCTACGACCTGGAAATCACCCTTGAGCAGGCGTTCGCCGGCTCGGAGGTCGAGATCACCGTCCCGGCCTCGATCACCTGCGAGACCTGCGAAGGCTCCGGCGCCAAGCCCGGAACGGCGCCCACGGTGTGCGGCAGTTGCGGCGGCGCGGGCCGGGTGCGCGCCACCCAGGGCTTCTTCGCCATTGAACGCACCTGCCCCCGCTGCGGCGGTTCGGGCAAGCTGATCCTCGACCCGTGCAAGAGCTGCAGCGGCCATGGCCAGGTGCGCCGCCAGCGCACCCTGCAGGTCCGCATCCCCGCCGGCGTCGACGACGGCGCCCGTATCCGCCTCGCCGGCGAGGGCGACGCGGGCCAGCGGGGCGGTCCCCGCGGCGACCTCTACATCTTCCTGTCCGTGGCGCCCCACGACCTGTTCGAACGCGACGGCCTGGACCTGCTCTGCACCGTGCCCGTGCCGATGTGCACCGCGGCGCTGGGCGGCGAGATCGAAGCCCCCTGCCTGACCGGTGGTGAAGACTGCGACGGCGAGTGCCGCATCCCGGTCAAGGTCCCGGAAGGCACCCAGACCGGCCGCACGGTCCGCCTCAAGGGTCGCGGCATGCCGTCTCTGCGCGGACGCGAACGCGGCGACCTGCTGGTCGAGATGTTCGTCGAAACCCCGACCCACCTCAGCGCCCGGCAGAAGGAGCTGATGCGCGAACTGGCCGAGACCTGCGGCGAGCAGCAGCACCCCAAGGCCGCCGGCTTCATGGGCAAGGCCAGCAAGTTCTGGGGCGGCGTGACCGGCAAGGCCTAGCGGCCGCGATCCCGGCCAAAGATCCAGTAGGCGCCGATCAGAAGGGCCAGCAACAGGATCGCCCCGCCGGCCAGGATCAGCGCCGCCACGAAGAACCACCGCCTTGCCTGGACCGGTATGGTGATGCTCATCGGCGGCGGTGGGCTGTAGACGACGGGAATCCGGACGACCGCCCCATCGACTGGAACCCCGTCCCGGGTCTGTGGCGTCATGCGGAATTTCGCCGCCAGCTTCAGGGTGGCGTCGCCGAAGCCCTCGCCGGGCGGCGATTCCGATACCACCGCGCAGTCACTCAACCGTCCATCGAGCTTGACCTTGCAGACGATCGTGGCCCGTCCGCCCAGTCCCTTTCGGGCGGCCCGCTCGGGATAGTCACGCGCCAGATCGTCTCCGGACGGCTTTTCGGCCCAGTCGGGGTTGGTGATGCGCGGAATCGGGGCCTCTGGCTCGGCGGCCGTGGCGGCGGTCGCCAGCAACAGGCTGCATAGGACCAGCGCCAACCTCCTGATCCCTCGCACGACCGCCCCCGCTCCACTTGCGGTCGCGAGCGTTTCACAGGACCGCCGCGCGAGCAACAGCGTCACCTCCGAAGCCCTTAACGCCCTCCGCGAACCCGGCTAGGGTCGGCCGCAATGAACGCCCCGCTCTCCCCCGGACAGACCGCGCCCGACGCCGCCGGAGCCACGCCCGTCATGGCTCAGTATTTCGAGGCCAAGTCGCGCCAGCCGGACGCCCTGGTGTTCTTCCGCATGGGCGACTTCTACGAGCTGTTTTTCGAGGATGCGATCAAGGCCGCCGCCGCGCTCGGCATCGCCCAGACCTTTCGGGGCACGCACAACGGCCAGCCAATCCCGATGGCCGGGGTCCCGGTCCATGCGGCGGAAGCCTATCTCGCCAAGCTGATCCGCGCCGGCTTCAAGGTCGCCGTCTGCGAGCAGATGGAGAACCCGGCCGAGGCCCGCAAGCGAGGCTCCAAGGCCATCGTCCACCGCGATGTGGTCCGCATCGTCACGCCCGGCACCCTGACCGAGGACGGCCTGCTCGATGCGCGTGGCGCCAACCGGCTGGCGGCCATCGCGCTGCGCGGCGGTCAGGCGGCCGTGGCCAGCGTTGAGCTGTCGACCGGCGAGGTTGAGAGCCTGCTGATCGCGCCTTCGGGCCTGTCGGCGGCGCTGGCGGCGCTGCAGCCGTCCGAGATCCTCGTTCCCGACCGTCTGTTCGCCGATGAGACGGTCAATCTGGCCCTCAAGGGGGCCGGTGGTCTGGTCCAGCCTGTGGCCCAGGCGCTGGCCGAACCGGCAGCCTCCGAGGCGCGACTCAAGCGGCTCTATGGCGTCGACACGCTCGACGGCTTCGGCGGTCTTGCGGGCGCCGAGATCTCGGCCCTTGGCCTGATCGCCGCCCATCTGGAGATGACCCAGGCCGGCAAGCTGCCGGCCCTGTCGCCCCCGCGCCGCGCAGGCGAGGCCGACGTCATGGCCATCGACCCCGCCACCCGCACCAGCCTCGAGATCGAGCGCACCACCGGCGGCCAGCGCGAGGGCTCGTTGCTGGGCAGTATCGACCGCTGTGTCACCGCCGCCGGATCGCGGATGCTGGCCGCGCGTCTGGCGAGGCCGCTGCTGGACCCGGCCGCCATCGATACGCGCCTGGACGCCATTCAGTGGCTGCTCGAACGCCGTCAGCTGCGCGAGCGGCTGCGCGACGCCCTGAAGCGCTCCGGAGACCTGGCCCGCGCCCTGTCACGGCTGGCGCTCGGCCGGGGCGGACCGCGCGACCTCGGCGTGCTGCGCGACGGCCTGAAGACCGGCGAAGCCCTGTCCGGCCTCGTCGTCGACGCGGGCGACAGCCTGACCGCCCCCCCGTTCGAGATCGAAATGGCCCTCGCGGCGGTCAATCCGTCCCTGTCGGCTGACCTGTCCGGCCTGCTTGCCCAGCTGGAGACCGGCCTCGGCCCAGATCTGCCGGCCCAGGCCCGCGACGGCGGCTTCGTCGCCGCCGGCATCCGGCCCGAACTGGATCAGGCCCGCGCCCTGCGCGACGACAGCCGCCGGGTGATCATCGCCCTGGAAAGCCGACTGGCGGCGGACAGCGGCGTGCCCTTGAAGATCCGCCACAACGCGGTGCTCGGCTATTTCGTCGAGACCACGGCGGGCAAGGCCGACCCGCTGTTCCAGCCGCCGCACAACGCGACCTTCATCCACCGCCAGACCCTGGCCAACCAGGTGCGGTTCACCACCGTCGAGCTGGCCGACCTGGACGCCCGCATCGCCCAGGCCGGGGAGCGGGCGCTTGCGATCGAGGTCGCCACCTTCGAGGCCTGGCGCGAGGCCGCCTGCGCCCTTGCCGCGCCGCTCCAGGCCGCCGCCCGGGCTCTCGCCACCCTCGATGTCGACGCGGCCCTCGCCGAATGGGCCGAGGACCAGCAGGCCGTTCGCCCCGTCGTCGACAAGGGCTTCGGCTTCGACGCGAAGGGCGGCCGTCATCCGGTGGTCGAGGCCGCCGTAAAGCGGGCGGGCGAGCCCTTCACCCCCAACGACTGCTGTCTCGACGGCTCGGGCGAGACGGGCGCGCGTCTGTCGATCGTCACGGGCCCGAACATGGCCGGCAAATCGACGTTCCTCCGCCAGAACGCCCTGTTGGCGGTGATGGCCCAGGCCGGCTGCTTCGTGCCGGCCAAATCCCTGAAGATGGGTGTCGTCGACCGGCTGTTCAGCCGCGTCGGCGCCGGGGACGACCTGGCCCGCGGCCGCTCGACCTTCA
>CAZISF010000062.1:0-18690 GCA_964541915.1 uncultured Caulobacter sp.
CCCGCAGCGCCCTCACGTAGTACTGCTCCGCCGTCGCCCGCAGATCGGGGCGAAAGCGGGCGCGGGGATCGTTGGCGTCGTCGTCGTCGAACGCGTGGGTGGCGTCCGGAAAGGTCAGGACGTCGACCGACAGGCCGTCGGCCTTGAGCCGGCTCAGCGCCTTCAGCGGTCCGGCCGTTCCGACCACCTGGTCCTTGCCGCCGAGCACGGCGAACACCTTTGGTCGGGCGCTCCAGCCTCGCGCCGAGGTCAGTGAGGGGAAGCTGGCGTAGGGGTACACCAGAAACACGCCCTTCACCGCCTTGAGCAGCGCCGGGTCGGCGTCAACCAGACCGGTCATCCGCGCCGCGCCGCTCCCCTGGGCGAACCCGTCCATGATGGTCCAGCCGCCATGGCTCCAGCCGGCCGCCATCACGCGGTTCGCGTCGGCCCACGGTTGGCGCTTCAGCCAGTCGAGCACGGCATAGAGGTCGCCGGCCCGCTGGGCTCCGCGCAGGACCGTGCCGGTGCAGACGAACAGACTGCCGTCCAGCCTGGACATGTTGCGGGGCCGCAGGCTGTCGACGATGACCACCGCCACGCCGGCCTTCACCGCCGCTTCGGCGTAAGTGTTCTGGAAGGGCTGGCAGCCGGCGCAGCCGTGCATCTGGATCGCGACCGGAAACGGCCCGAACCCGATCGGCTTGAGCACGCGGACATGCCGCTCCAGATGACGGGCGCGCTCGGCGAGGGTCGAGGGTTTCAGGGCCATGGCGCGAGTATGTGAGCAACTGTTCACATGTCAAGCGGGGGCGAAGCTACCGGGCTCTATCTCACCAACCCGATGACACCTGCCCTTTGGCCTTGATGGAATGATGCGCTCCGGGCGCTGACCTTGGTCAAGGACCGCTTCGCGGCCGCACAGCGGCGGGCCCGCGGGGCCCGTCCTTGACGAAGATCACGCCGGAGCAAAACTGGCCTTCAAGACATCGGGGCAGGTCCGCCAGGAGGACGAACCTTGGCCTGCCCTGACTAATGCCGGAACACCCGCACGCCGGTGAAGGCCATCGCGACGCCACGTTCATCTGCGGCGGCGATGACCTCGGCGTCGCGGATCGAACCGCCCGGCTGGATCACCGCTGTCGCGCCGGCCTCCGCCGCCTGGATCAGGCCGTCGGCGAACGGGAAGAAGGCTTCCGAGGCGCAGGCGCTGCCCTTCAGGTCGAGCCCGAAATCGCTGGCGCGCATGGCGGCGATGCGGGCGCTGTCCTTGCGGTTCATCTGGCCGGCGCCGACGCCCAGGGTCTGGCCGTTCCGGGCGAACACCACCGCGTTGGACTTCACATGCTTGGCGATGGTGAAGGCGAACAGCATGTCGGCGATCTCGGTCGGCGAGGGCGCGCGTTTCGTGACGATCTTCAGGTCGCCCGGCAGAATCAGCGAGGCGTCGCGGCTCTGGACGAGGAAGCCGCCGGCGACGGAGCGGAACACCTCGCCCGGCGCGCGTGGGTCGGGCAGGGCGCCGGTGACCAGCAGGCGCAGGTTTTTCTTGGCTTCGAACACGGCGACGGCGTCGTCATCGGCTTCGGGCGCGATGACCACCTCGGTGAAGGTCTCGCAGATGGCCTCGGCGGCCTTGCGGTCGAGCCGACGGTTGACCGCGACGATGCCGCCAAAGGCGCTGACCGGGTCACATTCCAGCGCGCGCTGGTAAGCGCTCAGCAGAACGCCACCCGTCGCGACGCCGCAGGGGTTGGCGTGCTTGACGATAACGCAGGTCGGTTCGCTGAACTCGGCAACCAGCTCGAAGGCGGCGTCTGTGTCGGCGATGTTGTTGTAGCTCAGTTCCTTGCCCTGCAGCTGGCGGGCGTTGGCGACTCCGGGCCGCGCCAGGCCGCCGGCGTAGAAGGCCGCCGACTGGTGCGGGTTCTCGCCGTAGCGCATGGTCTGGATCAAGGTCCCGGCGATGGCCTTGCGGGCCGGCGCGGTCTGGCCGAGTTGTTGCGCGAACCAGGTCGAAATGGCCGCGTCGTAGGCCGCCGTGCGGGCATAGGCGCGGGCGGCGAGGGTCTTGCGCAGGTCGAGCGTCGTGCCGCCGTCGTCCTTCAACTGGGCGAGGACGTCGGCCATATCGGCCGGATCGGTGCAGACCGCGACATAGCCGTGGTTCTTGGCCGCCGAGCGGATCATCGCCGGCCCGCCGATGTCGATGTTCTCGACACAGGTGGCGTAGTCGCCGCCGGCCGCGACCGTGGCCTCGAACGGGTAGAGGTTGACGTACAGCAGGTCGATGCCGCCGATGCCGTGGTCGCTCATGGCCTTGGCGTGGTCGGCCGCGTCGCGGACGCCGAGCAGGCCGCCGTGGACGATCGGGTGGAGCGTCTTGACCCGGCCGTCCATCATCTCGGGAAAGCCGGTCAGCTCGGAGACGTCCCTGACCGGCAGACCGGCGGCGGCGATCGCCGCGCGGGTGCCGCCCGTCGAGACCAGCTCGACGCCGAGATCGCTGAGCACCTTCGCCGCCTCGACCAGGCCGGTCTTGTCGGACACCGACAGCAGGGCGCGTCTGATGACGACCATGTCGGGGGATGCGGGATAGTCAGGGGCGGCGGGCATGGTTCGGCTCCGGAATGAACGAGGAGCCCAGGCGCGCGGCATATGAGGTTCGCGCTCCCCGGTGGTCACCCACCTCCAGCGCCAGTCACGCGAACGGGCCGAAAATACGGACCGCTGCGAAAAAAGCTACCCCTCCGCCCGCGACAGTTTCCACCGTACGCGGCCGCCCTTGTCGCCGCTGGCCTGGCCGCGAAGCACCACCTGGACGGTGCGGCGCTGCAGGCCGCCATCGATGTAGAGCGAGGGTTCGACCGACACCTCGATGGCGTCATTGCGCAACCACCAGCCCTCTTCCGACGGCCCCTTGAGCAGGACGCTCTTGTGGTCGCGGGCCAGCGAGGCGCGGGCGTCGGGGTGAAGATGAAAGCGGACGGTGAAGGGCAGGTAGCGTCGCGGACCGTCGAGCTCCTTCTGCACGACCGGCCGGAAGTTGTCCTCGCCCCGCAGCTCTTCGAGCGTCCGGTCGAGGTACAGCTTGCGCTCGTGGATCAGTCCGAAGCGTTTGGCCCAGCCGTCGTGCGACACTTCCAGCCAGGCGGCGGCCTCGGCATCGTGACGTTTGGCCTCGACCTTTCGCGGCGCGCCGACGAGCCTCGGCCCGAGGGCGGCGGCCGCGAAACCGCGCAGGGGCTGGCCGGCCGACATGTCGGCGATATTGGCCGTCGAGGCGGCGTCGGTCAGTCGCAGGGCATGGGAGGCGCCGGAGTCCGCCGTCCAGCCACAGCCGACGATCAACCGGTCGACCCCGCACACGATCTCCAGCGCCGCGGGCTGGGCGCAGGCGGTGACGCTCCAGCGGCCGTGCGCCGGGCGGCCGGCGTCGACCATGACCGCGATGCTTGCCGACTCGAGGCGCTCGTAGCCGGCGTGCGGGGCCTTGCGACGGCTCGGAGGTTCGGTCTCTTCGTGGGCGAGGGCCGCCGCGATGCGCCGCGGGCCCGTGGCCGCGCCGCCCTGGAAGCCCGCCAGGCGATGATCCGGCATGGTGAAGAAACGTGTCGCGGCGCTGAGCCGGTCGATCGCGCGCGGCAGGTCGTCGGGGCCCGCCTGACCCCGCTGATGCAAGGCGTCGTCCAGGGTCATCAGGTCGAACAGCAGTTCGAGGCCGGCCTGGGGTGAGCGGCTGACGTGGACGCCCTCGTGCGACACCGTCGTGGCCAGGAGCGTCTTCAGCCGCGTCATGGAGAAGTCGATCAGCCGGTCTCCGGCCTCTCCGCCGAGCGTGCACCCCGCGATGCCCGCGACCACGACCCGCTCCAGCAATCGCTCGGGAGCCTGGCCGATGCTGACCAGATGCCGGGCCTGCCGGGCGAGATCATCGAGGACCAGCGACCGCTCCGCGTCCGAGGCGGCATAGGTCAGCCGCCGGGCGGCGCAGGCGAGGTTGAAGACGCGACGCTCGATGACGTCGGGACCCCACGAAAAGCTGTTCCATTTCCCGAAGACCCGACGCCAGTCCGTGACCAGCCTGAGGCCCAGCTTTGCGCCCGCGTCGCCGGTGGCCAGAAGGTCATTCATCCAGCCCATGCGATGCAGGGCGACGGCGAAGGTCCGGGTCGGACTGCCCCGGTCGAAGGGGTCCCCCTGTGGCCCGACAACCATCTCGGCGCCCGCCAGGTCGAAGAAGCCGGCGACGATCCGGCGGCCACGCTCCGGCTCCACCGGCCGCAGGTCACGCGGACTGGCGGCCATGCCGGCCGGCTTCGGGCCGGCCAGTGTCATCCGGTGGAAAGGCGTGCCGAACCACTCCCGCTCGGCCAGTCGGCGCGCGCTTTCGCCGGCGGCCTGGAGGGCCAGGGCGGCGGAGGAGGCGGAGGGCAGTTTGGGGGCGTCCATGCCGCCGGGCTCAGACGCCCTTCAGGGCGCGGATGTTGTCGGCGTAGGCGTCCGGCCCGCCCTTGAACACGGCCGAGCCGGCGACCAGCGCCGTAGCGCCGGCCGCCACGCACCGGGGCGCCGTGACGGGCGTAACGCCGCCGTCGACTTCCAGCTCGATCGCGCAGCCCGAGGCGTCGATCATCTTCCGCAGCCGCTCGATCTTCTTCAGCTGCGCCCCGATGAAGCTCTGGCCGCCGAAGCCGGGGTTCACGGTCATGACCAGCAGCAGGTCGATGTCCTCGAGGATCCATTCGACGGGCTCGACGGGAGTCGATGGATTGAACACCACGCCGGCCTTGCAGCCGAGTTCCCGGATCCGCTTCAGCGAACGATGCAGGTGCGGCCCGGCCTCCGGATGGATGCTCATGATGTTGGCCCCGGCGGCGGCGAACGCCTCGAGGTAGGGGTCGGCCGGCGCGATCATCAGGTGAACGTCGAACGGGATCGAGACATGCGGGCGCAGCGCCTTCACCACGTCCGGACCGATGGTGATGTTCGGAACGAAATGTCCGTCCATCACATCGACATGCAGCCAGTCCGCGCCGGCGGCTTCAACAGCGCGGCATTCCTCGCCCAGACGGGCGAAGTCCGACGCCAGGATGGACGGTGCGATGATGGGAACGGCCATGCCTTGGTCTAGCCGGACGGGCGCCGGGGGACAAGGACGGCTCAGTCCTTGCGAACCATCCGGGCGGCGAAGAAGCCGTCGATGCCGCCCTCGAGGTGGTGGGGCAGGATGCGCAGCCAGCCGTCGCCGCTGATACTGGCGGCGGGCGCCCCGCCTTCGCCGGGCGTGACCGGGACGGTTGTGAACTCCGGATGGCGGGTCAGGAAGCCGCGTACCTGGGCCTCGCCTTCTTCCGGCTCCAGCGAACAGACGCAATAGACCAGCCTGCCGCCGGGCCTGACCCGGGCGGCGGCGGAGTCGAGCATCCGGGCCTGAACCGTCGCCAGGCTGGCGATGTCGCCGGGCGCGGCGGCCCACAGGACGTCCGGATGGCGGCGGAAGGTGCCGGTCGCCGAGCAGGGCGCATCAAGCAGCACCGCGTCAAAGGTCCGCTTGTCGGGCCAGGAGCGGGCGTCGCCGGTGACGACCTCGGCGGTCAGGTTCAGCCGGGCGAGGTTCTCGGTGACCCGCTTCAGCCTGTCGGCGGAACGGTCCAGCGCGACCACGCCGGCGCCGGTGGCGGCCAGTTGCAGCGTCTTGCCGCCCGGCGCGGCGCACAGGTCGAGCGCGGTCTCGCCGGGTTTGACGTCGAGCAGGCGGGTCGGGATGGCCGCGCCGGCATCCTGCACCCACCAGCGACCCTCGCTGAACGCCGGCCATTCGGAAAGGTCGCCGCGCCTGCGGGTGCGGATCGAACCACCGGGCAGAACCTCGCCCTCCAGCAGGACAGCGAGCGCGTTGGCGTCTGCCGGATCCTTCGCCGACAGGTCGGTGGCGGGCTCATCAGCGATCGTGGCGGCGATGGCGCGCGCCTGGTCGGGACCGTACGCCGCCTGCCAGCGGGCCATCAGCCAGGACGGGGCGAGGGTCTCGGGATCGTCGGCGGGCCGGCCATCGCGTTGCAGTCCGCGAAGGATGGCGTTGATCAGCCCCTTGAACGACCGTGTCGGCTTCAGCCGGTCGGCGATGGCCACGGTGGTCGAGACGGCGGCATGGTCGGGCACGTCCATCCAGAACAGCTGGGTCATGCCGAGGCGCAGCAGGGTGCGCACCCGCTCGGGCGGCTCGCGCTGAAGCTTTGGAGCCAGGGCGCGGTCGATGGTTCCAAGCCGCCGCAGGGCGGCCATGGTCAGGGCGCGGGCGAAGGCCCGGTCGCGGGGCGCGAGGCCCCGTCCGGCCGATCCGGCCAGGGCTTCATCCAGGCCGGCGCGGCGCGACAGGGCCGCCTCCAGGAACTGGGCCGCCGCCTCCCGCGCGGGGAGGCCGATGTCTTCATGCTCGCTCACCCGCGCCCCGTGCCCTTTCCCGACGCGCGACGCAAGAGCGTGGTCAGTCGGCCGTTCTGCGTCCGCTGGAGATGACGCTGATCAGGAAGCAGATCATCCCGAGGATCGCCGGGACCTCCGCGGCCATCATGACCCTGCCGTCCAGCTTCGACTGCAGGACCTGGGGCAGCAGCACCGCCATGACGATCGCGCCGAGGGCGGACAGGACGAGGTTCACCCAGGCCAGAACGCCGGGGCGGGCGCCGGGAAGGGCATAGAAGCCGCCCATGATCGATAGCGTCACCCAGCCAAGCAGGTTCAGATGGGCATGGGCGGGCATCAAGGCGTGGTCATGGGTCGTCCCCATGTATGACCCCCAGACCATGCCGGCCAGGCCGCACAGCGCGGCGACGGTGAAAAAGGCGCTGGATACGCGAGGCATGTTTCAGTTCCCCCCGAAACGAAAACGTCCGCCTCAACGGGCGGGGTGTTACGAGATCAGCGTTCTATCAAACGATCAAGTCGCGCCCCGCGACCCGATGCTGTCATCGAGTCAGCGATCTGATAGATCGACACCATGGATACCGACCCCAAAGACGACCGGCCCCCGGGCGCGAATCCCGACGCCGTGTTGACGCCGGCGGCTCGCCGGGCGCTGGAGGAGGCCGCCGCGCGCCGCGCCGCCGCGCCGCCGGAAGACCTGCCGCCGGAGATGGGCGGGCCATCGGGTCCTGAGCCGACCCGCTACGGCGACTGGGAGCGCAAGGGCCTGGCCAGCGACTTCTAGGTCGTGGTTGGCGAACTTTAACCACGACGGCCTCGCCCCTCAGGGGCAAGCGTTCGCCGCCGCCCCCTGGCCCGATCTAGGCTACCCGCTCACGGCGCTGGAGGCGGCCATGATCAGGTGGATTGTCCGGATATCGATGGCGGTGGTCAGCCTGCTCGTGCTCGCGCGCGCGGCGGCTGCCTATGAACCGCCGCCGCCTCAGCCTGCGCCCCAGGCCGCCTATGCGCCGGGCTACGGCCCCGACGCCGGCTATGTCGCCGTGGGCGAAACCGGTGCGGACGGCTACGCCTACGGCGAGGCTTCATCGGCCCAGTCCTATCCGGTCGAGCCCTATCCTGCTCCCCCGCCGACGGCCTATCCACCCCAGGACCAGGGCGGCTACGCCGTGCAGCCGGGGCCCTGTTGCGACGCCGGCGGGTACCCGCCCGCGCCGCCGCCCCAGGCCTACTATCCGCCCGCGCCGGGTCCCTGCTGCCAGCCGGCCGGCTATCCCGCGCCGGCCTGCTGCGAGCCTGGCCACTGGCCGCCGCCGATCTACCACCAGACGGCCTATCCGCAGCCCGGCGGCTATCCCTCCGCCTGCGACCGCTGCGGGGGCTACCCTTTTCCTGCGCCGCCGCCGACCTGCGGTGGCCAGTGCGGCGGCTATCCGTCGCCCTGCGCCGCCCCGCAGGACCCCCGCTATCCGCCGCCCTGCCAGCCCTATCCGCCTGGATACGGCGAGGTGCATCTGACCGACGGATTCTTCTGGGGCGCCGGCGGCGTTGGTCCCGAGATCGTCTATTCCGGAGGCGGCGGTGGCGGCGGCTACGCCTATGCCGGAGCCGGCGCGTCGTCGTCTTCCTGGGCCTCCGCCAGTTCGAGCGCCCGCGTCAGCTTCGGCGGCGGGGGCGGCGGACATCGCCCGCCGCCGCACCGTCCGCCGCCGTCGCACGGCTGCGGCTGTCACTAGGTCGGCGACAGGCTACCCGCCATCTCCCCGGCGATCCGGAAGGCCGACTCGCGCGGGTCATCCGCGGCCGTGACCGGTCGGCCGACGACAAGATGGCTGGCCCCCGCCTGCAGAGCCTCGAGAGGAGTCGCCGCGCGGGCCTGGTCGTCCTTGCCGGCCCAGGCGGGCCGCACGCCGGGCGTCACCACGAGGAAACCGGGACCGCCGATCCGTCGGGCCCCCCCCCCCCCCCGCGGGCGGGCCCCGCCCCCCGCGGGGCCCGCGGGGGACCGGGGGGGGGCGCGGGGGGGGGCGGGGCGGGGGGGGGGGGGCCCCCCCACGACGCCGTCGGCGCCGGCGTCGATCACCTGACGGATGCGGCGTTCCACGAGTTGCTCCACGCCCATGCCGTAGCCGATCTGCGCCAGGTCCTGGCCGTTCAGGCTGGTCAGAACCGTCACGCCGAGGATCTTCGCCTGGGCGTCGCCGCCGCGACCCTTGACCGCCGCCGCCAGAACCTGCGGCTGGGCGTGTACGGTCAGCAGGTCGCAGGCGCCCGATCCGACAATGGCGGCCGTGGCCTTTTCGACCGTCGCGCCGATGTCATGCAGTTTCCAGTCGAGGAACACCTGTCGGCCTCGCGCCTTCAGGTCCTTCGCCATGTCCATGCCGCCGACAGCCAGCATCTGCAGGCCGATCTTGTAGAAGCCGACGGCGTCGCCCAGGGTTTCGACCATGGCCTCCGCCTCGGCGCGGCTGGGCAGGTCGAGGGCGATGATCAAACGCGGGTCGGCGGACATGCGGTCTCTCCCGCCTCTCGGGGGAGGCGCGCGGGCGTGATTTGGGCTAAGACCGCTGCATGAGCCCGTCCGAATACGCCGTCAACTTCTTCGTCGCCCTGTTCGCGCTGCTGGACCCGATCGGCAACGTGCCGGTGTTCGCGGCGGCCACCGCGGGCGGCATCGCCGCCGGCCGGCGCTGGGTGGCGGTCTATATCTCGCTGTTCGCCTTCCTGTTCATGAGCTTCTTCTTCTTCACCGGCCTGTCGCTGCTGGAGTTCTTCGGCATCTCGCTGCCGGCGTTCCGCATCGCCGGCGGGGTCATCCTCTTCCTGATGGGGCTGGAGATGGCGCGGGACGACTTCACCGCCATGTTCTCCGACGCGGCGGAGGGCGCCGAGGCCGAGGGTCCGCGCGCCTACGCCCGCCGCCGCTTCGAGCGACTGGTCGTGCCGTTCGCCATGCCCCTGCTGATCGGGCCCGGCGCGATCTCGACGGTCGTCATCTATGCCAGCGAAGCGAAGGAGATGGGCGTCCAGGGCTTCGCGGCCGGCGTCGGTGTGATCGCGGCGGTCTCGGTCCTGACCATGGTCTGCTTCTGGGCGACACCGCTGATCTCGCGCCTGCTCGGCCGGATCGGCATGACCATCATCGTGCGGGTGCTCGGCCTGATCCTCTGCGCCATGGCGGTGCAGTTCGTGATCATCGGTGTGGCAGACACCGCGCGCGGCGTGATCATCAAGAAGGACGTCTCGGCGCCCTACGCGGCGACGAAGTAGGGGCGGGGGTCACCGACCTCCGCGCCCAAGGCCTCACACTTTCCGGAAGCGGCTTCCCTGGCTGGACATCAGGGCCAGGGCCCAGTCGTCGGGGAGAATCTTGGCGATGGCCGCGATGACCTTGTTCGGCGTACCCGTGACGCAGACCGGCCGGTTGGCTTCCGCGGCCTCGTAGCCCGTGGCCGCGACCTCGTCGGCGCCCAGCCACAGCCATTCCGGCGTCGACTGGCTGATCTGCGCGCGGGTCGCGTTGACGTCGTGGAATTCGGAAAAGGTGAAGCCGGGGCACAGCGCGGTGACATGCACGCCGGTCGCCAGGTTCTCCAGGTGGAGACTCTGCGAGAACTTGACCAGGAAACTCTTGGTCGCCGCGTACAGTGTATGGCCGGCCGACCCGGGCACCAGGCCCGCCAGCGACGCGACATTGACGATGCGGCCGAACTTCCGCTCGATCATGCCCGGCAGGATCTTGTGGGTCAGCTCGCAGACCGCCACCAGCATCACCTGCAACATCCCGCGCTGGTCCGTCCACGCGGTGTCGGCATAGGCGCCGGGCAGGCCGTAGCCGGCATTGTTGATCAGGGCGTCGACCACCCGGCCGTGCGACTCGATCTCGGCCAGCACGGCGTCGCTGGCGCCGGGCTCCGCAAGGTCGGCGGCGATCACCAGGGCCTCGACCCCGAAGCGCAGACGAATCTCGCTGGCGAGCGTCTCCAGCCGGTCGGCCCGGCGGGCGGTCAGGGCCACGTCGTAACCGTGGCTGGCGTAGATACGGGCGAAGGCGGCGCCGATGCCGGCGGAGGCGCCGGTGATCAGCGCAAGGCGGCGAGCCATGCGGGCGGACCCTTGAGGAACTGGGACCCCAAGATTGGCCCGCCCGCCGACCCGGTCAAGCGGCGTCAGGCCGCCTTATGCAGTTCGACATCCCCGCCGCGCGCCCAGCGCTGCGCCGCCCGGGCCACGCGGCGGCCGAGAAGCCGCGCCGTCTGATGTTCGCCGGCCGGCGGGGAGGAGTCCGCCGCGACGTTGTCGGCCTGGGCCGCGAGACCGAGGAAGGCGCCCACGCGGTTGATCGTATCCGGGCCGCGCTCGGCTGCGGTGACGGCGGGGGCCGCTTCGCCCTGGCCGATCCAGACCATCCCGTGCTGGGCCGCCAGCACCGACAGGCTCTGAAGCGTGTGCAGCTTGTCGCCCGAGAAGCTGTGCGAGACGGTGAAGCCTGCCGCCAGCTTGTCCTGCCAGGCCTGGGTGAACCAGGGCTTCGACGTGGCGTCGGCGAAGGCTTTGAACGGGGCGGAGACATCGCCCATGTAGGTGGGCGAGCCGAAGATCACGGCGTCCGAGCGGCCGATCTCATCGAGGAAGGGCTCGAAATCCTGAACGGCGCTCTCGATCTTCAACAGAACCGCCTCGGCGCCCGACTGGCGCACGCCGTCGGCGATGCTGTTGGCGAGAACTTCGGTGTGGCCGTAGCCGGAGTGGAAGGCGATGGCGATGCGGGCCATGGGAGGCTCCTTTATAAGAAACTGCGTCAGTGGCAGTTACGTATGGGGGCCGGATTGTGAGAACAAGGCATCGGTCACAACATCGATTACAGTTTTTCTGCAGGCGCCTTGAGCAGATCGGCGACCGTGATTCGGGACAGCCGCTCGGAGGCCGCCGTGTCAGCCGCGGTGATCGCCGCGCTGACTGCCTCGGGGATCATCTCGCCGACCGGGCAGCCCTTGGCCCCCGGCGGCGCGACACCCAGATGCGTGCAACCCCCGACGGCCCGCAGCACGACGTCGAGGCGGATCGTCGCGGGGTCGACCCTGAGCCAGGCCCCGCCGCCGGCCCCGGCGCGGGTGTCGATCAGCCCGGCGCGCGCCAGCATCGCCGTGACCCGGCGGACCACAACGGGATTGGTCGGCATCGAGGCGGCCAGTTCGGCGCTCGAAATGGCATGCTCCGCCGACGTCGCCTCCTTGTGGGCGAGATAGGCGAGCGCGTGGGCCGCTACCGGGAATTTCTGGCTGTCTGACATGATCGGACCCGAAAGGTAGGAAAGGCGGGGCCCCGGCGCCACGAAAATCGTAGAACCGACCGGGCGGCGACGCATTGAACACCCCGCGGATTGGGTGTATCGCCCGCGCCGCACTCGCTTGGGACTTGGCGCCGGGACCTCCCCGTCGTGATCCCGGAGGGATCTTATGGCTTCCGAAGCCCCTGGCGCGACCGCCTCCTCCCCGGCGGCCCCCAACCCGACTCCAGCTCATCCCGCAGACGGCCACGGCAGCCAGAGTTTCTGGGCCCTGGCGCTCGGTTCGATCGGCGTGGTGTTCGGCGACATCGGCACCAGCCCGCTCTACGCGATGCGCGAGGCGCTGGCCCATTCGCGCAACAGCGCCTCGACCGAGCACGCGGTTCTCGGCGTTGTCTCGCTGGTGATCTGGGCCCTGTTCCTGGTCGTGACGGTCAAATACGTCTTCCTTCTGATGCGGGCGGACAACAAGGGCGAAGGCGGCACCCTGGCGCTGATGGCCCTGGCCCGCCGGACACTCACCAAGTCCACCGGCAAACGATCGGCGGCGGTATTCCTGCTCGGCGTGATCGGGGCGGCGCTGTTCTATGGCGACGGCGTCATCACGCCGGCCATCTCGGTGCTCTCGGCCATGGAAGGCCTGAAGGACGCGCCGGGCATGGGCGCCCGCGTCGACCCCTACATCCTGCCCATCTCGGCGGCGATCCTCGTCGGACTGTTCATGGTGCAGTCGCGCGGCACCCACAAGGTGGCCGCCTTCTTCGGCCCGATCACGCTGATCTGGTTCCTGATCCTCGGCGCGCTGGGCCTCTATCACCTCGGCGAAAACCTGCGGATTTTCCAGGCCTTCAACCCGTGGTTCGGCGTCCGCTTCCTGTTCGAGAACGGTTTCCTCGGCTTCGTGATTCTCGGCAGCGTGTTCCTGGCCGTGACCGGGGCCGAAGCGCTCTATGCCGACATGGGCCATTTCGGCAAAGGGCCGATCCGCGCCTCCTGGCTGGTGGTGGTCTTCCCCTGCCTGGCGCTGAATTACCTCGGGCAGGGCGCCTTCATCCTCGCCCACCCGGCCGCCCGGCATAATCCGTTCTGGGAAATGGTGCCGCAGTTCGCCTACTGGCCCGTGCTGGTGCTCGGCGCCTGCGCCACCGTCATCGCCAGTCAGGCCGTGATCACCGGCGCCTTCTCGGTCACGCAGCAGGCCGTGCAGCTGGGCCTGCTGCCGCGCATCGACATCCGCCGCACCTCCGAGACCCAGGCCGGCCAGATCTTCGTGCCGCAGGTCAACACCATGCTGATGGTCGGCGTGCTGGTGCTGCTGTTCAGCTTCCGCAACTCTCACGCCCTCGCCTCGGCCTACGGCATCGCCGTGACCGGCTCGATGCTGGTCGACACCCTGCTGGCCTTCGTCATCGTGCGCGCGGCCTGGAAGTGGAGCTGGGCGGCGACCCTGGCGCTTCTGGTGCCGCTGGTGCTGCTGGACCTGACCTTCATCTCCTCGAACCTGCTGAAGATCCCGCAGGGCGCCTGGATGCCGCTGGTGTTCGGTGGCGTGCTGGTGCTGGTCATGTGGACCTGGAACCGCGGTTCGCAGATTCTGACCGACAAGACGCGGCGGGACTCGGTGCCGCTGACCGACCTGATCGACATCCTCAAGGCCCGGCCGCCGCACCGCGCGCCCGGCACCGCGATCTTCCTGACCAGCGACCCGGACATGACCCCGGTCGCCCTGATGCACAATCTCAAGCACAACAAGGTGCTGCACGAGAAGAACGTCATCGCCACCGTGCGCACGGCCGAGACGCCCCGCGTCAGCGAGGCCGACCGCGTGCGCATCGAGCCGGTCAATGACGACTTCAAGAAGCTGATCATCACCTACGGCTTCATGGAAACGCCGAACGTGCCCAAGGCGCTGGCGCTGCTGCGCAAGCAGCAGGGGCTGAAGTTCGACATCATGGCGACCAGCTTCTTCCTTGGCCGCCGCTCGGTGATCGCCTCGGCCCACAGCGGCATGCCGCTGTGGCAGGACAAGGTGTTCATCTTCCTGATGCGCAACGCCGCCAACCCGACGGACTTCTTCAAGATCCCGCCGGGACGTGTGGTGGAGATGGGTGCGCAGGTGACAGTCTAATCCCCCTATGGTAGAGAGGGTGTATGTTTCCCTCTCTCGCTGACGCACTCGCTGTTGTGGCCATCTGGTTGGTCGCCGCCGCCGCAATGCTGGCGGCGGCGCGGTGGTCGTACCTGCGCCTTCGTCCCAACAAGCGCTTCACGATCTTGAACTTTCGCGATGGGACCGTCCTCATTCGCAGCGGGAGACTGGCGAAAGTCTTGTTTGTTCCACTGGCGTCTTTGGTGGCGGCTGTGTTGTTGAATCTGACCGTGACGCAAGGTCTGGTCGTGGGCTGGCGTCCGAACCTGTTGATCGCCATCGCGGCTGCGCTGCTCCAGGTAGTGACCCTGTCTCTAAGCGTCTCTGAAGACTCACGGAGCAGGAACGACCTCATGGTGCGGCGAGCACTCTTCCGGTAAGGCGTTTTCGTCCCCATCGGTCGGCTGCCTCGCAAGAGCCCATTCCTTGATCCACTTCCTCTCCATCCTTGGCGACGCCTTCTGGATCATGGCCCTCGCCCTGATGTGCTCCCTGTCGTGGAGCAGCGGGAAGAAGATCCCGGCCGGAACAAAGGTCCCCGTGGCCTGGAAGGGCGCGATCGCAACCACCCGGGTCGACCGGCTTTCGGCCCTGTGGGTGGTCCCGATCCTCGCCATCGCCGCCGGCGTCTGGCTGAAGTTCGAGAGCCGCGCGCCGGGTCTCGACATCAACGGCGCCCTGATCGCGCTCGGCGTCAGGCTGACCGTCGCGCCGCTGCTGGCCGTGCTGCATCTGTCCCAGGTGCGCCGCGCGCTCGCCACGCTGGCCGCCGAAGGCCAACTCAAGGGTTGACCCCGGCCCCCCGGCGCCCTTGAACGCGCCGGAACTTGTCTCTCCCCAGGAACACCGCCGTGACCGCCAAGAAGTCCGTCAAGAAGGTCGTCCTCGCCTATTCCGGCGGCCTCGACACCTCGATCATCCTCAAGTGGCTGCAGACCGAATACGGGGCGGAGGTCATCACCTTCACCGCCGACCTCGGCCAGGGCGAGGAAATCGAGCCGGCGCGCGCCAAGGCGCTGGCCGCGGGCGTCAAGCCGGAGAACATCTTCATCGAGGACGTGCGCGAGGAGTTCGTGCGCGACTACGTCTTCCCGATGTTCCGCGCCAACACGGTCTATGAGGGCCAGTATCTGCTCGGCACCTCGATCGCCCGGCCGCTGATCGCCAAGAAGCAGATCGAGATCGCCCGCAAGATGGGCGCGGACGCCGTCAGCCACGGCGCCACCGGCAAGGGCAACGACCAGGTCCGTTTCGAGCTCGGCTACTACGGCCTGGAGCCCGACATCACCGTCATCGCCCCCTGGCGCGAGTGGGACTTCAAGTCCCGCGAAGCGCTGCTGGACTTCGCCGAGAAGCACCAGATCCAGATCACCAAGGACAAGCGCGGCGAGGCGCCGTTCAGCGTCGACGCCAACCTTCTGCACAGCTCGTCCGAGGGCAAGGTGCTCGAGGACCCGGCCGTCGAGGCTCCCGAGTTCGTGCACATGCGCACGATCAGCCCCGAGGACGCGCCCGACAAGCCGCAGGTCTTCACCATCGATTTCGAGAAGGGCGACCCGGTCGCCATCGACGGCGTGGCCATGTCGCCGGCGACCCTGCTGACCAAGCTGAACCAGCTGGGCCACGACAATGGCGTCGGTCGTCTCGATCTGGTCGAGAACCGCTTCGTCGGCATGAAGTCGCGCGGCGTCTACGAGACCCCGGGCGGCACCATCCTGCTGGCCGCCCACCGCGGCATCGAGTCGATCACGCTCGATCGCGGCGCCATGCACCTGAAGGACGAGTTGATGCCGAAGTACGCATCACTGGTCTACAACGGCTTCTGGTTCGCCCCCGAGCGCGAGATGCTGCAGGCGGCCATCGACTACAGCCAGGCCAAGGTCTCCGGCCAGGTACGGGTCAAGCTCTACAAGGGCAACGTGACCATCATCGGCCGCACCAGCCCCTACAGCCTCTACGACCAGGATCTGGTGACGTTCGAGGAAGGCAAGGTGGCCTACGACCACCGCGACGCCGGCGGCTTCATCAAGCTCAACGCCCTGCGCCTGCGCGTGCTGGCCAAGCGGGATCAGCGGACCGCGAAGGAGTAGGTGGCGCGGGGACATGCACTTCAGAGCGTGTCCCCGTCCGCTCGCAACACCCAGACGTCATCCTCGGGCTTGTCCCGAGGACCCATGCGCGCGGACCTTGGTCGCGGGCGTTGCGAAAGCGCGGTTGCCCGGTGGCCATGGGTGTTCATGGGTCGTCGGAACAGGTCCGACGATGACGGGGTTTGGGGATGCGGATTGATGGGACAGGGACTTAGGTACCTGTCCCCGGTCCCGTGCCGACCTGGCCGTCCAGCCGGTTGTACGGGAACCGGTCGCGGATTTGATCGATGAAGAAGCGGCCGAGGGAGTCCGCCGCGACAAAGCTGCGGTGGAGGTCGCCAGGGACGCCGACGTAGACGTACTCACCGCCGTCAACGAAGGTGACGAACAGTTTCTGCCGGTCGTCCTCGTAGCGCACGTCGCGGATGGCGGTGGAAGCGAAGGGCATGGCGGTCTCCCGTGTTCCCGGCGGGCCAGTCCGTAAAAGGGCCGGCGACCGGCAAGAGTTCCGCATTCGCGCGAAGCATGACAGGTTCCCCGCGAACGGCGCAGACCGTTCCGGGATCAGGGGAGCATCTTCACATGCAGTCACATGCTTACGTCGCCATCGTCACGCTGCTGGCGCTGCTGGTTTACTTCTGGATGGGCATGGGCGTCGCCGGCGCGCGTCGCAAGAGCGGCATTTCGGCGCCGACCATGACCGGCGACCCGCTGCTCGAACGGGCCGTTCGGGTGCAGGCGAACACTCTGGAATGGCTGCCGATCTTCCTGCCGTCCCTGTGGCTGTTCCATCTGTTCTGGACGCCCAGCGATCCGACGGGCGTGATCGCCGCCGCCATCGGCGCGGTCTGGATCGTCGGCCGCATTCTCTACGCGCTCGGCTACGTCAAGGATCCGGGCAAGCGCGAGATCGGCTTCCTGATCCAGACCCTCTCCGCCGCCGTTCTGCTGTTCGGCGCGCTCGGGAAGGCCATCCTGATCCTGCTCGCCTGATCCGACGTTCGGCGCGGGAACGGCTGGCCGAAGCAGGGCGGGGACGCTATGCCCCCGCCCATGACGTCGCCTGTTGATCCCGCCCGCTACGGCGCCTTTCTGGCCACCATGGTGCTCATGGCGATCACGCCGGGACCGGCCAACCTGTTCGCCATCGCTACCGGAATTCAGCGCGGCAGGGGCCAGGTGCTGATCGGCGTGGCCGGCATGAACGCCGCCACCCTGGTCTGGTTCACCGCCGCCGCCCTGGGGCTCAGCGCGCTGATGACCGCGTTTCCGGCGGCGTTCCGATTTCTGGCCCTGGGCGGAGCCCTGTACGTGGCCTGGCTGGGCATAAACTCGATCCGCGCCGGCCTGCGCGGCGAGGGTGGCCCGGCTGAACGACCGACCGTGCACGGCGCGCGGTCGGCCTTTCTCGACGGCTTCTCGGTGCAGATCGCCAATCCCAAGGCGCTGTTGTTCTTCACCGCCGTCCTGCCGCCGTTTCTCGATCCGGCCCGCGAACTCACGATTCAGCTGCCGCTGTACGCCGCCGCGACGATCGGCATGGATGTCATCGCCATGAGCGCATACGGCCTCGGTGGCGCGGCGCTGGCCGGCCGGATGACCGAGCCCGGCTTCCGGCGCGGCTATGCCCTGACGGTCGGCGTGCTTCTGATCGCCGTGGCGATCCTGATCCTGACGCGCCGCTAGGCGACTCCGCGCTTGGCGCAACCGTCGGCAGGGGCCATGTGTTGTGCTCAGACAGGGACCTGTCCCGTGCTGGAGCAACGACGATGACCTTCAAGGCGGCTGCCCTCGCGGCGGCGCTGGTCGCGACGGCGGGCCTTTCGGCCTGCGCCACGGCTACCCCCTATCAACCGAACGTGCGCGGCCAGGCCGTGTCGGGCGGCTTCTCCGAGACCCGGATCGAGGCGGACCGCTTCCGCGTGACCTTCGCCGGCAACAGCCTCACCTCTCGCGAGACGGTGGAACGCTACCTGCTGTACCGGGCCGCGGAACTGACGCTCGATCAGGGCGGCCAGTGGTTCCAGGTGGTTGAGCGTCAGGTTGACCGCAAGGCGCGGACCTATGTCGATCCCGATCCCCTCGGACCCTACGGGCGCTACGGCTACTGGCGGCCGACCTGGCGCTACTATGGCGTGGGTCCGGGATGGCGGGCCTGGGACCCCTGGTACGGCGATCCCTTCTGGGCTGATCGCATCGATGTCCGGACGGTCGAACGGTTCGAGGCGACGGCCGAGGTGCTGATCGGCCACGGGGCCAGGCCCGAGAACGACCCGCGCGCGTTCGACGCGCGCGAGGTAACCGCCAATCTGGGGCCGTCGATCGTCAGGCCGCCAGCGGAATGACGGCCAGAAAAAAAGGCGGCCTCCGTTCGGAAGCCGCCCCGTTTTCAGGTCTGATGGCGCGCGGTTTAGCGCGGGGCCATCCGGATCGAGCCGTCCAGACGGACGTCTTCGCCGTTGAAGTAGCCGTTGCGGATCATCTCCAGCGCCAGCGAGGCGTACTCTTCCGCCTGACCGAGACGCTTGGGGAAGGGGACCTGGGCGCCCAGGGCCGCCTTGACCGCTTCCGGCGCCGCGTTGAGCAGCGGCGTGTTGAAGATGCCCGGCAGGATGGTGTTGACGCGGATGCCTTCGCTGGAGAGGTCGCGGGCGATCGGCAGGGTCATGCCGACGACGCCGCCCTTGGAGGCCGAATAGGCCGCCTGGCCGATCTGGCCGTCCTCGGCCGCCACGGAGGCGGTGTTGACG
>CAZISF010000063.1:0-18384 GCA_964541915.1 uncultured Caulobacter sp.
GTCCTTCGAGACGCGATCCTGAGGGATCGCTCCTCAGGATGACGGGCAGAGGTGGCTTGCACTTTCCTTCGTCATGGTGAGGAGCGAGCTTCAAGCGACCCCGGACTGGATCCGGGGCTCGAACCACGCACACTATCCCGCCCGATCCAGCCGCCACCGCCACACCGGCCCGTCGTCCGGGTCATCCAGAGCTTGGATGAACTGCAGCCCCAGCCGCTGCAGGATCGTCGTCGAGGCGCTGTCCACGGGCAGCGTATGGGCCAGCACGTGTTCCACGCGCGGGTCTGCCAGCGCATGGTCGACCATCCCTCGCGCCGCCTCGGTCGCCAGGCCGCGCAGGCGGTAGCCCGGCGCGATCTCGTAGCCGATCTCGACCTGCCCATGTTCGGGCGCGCCCTTGAAGCCGCCGAGGCCGATGAGGGTGTTGTCGGCCTCATGGATGATGAAGTGCATCCACCACTGGGCCAGCGCCGGGTCATCCGCCAACCGGTCCCGAGTGCGGTCGATGGCGTCCATCGCGTCCGCGCCGGCCCAGTCCGGCGCAACGGCGACGCCAAGAGTCTCCGCCAGCACCGCGTCGCCGAGGCCGACAGCCAGCAGGTCGCTGTAGAGCGCCGGCTCGAGTCGAAGGCGGGTCGTGCGGATGGTCATTTCGCCGGACGGGCCACGGTCATCATGTAGTTGACCTCGGCGTCCGATGACCGGACCCACTTGCCCAGCAATGGATTGTAGGACACGCCGAACGGCCCCTCGATGTCGAACGGGTGGCCTTCGAGGAACGAGCGCAGTTCTGCCGGAGTCAGGAACTGCTTCCAGTCGTGGGTGCCCGCCGGCACCCAGCGCAGAACATACTCGGCGCCGATCTTGGCCAGGGCCAGCGCCTTCAACGTACGGTTCAGGGTCGCGACGATCATGATCCCGCCCGGCGCCAGCAGCTTCGCCGTCGTACGCAGGAATTCGCCAGGGTCGGCGACGTGTTCGATCACTTCCATGTTCAGGATCACATCGAACGGCCCGGCCTTCTCGGCGAGCAGCTGTTCAGCGGTCGAGGCGCGGTAGGCGATGTCGAGGCCCTGTTCGGCGGCGTGGGTCGACGCCGTGCCAATGTTTCGCTCCGAGGCATCGACGCCGGTGACGGTGAAGCCCAGCCGGCTCATCGGCTCGCTCAGCAGACCGCCGCCGCAGCCGATGTCGAGCAGTCTCAGCCCCTCGAACGGCCGCCGCAGGCAGCCATCGCGGCCGAACCGGGCCAGCACCTGTTCACGGATGAACCCCAGCCGGATCGGATTGAACTTGTGCAGCGGCGCGAACTTGCCGCGCGGATCCCACCATTCGGCGGCGATGCGGGAAAAGCGTTCGACGTCTTCGGGGTCGACGCTGGTGCGGAGTTCTGCGGAGGCGATGGCCATACCCCCTATCTAGAGCGCCGGCGATCAACCGTCGACCGGATGCGTACCGGGGTGATCTGGCGCATTGCGGCGCCGCGAAAGCCTCGCTAGAAGGCGACCTCTTGCGCGGACGCGATGTTCCAAACGCCGCTTCGGCAAGAAAAAACCGCCAAACGAGGGGGCGAGCGGCCTGACGTGTCACGGCTGGTGATGAAATTCGGCGGCACTTCGGTGGCCGACCTTGAACGGATCCGTCGCGTGGGACGGCTGGTCGCGGCTGAGGTCGCCACCGGCAAGCAGGTCGCCGTGGTCGTTTCGGCGATGGCCGGCAAGACCAATGAGCTGGTCGCCTGGACCGACGGAGCCGGCGCGGCCGCCCAGGGCCTGCCCGCCAGCGACGACGAGTACGACATGGTTGTCGCCAGCGGCGAACAGGTGACGGCCGGCCTGCTGGCCATGACCCTGCGCAACATGGGCCTGAACGCCAAATCCTGGCTGGGCTGGCAGATCCCGATCCTGACCGACGAGGCCCATGGCCGCGCCCGGATCGATGAAATCCCGCCGGAAAAGCTGGCCGCCGCGATGGACGCCGGCGAGATCGCCGTGATCGCCGGCTTCCAGGGCGTGACCCGCGACGGGCGCATCGCCACGCTGGGTCGGGGCGGCTCGGACACCAGCGCGGTGGCCATCGCCGCGGCGCTGGGCGGCGCCTGCGACATCTACACCGACGTGGACGGCGTCTACACGACCGACCCGCGTATCGAGAGTAAGGCCCGCAAGCTGGCGCGCATTTCCTACGAGGAAATGCTCGAGATGGCGTCGCTTGGAGCCAAGGTATTGCAGACCCGGTCCGTCGAACTGGCCATGTCGCAGCACGTCCCGCTGCGCGTGCTGTCCAGCTTCGTCGAGCCGGGCCAAGAGTCCGGCCATACTTCCGAAGGGAAGGGCACCATCGTCTGCGACGAGGAGGAGATCGTGGAAAAGCGCATCGTGAGCGGCGTGGCCTACAGCCGCGACGAGGCCAAGATCAGCCTGTTCGGCCTGCCGGACACGCCCGGCGTCTCCTCGAAGATCTTCGGCCGGCTGGCCGACGCCAACGTCAACGTCGACATGATCGTCCAGAGCCACGCCCGCAGCGAGGGCGCGGCCAACATGGAGTTCACCGTCGGCAAGCGTGACGCCGGCCGGACAGTCGATATCCTGCGGTCCAGCCAGCAGGACATCGGCTTTGAGGACGTTCAGCTCAACGAGGACGTGGCCAAGGTCTCGGTCATCGGCGTGGGCATGCGCAGCCATGCCGGCGTGGCCAAGACGATGTTCACGGCCCTCGCCGAAAAGGGTGTGAATATCCAGGTGATCTCGACCAGCGAGATCAAGATCAGTGTGCTGATCGACGAGGCCTATACCGAGCTGGCCGTGCGCGCCCTGCATGCGGCCTACGGCCTGGACCAGCTCTAGAGCCCCGTCGGCGCGGGCTGGCGCCATCGATCAGCCTGATTTTGGGGCAATTTGGCCAACGGCCGCCGGTCATCCGGTGATTGTCGTCAGTTGACGACTATTGCGGGGGCGGCGTCACTGTTCCCCAGCGGAAATCTGCTATAGGCGCCGCTCAGGACGGGAGAACACATCAGGCCAATGGTCGCGTCGAGCTTCGCCATTCGGGGACCACGCAGTCTGCTGAAGCAGATTCGCGAAGCCATGGCTGGCGACAGCCCCGCTCAGGCCAAGCTCGACATGGTCGTGCGGATCATCGCCGCCTCGATGGTCGCCGAGGTCTGCTCGATCTATCTGCGGCGCGCCGGCGGCGAGCTGGAACTGTTCGCCACGGAGGGTCTCTCCAGCGACGCCGTGCACGTCACCCGGCTGAAGTCGGGCGAAGGCCTGGTCGGCGAAATCGTCCGCCTGGGTCGCCCGCTGAATCTCAGCGACGCGCCGAACCATCCCGCCTTCGCCTACCGCCCGGAAACCGGCGAAGATCCCTACCACTCGTTCCTCGGCGTGCCCCTGTTGCGCGGCGGCCGGCCGATCGGCGTTCTGGTCGTCCAGAACCGCACCGAGCGCAGCTACGGCGAGGAAGAGGTCGAGGATCTGCAGATCATCGCCATGGTGCTGGCAGAGATGGTCGGCGCGGGCGAGCTGCTGAGCAATGAGGCCCTCAAGGACGTCGAGATCGCGCCGCACAAGCCCGAGCGGCTCAAGGGCGCGAAATTCTCCGACGGCCTGGCCTACGGCACCGTGGTCCTGCACGATCACCCGGTCGCGCCCGAGCAGCTGCTGTCTGAGGACGCCACGGCCGAGGAAGCGCGGCTGACCGCCGCCATCGGCGCCTTGCAGACGCAGATCGACGACATGCTCGAGGGCCACCACGGATTGGTCGGAGCGCCCTACGAGGTGCTCGAGACCTACCGCATGTTCGCCCATGACCGGGGATGGAACCGGTCCCTGCAGGAAGCGGTGCGCTCGGGTCTGACCGCCGAGGCCGCCGTCGAGCGTGTGCGCAGCGAACACCGCGCCCGGCTTGGTCAGGCGCGCGACCCCTATCTGCGCGAACGGCTACACGATCTGGAGGATCTCAACGACCGCCTGCTGCGCCACCTGACCGGAGACGGTCACATCTCGCGGGAACTGCCCGACGACGCCATTCTGGTGGCGCGTAATCTTGGCCCCGCGGACCTGCTCGAATACGACCGCACGCGGCTCAAGGGCCTGCTGCTGGAGGAAGGCTCGACCGCCAGCCATGCCGCCATCGTCGCCCGGGCGCTGGACATCCCCTGCGTCGGCCGCCTGGCCGGCCTCCGCGACAAGGTCTCACAGGGCGACGCGGTGATCGTCGACGCCGAGACCGGCGAGGCCTTCCTCCGGCCCCGCCCGGACGTTGTGAAGGCGCTCAACAGCCGGCTCGAGGTCCGTGCGCAGCGCAAGGCCCAGTTCGCCCGTCTGCGCGACACGCCGGCCTTCACCAAGGACGGCTCCAAGGTCACCCTGCTGATGAACGCAGGCCTGGCCGTCGACCTCGACATCCTCGGCGAGACCGGCGCCGAAGGCATCGGCCTGTTCCGCACCGAATTCCAATTCATGGTCGCCGAGGACATGCCCCGCCTGGACGCCCAGCGGACGCTCTACGAAAAGGTCCTGGACGCCGCGGGCGGCATGCCGGTGACGTTCCGAACCCTCGACCTCGGGGGCGACAAGCTGCTGCCCTACATGGAACTGGAGCGGGAAGAGAACCCCGCCCTGGGCTGGCGCGCAGTGCGCATGGGCCTCGACCGCCCGGCCCTGCTCCGCCTGCAACTTCGGGCGCTGATCTGGGCCGCCCATGGTCGGCCGCTGCGCATCATGTTCCCGCTGGTGGCCAGCGTGGACGAGTTCCGCGCCGCCCGCGCCTTCGTCGACGCCGAGCTGACCTGGGCCCAGCGCCGCGGCCGCCCCGCCCCTTCGCGGCTGGACGTCGGCGCCATGATCGAGGCGCCGTCCCTGCTCTGGCATCTGGACGCCCTGCTGCCGATGACCGACTTCGTCTCGGTCGGCACCAACGACCTGATGCAGTACCTGTTCGCTGCGGATCGGGGGAACCCGCGCGTGGCCGATCGCTATGATCCGCTGTCGCCGCCCGCGCTGCGCGCGCTCAAACAGATCCAGGACGCCTGTGCCGAAACGGGAACGCCGGTCTCGGTCTGCGGCGAAATGGCCGGCCGGCCGCTGGAGGCGTTCGCGCTCGTGGCCCTCGGCTTCGACCGTCTCTCCATGCCCCCCGCGGGCATCGGCCCGGTCAAGCAGATGGTGCTTTCCCTTGACCGGGAAGCTGCTCGCCGCGGAGTGGAGACACTGATCCGGGGGACCTCGGGTTCGGTGCGCAACGAGATCGAGACGCTGGCCCGGAAATTGTATGTCGCTGTCTGACGGTTAACGACCAGCGACGGATTAGCGCATTGAATTTCGAGCGTTATTTTGATATTCACAACCCTGCATTAACCGTTCCCTCCGTAGGGGAACAAAAGTGCGCCGCGCTCCCGCGTGGCGCGAGTATGTGGGGGCGTCGGTAGCCATGCCGCTCGATTCTGGCGGGGTTACGCAACTGTTTCGTTCAGGGGATATGGATTCGGCTGACCACTATGGTCCGACCGAGGAGCCTTCGCTGTTCTATGGACCCGACATCGGCGCGGCGCTGAAGGCGGCCCGCGAATTCCGCGGCCTGTCGCTGCAGGACGTGTCGGACGCCACCCGGATCCGCCGCACCTATCTGGCCGCCGTCGAGGACATGCGGCTCGAGGAGCTGCCCTCGCGGCCGTTCACGCTGGGCTACATCAAGGCGTACGCCAAACACCTCGATCTGGACCCTGAAGACGCGGTGAGCCGCTTCAAGGAGTCCTCGCCCGATCCGGATGAGCCTCTTCGCGCGCCCGTCGGCGTCCGTCGCGAGCGCGATCCGCGCATGGGCATGATCATCGCCAGCGGCGTCCTGATCGTCGCCGCGATCGTGCTGTGGAACATCGCCCAGCGCGCCATCAGTGAAGACGCCCCGCCGCCGCCGACGGCTCCGGAAAGCGTCGCCAGCGCGCTGCCGACCGGTCCGTCCGGCACAGTGCCGCTCGGCGCGCCCCTGCCCGCGCCGGTCGAGGCCTCGACCCCTGAGGTCTACAAGACACCCGGCCTCGAAGCCGCCGCCGCCGCTGAAGGGTCTGCTGACGCCGCCGCCGCCGCCCAGAAGATCCGAAAGGACGCCGAGGCGGCCGCCGCAGCAACTGCCGGACCCGTTGTTTCGCCCGGGACGCCGTTCGTCGCCAAGGGCCCGGTTCACGGCGCCGACGCGAACGCCTCGACGGTCACCCTTCAGGCCCGCAAGGCCACGACCCTTATCGTGCGCGGCGCGGACGGCTCGGTCTATTTCGCCCGCTCGCTGTCGGCCGGCGAGGCCTATCGCGCGCCGAACATCAAGGGTGTGGCGGTCGAGGTGGGTGACCCGGCGGCGATGGATGTTTTCGTCGCGGGCAAACTGCGCGGCGTCATGCCGGCCCCGACCGCGACGGTCTCGTCCCTGGCGGGGTAACGAAGATTTCGTGACGGGCTTGGGAAACGCGGCGCGCGGGCTTACCTTGGGCGTCTCATGAGCCACGACGATCACACCCACGTCCGCCCCTGGCGCCACATCGAGCGCCGCAAGTCCCGCCAGATTCATGTCGGATCGGTGCCGGTGGGCGGCGACGCCCCGATCACCGTCCAGTCGATGACCAACACGCTGACCGCAGACGCGGCGGCGACCATCGACCAGATCCGCCAGCTGGAGGAGGCCGGCGCCGACATCGTGCGGGTCTCCTGCCCCGACGTGGAATCGACGGCGGCCCTGTCGGCGATCGTGAAGGCCTCGAAGGTCCCGATCGTCGCGGACATTCACTTCCACTACAAACGCGGCATCGAGGCCGCGAAGGCGGGCGCCGCCTGCCTGCGCATCAATCCCGGCAACATCGGCAGCCCGGACCGCGTCCGGGACGTCATCCAGGCCGCCCGCGACCACGGCTGTTCCATGCGCATCGGCGTCAACGCCGGATCACTGGAACGCGACCTGCTGGAAAAGTACGGCGAGCCCTGCCCGGACGCGATGGTCGAGAGCGCGCTGAGCCACGCCCGCATCCTGCAGGACCACGACTTCCACGAGTTCAAGATCAGCGTGAAGGCCTCGGACATCTTCATGACCGTGGCCGCCTATCAGCAACTGTCGGAAGCCATCGACTGCCCGCTGCATCTGGGGATCACCGAAGCCGGCGCCCTGCGCACGGGCACGGTCAAGTCGGCCATCGGCATAGGCAACCTGCTGTGGGCCGGCATCGGCGACACCATCCGCGTCAGCCTGGCCGCCGATCCGGTCGAGGAGATCAAGGTCGGCTTCGACCTGCTCAAGTCGCTGGGACTGCGCCACCGCGGGGTCAACATCATCGCCTGCCCGTCGTGCGCGCGGCAGGGCTTCAACGTCATCAAGACGGTGGAAGCCCTGGAAGCGCGCCTCGCGCACATCTCCACCCCGCTCTCGCTCTCGATCATCGGCTGCGTAGTCAACGGCCCCGGCGAGGCGCTGATGACGGACCTCGGCTTCACCGGCGGCGGCAAGGGTTCTGGCATGGTCTACATGGCCGGCCGACCGGACCACAAGATGGACAACGACCACATGGTCGACCACATCGTTGAACTGGTTGAAGCCCGCGCCGCCCAGATCGACGCCCAGACAGCGGCCGACTGCCAGGCCGCCGAGTAGGCGCCGCGACGGTTCGTCGCGCCCTCAATTCCGCAAAATGGGTAAGTTTGTCGTTTGATTTACAAGCACTTGCACCAAGATGCCCCCGCTTCGGTTACTCTCTGGTCACCGAGTCGAAGCGGGAGAATTCAAAGTGCCGAACCGGACGGAAAAGCGACGCGATCGACTGGCCCTGCGAGCGGCGACCGGCTTCATGCTGAACTCCGTGGATCTCATGTCCCGGATCGTGGGCGGAGACATTCTGCGGGGCGTGATCTTCACGGCGATCGTTGACGCCAACGTCCGCCATATCCGGCCCGGCGACGTCGTCGGCCAGACCTATTCCGAGGCGTCCGATCAGGTTCCGGATGATGTGCGTCGCCCGATCAGCGTCCACGCGCTCGCTCTCGAGCTGGACATCCCCTACGAAACAACCCGCCGGCATGTGAACGCGCTGATCGCACAGGGCTTCTGTGTGCGCGGCGAGACCGGCATTCTCGTTCCGGCCTCGGTCCTGGCGCGGGACCAGATCTCGATGGCCCTTCGCCGCAATTTTGAGAACCTGCGTCGGCTGGTCAACGAGCTGCGCGAAGGCGGAGTCGAGTTCGCGGTCTGACGAAGCAACGCCCCCCGGCCTCGAAAAAGGCCAGGGGGCGCTCGTCGGCGGCCATATCGGGGGGGCAGGCGGCCGCCGGCGATCTGAGCGGCGCTGTCGTTGCACCGAAAGTCATGACCTCGGCTGGGCCCGCGTCTTCGCTTGCCTTCAGCCGGGCGTGATCCATGTAGTGGCGTATGACACCCGCCTCGCCTGTCCACGCCATGGCGAACGATATCCGCGGAGCCAATACCGGGTTCGGCAAAGGCTTCGCGCACCCGGGTGCGCGGTCAGGCAGATTTCCCCCTTGTCTCGCCCTGCCTGAGGCGGAAGATAGAGGCTCGTCCGCGCTCGACGATCACTCTATTACTCAATTATGGGTATAAAGATTGTCCGCGGAGGCCTCGCCATGACGACTGAGGACGACATGCGCGACGCAGCGGCGGCCGACGATGTCGCCATCGCAGCCCGTCTCGCCGGTGAGTTCTTTGTCCGCGGCGTGGAGATTGTCGCCCGGGCGCACGGCGGCGACCTCCTGCGCGGCATCATCTTTACCGCCATCGCCGTCGCCAACGGCGAGTCCACGCCCGTCGGCGGCGGGGGACAGCCCCGCCCCGTCAGCGTGATGTCGATCGCCCACTCGATAGGCGTGCCCTACGAAACCACCCGCCGGTACGTGAACATGCTGGTCGCGGAAGGCCTTTGCCACCGGGAGGGCCGTCGCGGCGTGATGATCGCCGAAGAGGCCCTCCGCGCGCCGGAAATGGTTGCCGCCTACAGGGAGACCTTCGCCAGCATCAATCGGCTGGCGACTGCCCTCAAGCGGGTCAACTACTCCCCGGTCTAGTCGAAGACGATGACCGAGCGGGCGAGTTCGCCGCGCTTCAATTCGTCGAACGCCTCGTTGACCTGCTCCAGCTTGATCCTCTGGCCGATCATCTCGTCCAGCTTCAGCTTGCCGGACATGTAGAAGTCCACCAGGCGCGGCATATCGACGGGGAAGCGGTTGGAGCCCATGAGCGAGCCCTGGATGCGCTTCTCACCCAGGAAATCGGCGCCGTGCAGCTCGATCATCGTGCCGACGGGGATCATGCCGATGACGTTGCAGGTGCCGCCGCGGGCCAGCATCTTGAAGGCCTGTTCGGTCGTCTTCTTCAGGCCGATGGCCTCGAAGCTGTGGTCGACGCCGCCCTTGGTCAGCTCCATCACCGCCTTGACCGGATCCTCCTGGCTGGCGTCGATCACGTCGGTGGCGCCGAAGTGCTTGGCCAGGTTCAGCTTGGAGGCGTGCATGTCGATGGCGATGATCCGGCCGGCGCCGGCGATGGCCGCGCCGTTGACCGCCGCAAGACCCACGCCGCCACAGCCGATGACCGCAACGGTCTCGCCGGCGCGAACGCTGGAGGTCTGCACGACGGCGCCGACGCCCGTCGTCACCGAGCAGCCGATAAGGGCCGCACGGTCGAACGGCATATCCTTGCGGATCGCGACGCAGGCGTGCTCGTGGATCAGCATCTGCTCGGCGAACGACGACAGGTTCAGGAACTGGTTCAGGCCGTTGCCGAGGCGCGGCTCGTCGTCCTTGGCGCGACGCACGTCGCCGCTAACGCACCGGGCCATGTGACCGGTGACGCAGTGATTGCAGTGGCCGCAGAAGGCCGACAGGCAGGTGATCACATGGTCGCCCGGCTTCACGGTGCGCACTTCGCTGCCGACCGCCTCGACGATGCCCGCGCTCTCGTGGCCCAGAACGGCCGGAAGCGGATGCGGATAGGAACCCTCGACGAAATGCAGGTCAGAGTGACAGACGCCCGCGGCCTTGGTGCGGATCAGCACCTCATGCGGGCCGGGCTTGTTGATCGTCACGTTTTCGATCTGAAGCGGCTTGCCCACTTCGCGCAGCACTGCGGCCTTCATCGACGTCTCTCCCCTTGGACTGGTTGGCGCGACGTTATCGCCGTTCACCCTGTGAGCGAAAGGCCTGCCCGAACGGAAACCCGCAAGAATCTCGACGGATCGTGGGTGGTGGGATACCGATGTTTCGAGACAACGGGAGTCCGGCCATGACCAAATCCATCGACATCTCCAGACGCGGACTGGTGGGACTGGGTCTGTCGGCGGCGGCAATGGCCGGTCCGGCCCTGGCCCAGGTCGCCAATCCCGCCCTGACCGCCGGCTTCAAGGGCGTCGACTGCGGCAAGGGCGTCACGGCCTACAAGGGTGTCGCCTATGCCAGGCCGCCGGTCGGGCCCCTGCGTTTCGCCCCGCCGGTCCGCCTGCCGACCCCGACCGGCCGCCACGACTGGACGAAATTCGGCCCGCCGGCGATCCAGAACCCCTCGCCCTCGTCAGCGAACCCCACGTCCGAACTCGGCAAGGCGCTTCAGACCATCTTCCCGACGGCCTCGGAAGTCGCGGCCCAGAGCGAGGACTGCCTCTACCTCAACATCTGGACCACGGCGAAACAGCCCGAGACCGGCCGACCGGTGATGGTCTGGCTGCATGGCGGAGGCTTCGCCTACGGCTCGGGCGCATGGCCGATCTACGACGGCACGAACCTGGCGACCCAGGACGTCGTCGTCGTCACGCTCAATCATCGTCTGAACGTGTTCGGCTATGCGGACCTCGACAGCGTCCGCGGGTCCGGCAATGCGGGCATGCTGGACATCGTCGCGGCCCTCGAGTGGGTGCGGGACAACATCTATCTGTTCGGCGGAGATCCCTGCAACGTCACCATCTTCGGCGAGTCCGGCGGCGGCGCGAAGGTCAGCTACCTGCTGTCCATGCCCAAGGCGCAGGGCCTGTTCCACCGCGCGATCATCGAGAGCGGTCCGGGCGTGAAGGCCGTCCCGAAAGACCGCGCCGGCGCCCTGGTGAAGACCCTGTACGCGGAACTGGGCATCGACCCTGGCGACGTGGTCGCCCTGCGCGACGTGCCCGCCGAACGGCTGGTGGCCGCCGCCGCCGCGGCGGAGGCGAAACAGCCCGGCGCCGGCTTCGACCGCAGCGGGTTCTCGCCCGTGGCCGACGGCGACATCCTGCCGATCAACCCCTGGGACCCGGCGGCGCCCGCCACGGCCCAGAACATCCCGGTGATGATCGGCATCAACAAGGACGAGATGACCCTGTTCATGGCCTCCGCGCCCTGGTTCGGGAAACTCGACAATGCCGGGCTCGAGAAGATGGCCGGCGCGATCTACGGCCCGAAGGCTCCGCTTGTGCTGGCCGCGCTGCGCAAGGACTTCCCGAACGACTCGCCGACCTACCTCGCCTGCCACCTGACCACCTACGGACGCATGTTCGCGGGCTCGGTGACCATCGCCGAACGGAAGGCCGCCCAGGGCGGCGCCAAGGCCTACATGTACCTGCTGGAATGGGAGACGCCGGTCGGCCCGTTCCGCAGCCCTCACACGCTGGAAATCCCGCTGGCGTTCGACAACGTCGAGACAGCCCGGGTGCTTGTCGGCGAAGGCCCTGCCCCGCAGGTGCTGGCCAAACAGATGAGCGCCGCCTGGGTCGCGTTCGCGCGCACCGGCAATCCCAATACCCCGGTCCTGCCCTACTGGCCGGCCTACGACGCCGCCAAACGGCAGGTGATGCTGTTCAACCTCAAGAGCCACGTGGTCAGCGACCCCTACGCCGCGACCCGCAAGGCGGTGACGGGGGAGGCGTGACGGGCTAGAGGGCTGCGCATGACCAGCCGCGCCCTCTTCGTCACCCGCCTGCACGAGGCCAGCCTCGCTGCGGACAAGGGCTTTGCCGCCCTCAACGCCGACCTGGAGGACGCCTGCCGCATGCTGGCGGCCGAGGACCATGCAGGGCGCGCCTGGTGCAAGGCCAACGCCTACCCCGGCTATACGTCCTACGCGTCACTGGACGACCTGCCGACGCGGGTGACGGCCTTTGGCGATCTGAAGAAGCGCCTCGACAAGCAGGCCGCCCTCTTCGCCGCCGAGGTGGCCTTCGACCTCAAGGGCCGCCGGCTGGTCATGGACAGCCTCTGGGTCAACATCCTCAAGCCGGGCGGGACGCACACCAGCCACATCCACCCGCACAGCGTGATCAGCGGCACCTACTACGTGGCCACGCCGCCGGGAGCGTCCGCCCTGAAGCTGGAGGACCCACGCCTGCCGATGATGATGGCGGCGCCGGGGCGCATGAAGGAAGCGCCGGACGATCTGCAGACTTTCGTCTACGTCACTCCGGCGCCCGGGACAGTGCTGCTGTGGGAGAGCTGGCTTAGGCACGAGGTGCCGGCCAACGGCGCGAAGAGCGACCGTATCTCCGTAAGTTTCAACTACGCCTGGCGCTGACGCCAGGCGCGCTGGTCAGTAGCCTTCGCGCTTCTTGCGTTCGCGCGCGGCCAGCCGCTGGGCGAGACCCAGGAACGCCAGCCCCATCCACGGGAAGACCGCGAGGGTCTGGGCCCGCTGGATCAGGCCGGAATTGGCCGGGGTCATGACGTTGAAGTGGCCCCAGTTCATCATGATGCCCAGCGCCGCGATGCCGCCGAGGAAGCTGAGGATCAGCAGGGTCTTCACGCCGGACATGTCGCTGCGGTCGGAAAGTCCGAGGAACATCAGCAGCGGCGCGGCCAGCAGGGCCAGGCCGATGTTGTGCGCGTGATGCAGGGCGTCCGGCAGCGGATGCAGACCGGCCATGATCAGCGCCGCGCCCCCGAGGGCGATGGCGATGAACGCCAGGACCGGAAGGATGAGGCCCGACCCCAGACGACGCATGCCGAGCAGGGCGCCCAGTCCGCCGAGGATCGCCAGCCCGCCCGTCGCCATCAGTCCGTAGTTGAACATCTGATGTTGCGGCGAGGCGGCCGTGCCCAGATCGCTGATCGGTGTGGTCATGTGGTTCAAGCCCGGCCAGGCCAGGCTCGCGGCGATCAGCACGCCGTAGTAAACGATGGGGGTGAGGGCCCCGATACGCAGCAGCAATGAGGCGAGCATCTAGGCTTCCCCCTTTTCTTGTTTTTCCCAGAAAGGACGCTCGCAGGCGGCCGGGCCCGCGTCAACGCGATGCGCGCCGTGGGTGAACCGCAGGTAACAAACCTGGATCAACGCCGGTTCAGGAAGACCGGCGTTATCTGTCTCCATGAGGGATCGGTCCCTCGTTGGGAGGCTATGATGAACAAGGTTTCGCTAGGGGTTGCGGGGGTGGGCGCGGCCCTCCTCGTGTCCGCCGCGCCGGCCATCGCCAGCGCCGCGGAAATCAACTGTCCGGCGTCACAGGTGCGCCGGGAAATCACCACGCCGTTGCCCGGCGACTGGTGGGACACGCCGATCGTCAATTCCCTGACCAGCACGGCGGTGGTCAACATCGGCGGCACGCCGGCGCTCCAGTGCCGGTACGGCGCGGCGGGCAGCATCCAGCGCAACGCCCCGGCCGACATGGTCTGCACCGCGCATGCGGGCGGCTTCAGCTGTCACCCGATGGGACCCCCTCCCCCGCCGCCGACGCCGCCGACCTACTCGACCGGCCCGGTCGAACTGCCGCAGACCTATCTGGTCGATTTCGACAACGGCGCGGTCACCAGCGGCGGCGGCGCGGACCTCTGGTTCCAGGCGGCCACGCCGGCCATGATGTTCCTCACTCCACGCAACGGCGCGAAGATGGCTGTGGGAGATCTCAGCAACCGCGGCTTCGAGGGCTGCGTCACCGAGAGCTTCAGCACTGCGCGCGTGCCGATTCTGGCCGTTCCCGTCGGCAGCTATGTCTGCATGAAGACGAGCGCCGGCCGTATCAGCCAGTTCCGGGTCAACGGGATCAATCCCGGTTACCCGAAGACGCTGCAGCTCGGCTACACCACCTGGGGCTACTAGCCCCGGCGAGCGCCCCTTCCGGCGACGGAAGGGGCGTTGGCGTCAGGCTTCCACTTCCCGCGCGCCCAGCAGCCGCAGCACGCGCGGCCAGACCTGGAAGAAGGACGACAGGAAGCCGACCACGGTCGCCACGGCCTGGAACGCGGTCCAGATCGTATCGATCAACGGATTGGCGAACATCAGACTGGCCAGCTTGAACAGGATCTGGCTGATCTGGATGCGGAACTGGGCGTAGACCTCGGAATACTCGATCGAGACATGGCCGATCCAGGCCGCCGCGATCGCGCCGAGGACGGGCCCCCAGAGCAGCGGCAGGAACAGCAGCAACGCCAGCACGAACACGACGAGCCGGGTCGCGACCGTCTCGCGCCCGGCCGTCAGGGTCAGGACCAGGACGGCCAGCACCGCAAGGGTGAGTCCCGCGAACCCGACGGGCAGGACGAGGTCGGCCACTTCGACAAGCCGCATGTGCGCCAGCGCCGCGCCCGCGAGGATCGCGATCAGCGAGACGACGAAACTGATCAGCCAGGCCGCGCCATACTGGCCGAGCCGCGTTCGGATAAGCGCGCTGTTGAACATGGGCGCCCCCTACATGGCCGCGGCGGCATAGGCGACCCCGCCGTCGACCGCGATGGTGATGCCGACGCAATAGTCCCCGGCGCGGGAGGCCAGGTAGATCGCCGCGCCCTGCATGTCCTCGTCCGTGCCGATGCGGCGCGACGGAATGCGGGCCGCGACGGCCTCGGCCTGGTCGCGCGCCACGGTGTTCATCTCCGAGGCGAAGGCCCCGGGCGCGATGGCCGTGACGACGATATTGTCCTCGATCAGCCGCCCGGCCATGCGCCGCGTCAGATGGATCAGCCCCGACTTGCTGGCCTGGTAGCTGTAGGTCTCCTGCGGATTGGGGCGGATGCCGTCGATCGAGGCGATGTTGATCACCTTGGCCGGCCGCTCATGCGTGGCCGATGCCCGCAGCGCCGGCGCCAGGGCCTGGGTCAGGAAGAAGGGCGACTTGAGGTTCAGGTTCATCACCTTGTCCCAGCCGGCCTCCGGAAACTGATCGAACTCGGCAAGCCAGGCGGCGCCGGCGTTGTTAACCAGGATGTCGAGGCTGGTCTCGTACTTGCCGTAGGCTTGGGCCAGCAGAGCGCAGCCTTCGACGGTCGATACGTCCTGAGGCAACGAGATGCACACCCCGCCCCCCGCCGACAGCTCGGCCGCCGTGGCGTCGCAGGCGCCGGCCTTGCGCGAGGAGATGTAGACCCGCGCGCCGGCGGCGATGAAGCCTGCGGCGATCATCTTGCCGATGCCGCGCGATCCGCCGGTGACGAGAGCCGTGCGGCCCTTGAGGGAGAAGAGGTCGGTGCTCATGGATCTGTCCTGATTGAGGGCGCTACCAGCGCCGCTTGCCGGTGACCGTCTCGAAGAACAGGCGGAAGTCGCCCATCAGGCTCCAGAGCGGGGATTTGAAGGTCGCGGGGGTGTTCTTCTCGAACACGAAATGGCCGACCCAGGCGAAGCCGTAGCCGACCAGCGGCATGGCCGCGAACCACCACCGATTGCCGGTCACGAGCGCCATCCCGAAAGCCGCGATGACGAGGCCCGTCCCCACCACATGGATTCGCCGGCAGGTCCGGTTCGAATGCTCATGGATGTAGAAGGGGTAGAAGGCCTCGAAGCTGGGATAGCGGCCACCGTCTGGCTGAACTGGGGCGGGATCGATCTGGCTCATGGCTGGAAAGGTGCGGCAGGGGCGCGGCGCTGGCAAGCCGCTGTTCACCACGCTTGCCGACGGCCCGTTAAGCGCGCCGTGCGATAGCGGATCCCGACATCACGGGAACTCCGCCCATGAAGGCCCTGCCCATCGCCGCCGCCGGTCTGCTCGACGCGGCCAACCGCTTCGACGCCAGCGCCCGCCGCACGGCCGCCGCGCCGCTCGACGACCTGGTCAAGGAAACGGTCGAACGCGTGGAGGCAAAGACCGCCTTCAAGGCCAACGCGGCGGTCATCCGCACGGCCGACCAGATGACCGGCGCGCTGCTGGACATGCTGGCCTAGGCCTGCCGTTCCAGTTCCTCGCCCAGCGTGACGAGCATGGCCTCGGTCCCTTCGATGCGCCCGGAGACGTTGCCGTCGAGGTAGACACCCTGCTCGGTGAACACCAGGCGGGTTCCCTTGCCTTCCGGCCGGAACTCCGCCGTCGACAGGGACGAGGATAGCGGCGCCCCGCCGAGGGTCATGGCGTAGGCGAAGATCAGTCGCTCATTCGGCGCCACGTCGAGATAGGTGCTGTCGTTGGTGATGATCACGTCGGCCCCCGGCGGCGAAAAGCGGCTGGACTCGGTCTTGCCGACCCCCAGCTCTCCGCCGCTGTGTTCGTGCAAGGTCCATTCGTCGGCCTTGAAGAACCAGCGCATGCGCGCCTCGCGGTCGGTGAAGGCATGGAAGACGCGGGCCGGCGTGGCATCATAGACGCGCTCGAGGCAGAAGGTGGCGTGGGTCAGGGCGGAGGGCATGGCGCGGTCCTTCAGGCTTCGTCGGCCGGCTTCGTGGCGGCCAGGTACTCGCCCAGCCGGTCGAGCTGATGTCCGACGGCGACCCGCCGGGCGTTGATCCATTGCTCGGCCTGGGTGAGCACGGTCGTATCGAGCGTGCAGGTGCGCACCCGCCCGACCTTGAGACTCTGCACCAGGCCTGCGGCCTCGAGCACGGCCACGTGTTGGCCGACCGCCGCCAGGGACATCGGCAGGGGCTCCGCCAGCTGGCTGACCGACGCCGGCCCGAGCGTCAGTCGCTCGAGCATCTGTCGTCGCGCGGGATCAGCCAGCGCCTGAAACACGGCGTCGAGCGGCGGCGGAACGGAGGCTTTATGCTGAAGCATACGCTTTAGTATCGCGGAGAGATCCTGCGGACAAGCGAAAACTCAAGCCAGCGCTTTAGTGATGATCCGGGCTGTCCGCGATCGAGCGCAGGTCAAAATCTGTATCGCCCTGTCCCGCGCCGGCGCCCTTCCTCGAATCCACCACTTTGGGTAGGCTCGGCGTTCACGACTCAACATCCCCTTTCAAACACCGGGATCTCATCTTCATGTCCATAACCCGCACCGCCCTCGCCGGATGGGCGCTGGCGCCCGTTGTCGCCCTGTCGCTGCTGGCCGCGCCGGCGCAGGCCCGTGAGGCCGAGGTGCGTCAGCTGCGGCCGGACGTCTATGTCCTGATCGGCATCGACGGCAACGTCCTCATCCTGCCCGACGCCCAGGGCGCCCTGATCGTCGACGACCAGCGGTCGCGGGCCCACAACGAGACCGTCGCCGCTGTCGCCAAGGTATCGCCGGCCCCGGTCCGGTACGTCATCGACACCCACTGGCACCTGGACCACGCCGGCGACAACGCCGCCTTCGCCAAGTCGGGCGCGGTGATCATCGCCCAGCGCGAGGTCCGCACCCGGCTCAGCAGCGACCAGTTCATGGTCGCCTACAACAGCAGGATCCCCGCCCAGCCCCCGATGGCCTGGCCGACGCTTGTCTATGACGACACGCTCGAACTGCACATCGGCTCCGAAACCGTTCTGCTGCGCCACACCCCGGCCGCCCATACGGACGGCGACACGATCGTCAAACTGGTCAAGGCCAACGTCATCCACATGGGCGACGTCTATTTCAACGGACTGTTTCCGTTCATCGACACCAGCAGCGGCGGCGGCGTCATGGGCGTGATCGCGGCGGTCGACGCGACCCTGGCGATGGCCGATGACGCGACCATCATCGTGCCGGCCCACGGCGAGATGGCGAAGAAGGCCGACCTGCAGGCCTACCGCGACATGCTGGTCGACATCACCGCGAAGGTGCGCAAGGGCATCAGGGCCCACAAGACGCTGGCCGAGATCCAGGCCGGCAAGCCGACTGCGGCCTACCCGCTCGAAGGCGAGGCCGACCGGCTCGTGGAGTCGATCTACGAAGGACTGACGAAGAAGGGCTGACGGAACGGCGGTCGGCGACAGGCGTTGCTCAGGCACAGGCGCGATCGCGCCCTCCCGGAGAGACCCGCATGGCCTACCGTCAAGGATCCCTGGTGCTGACAGCGCCGTCGATGCCGCTTTTCGCGGTCTCGCTCGCGCTGGCCATCGCCGCGGCCGTCGCCCACTACGGCAACGTCGGCATCCCGTTCGTCAGCGCCCATGTCATCGACACGCTCGTGCTGGCCTTCGGCGTCCTGACCGCGGGCGTGCTGATGCGCGGGGCGTAGCCAGAAACCAGCGAAAAGGGCGGCCCGTGAGAGCCGCCCTTGTCTGTCTTACCTAGCTGTCGAGGAACGACCTGAGCTTCCGCGACCGGCTCGGGTGCTT
>CAZISF010000064.1:0-17816 GCA_964541915.1 uncultured Caulobacter sp.
CAAAAAACCCGGGGGGCCGGCGCTTTTTGGGGGGCCCCCCCCGCGGCGCCCTATCGCCGATCCACCTCCCCCGATGGGGAGGAATTACCCATCCCAGGGGCCGGGTCCGATGTCGTCGCGCATCGCCCGGCCCTTCTTTGTTTTCGGCCGTTTCGCCCGGAAGGCCGCCTCGACGCCGAGCCGCGCCCAGCGCACCGCCTCGTCGGGATCATCCAGACCGCCCTCGGGCAGGCTCCAGTAGCCGAGCGACGCCTCACGCCCGTCCTTCATGCTGTAGACAAACGGACCCGAGCCCTCCGCCTCAAAGGCCGCGCGGTTCTCGTCGTCCACCTTGAGGTACAGGGTCTCGCCGAACACCAGGGCGAAGGCCGCGCCATCAACCTGCAGGCTGGCGCCACCGAACATCTTCTTCACCGTCAGCGGGCCGAGTCCGGCCAGCAGTTCGTGCAAATGGTCGAGAAACTCGGCGCTGACAGCCATTCCGGTCCTGCGTGATCAATTGTTCACTTGCGGACGCCCGGCGAATGTAAGCAAATGCTCACACAAGGAGTCGTCCCCATGTCCGCCAAACCTCGCATCGAGCGCGCCGCTCTGGAAGTCTTCGTTCGCGAGGGCGTCGACGCAGCGACGACCCGCGCCATCGCAACGGCCGCCGGCGTGTCCGAGGGCGCCCTCTACCGCCACTACAAGGGCAAGGACGAACTGGCGATCAGCCTGTTCATGACCACCCACCGGCGACTGTCGACCCTGATCGAGGACAGCGCCGCCCAGGCCGTCGGCATCAAGGCCAAGGCCGCCGCCATCGTCACCGCCTACTGCGAGGTGGCCGACGAGGACTGGCTGACGTTCAGCTTCCACCTGACCCAGATTCACCGCTTCATCCCCTGGTACCAGGAGGATGGCCGCGACCCGGTCACGGTCACCGAGAACGTCATCAAACAGGCCATGATCGCGGCCGAAATTCCGCCTGCCGACCCGCGCGTGCTGGCCGCCATGGCCATCGGCGTGATCACCCAGACCGCCCAGAACCGGGTCTACGGCCGCCTTGGCGACGATCCCCTCTCCGCCCACGCCGACCTGATGACCGCCGGCGTCCAGGCGCTGCTGTTCGCCCGATAGGGAAATCCGATGACCTTCCGCAACCGGCTGTTCAACGCCTACTACTGGGTGCTGTCGATCTTCTACGGCCTCAGCGCCGCCATCCTGGCGCTGGCGCCGGGCCGTGCGCCGATGACCGGGGCGATCCGGCTCTACACGCGTCGCATGCTGTGGGCGATGGACGCGCTGGCCGGCATCAGGATCGAACTGAAGGGCCAGGAAAAGCTGCCCAAAGGCGCCTTCATCATCGCCGCCAAACACCACAGCTGGGGCGACGGCTTCGTCATGTTCGCGAACGTCGACAACCTGTCGTTCGTCACCGGCGATCACATGGAACGCTTCCCGCTGGTCGGGGCCATCCTGCGCAAGTTCGGCGCGATCATCGTTGACAACTGCGGCGGCCCTGAAGCCCGCAAGGCCCTGTCGGAAAGCGCGGCCCAGGTGGCGGCCGAAGGGCGTCGCATCCTGATCTATCCGGAAGGCAATCTGGCCAAACCCGGCGAGCGGTTCCGCTACCGCACCGGCGTCTACTACATGAGCCGCGACTTCAACCTGCCGGTAGTGCCGGTGGCGACCAACCTGGGCTGCTTCTGGGAGCAGACGTCGAAGATCAAGACACCCGGTACAGCCACGATCGAGTTCCTCGACCCGATCGAGACGGGACTTGATCGCACGCCCTTCCTGACGCGCCTGGAAGAGGCCATCGAGACCCGCAGCCAGCAGCTGATCGCGCAGGCCACGGGTGCGCCGGTGAAGCCGTCGGTGCTGGTTCCAACGCCGGATGAGGTGAGGAAAGCGGCGGCGACCGTCGAAGCCGCCGCCTAGAGCATCAGAAGCTGGTCGCGCAGACCTGGGTGGCGAACGACTCGAACCCCGTGGTCATGTCCGACCACGGAAAAGTCCCGGTGGTCGAACCGATGCTCAGAAAGATGTGGCTAGCCGAGTAGTTGGCGCCGTTGATGACGTTTACCGTCTTGTTCGCGCAGTTGAACGCCATGGTGTGGATCGAATAGGCGGCGGGCGCCGGACTGCCGGGCATCGGGGTCGGGGTCTGATAGTGGGTCTGGACAAGCAGCGTCTTCACCGCGCCGTTGGTCTTCACCGAATCCCAGCCGTAGGACCAGGCGGCGAAGCTGTCGCTGGCGAGCCCTTCGAACTTGTCCGGGTTCACGTTCGGAAACGGGTTCGCGGGCCCTGCGCCGAAGGCCAGAAGAGCGGCTGCGGTGGCGATTGCCGGAATGAACATGGGTTGGTCCCCCTCGTGCGGATCAGACCCTCAGGCTACTGCGAGAACACCGTTCCGCCACTGGGCGGTTACCCGAAACGTGGATTTCTAGCGTTCCGCCGCAGGCTGGATCGTCACGCTCTCGCCGCAGCCGCAGGCGTCCGTCTCGTTCGGATTGCGGAAGACGAACTTGCTGCTCAGCCGGCTGACTTCGTAGTCGATTTCGGCGCCGATGAGGAACAGCACGGCCTTCGGTTCGATCAGGATCGTGACACCGTGATCCTCGACCACCTCGTCCAGCGGGTCAGCCGTTTCGGCGTATTCGATGATGTACTCGGAGCCGGCGCAGCCGCCGTTCTTCACGCCCACGCGCAGGCCGGCGTAGGGCTTCTCGGCCCGGGCCATGATCTCCTTCACGCGCCCGGCCGCGGCGTCGGTCAGGGTGACGACCTTGGGGCGCGGGCGGCGGGGACGCGGGGTGATTTGAACCGTTTCCATGATCAGAACATGTTCAGTTGCAGCTTGGCCTCGTCGCTCATGCGCGAGGGGTCCCACGGCGGGTCGAAGACGAGGTCGACGGTGCAGGACTTGAAGGCCGGGATTTCCATCACAGCGTCCTCGACCCAGCCAGGCATCTCCCCGGCCACCGGGCAGCCCGGCGCGGTAAGGGTCATGTCGATCTTGACCTCGTAGTCGTCCGAGACGTCGACCTTGTAGATCAGGCCCAGCTCATAGATGTCGACCGGGATCTCCGGGTCGAACACGCTCTTGAGCTTCTCGACCAGCTTGTCGGTCAGGGCGTCGAGTTCCGCCTGGGGAATGGCGGAAGACGTCTGCGGGGCAATGGGCGCTGTGTCGGTCATGATCTCAGGCGAAAAAGCTGCGGGCCTTGACCAGCGCGTCCACGAACGCGTCAGCCTCATCCAGGGTGTTATATAGGGCGAAGGAAGCCCGGGCGCTCGATGTCACGCCGAAACGGGCCATCAGCGGCTCGGCGCAATGGGTTCCGGCGCGGACCGCCACCCCCTGCTGATCGAGGATCTGGGCGATGTCGTGGGCGTGAGCCCCATCGACGGTGAAGCTGAGAATGGCGCCCTTGTCCGGCGTTGTGCCGAGGATGCGCAGCCAGTTGGCCCCGTCGAGCCGTTCGATCGCCCGGTCGTAAAGCGCGCGTTCGTGCGCCGCGACGGCCTCGCGATCGAGGCCCATCAGCCAGTCCAGCGCCGCACCGAGCGCGATGGCCTCAAGGATCGGCGGCGTGCCGGCCTCGAACCGCATGGGCGGCTCGGCGTAGGTGATGCGGTCCTCGGTGACCGTGCCGATCATCTCGCCGCCGGCCTGGTAGGGCGGCATGGCGGCCAGCCGCTCGGCCTTGCCGTACAGCACGCCGATGCCGGTCGGACCGTACAGCTTGTGGCCGGTGCAGACGTAGAAGTCGGCGTCCAGCGCCTTGACGTCGATGCGCATGTGCACCGCGCCCTGGCAGCCATCGACGAGCACCGCCGCACCGGCGGCGTGGGCCATATCGGCGATGGCGCGGACCGGATTGATCGTGCCCAGCACGTTGGACATCTGGGTCACGGCTACGAGGCGGGTCTGGTCGGTGATCAGCTTGCGCAGGCCCTCGAGATCGAGCGACCCGTCCTCCAGCACCGGCGCGAAACGCAACACCACGCCTTTGCGCTCGCGCAGCAGGTGCCAGGGCACGATGTTGGAGTGATGCTCCATCTGCGTCAGCACGATCTCGTCGCCGGCCTTCAGGCCCAGTCCGAACGAGGCCGCGACCAGGTTGATCGCCTCGGTGCCGCCCTTGGTGAAGACCACCTCATCGGTGTCGCAATTCAGGAAGCGCGCAACCGTTTTTCGCGCCTTTTCATAGGCTTCCGTCGTTTCGTTGGCGAGCGTGTGCAGGCCGCGATGGACGTTGGCGTAACTGTGGCTCATCGCGTGCGTGAGGGCGTCGATCACCGCCTTCGGCTTCTGCGCCGAGGCCGCGTTGTCGAGATAGACCAGCGGCTTGCCGTTGATCTGGCGAGCGAGGATGGGGAACTGGTCCCTCACCGTTTCGGGATCGAAAGGGGTCATTCCGCACCCCCCAGCTGCGCACTCACCCACGCCCGCGCCACATCCCGCGCGCCCTCGTGCTCAATCCGGTCGACCACTTCGCCGACAAACGCTTCGGTCAGCATGGCCCGCGCCACGGCCTCCGGCATCCCGCGCTGGCGGGCATAGAAGATCGCCGCCTCGTCCAGGGCCCCGATGGTGTTTCCATGGGCGCACTGGACGTCGTCGGCGAAGATCAGCAGCTCGGGCCTGGCGTCGACCTCGGCCTTGTCCGACAGGATCAGCGCATGGTGGCCCATGCGGGCCTCGGTGCCGTCTGCGCCCTTCTCGACCACGATCCGACCCTGGAACACGCCGCGCGCCTGGTCACGCACCACGCCCTTGGTCAGCTGGGAGGTGGTTCCGTCAGTGACCGAATGAGTCGCCACGGTAGTGATGTCGGCATGTCGCTGATTGGCGAGCAGATAAGCGCCGTCCATTCGCAATTGTGCGCCCGAGCGGTAGTGTTCAACCCGCGTCTCGATCCGCTGCCGCTTTGCGCCACTGGTGAGCATGGTCTGACTGAACGTCGAGTTGGCCATAAGGCAAACGTCGGCCGTGGTCACAGCAATGGCGTCGGCGACCTCTTCGGCGATAACGATGCGCTCAAGCGATGCGCCTTCGTAAAGCGTCACCTCAAGAAAGGTATTCGCCAAATAGTCCCCGCCACGCCCTTCGTGGCTCTCGAGGAGAACAGCCTTTACGCCAGCCTGCACGACAATGCGGAGGCGAGCATGATGCGCACCGCCCTGGCTGTCGTTGATCACTCTCAGACGGACAGGCGCCGGTGTTGGCCCGACAAAGTCGATGATGGTCGCCCGCGGCAGCGTGCTTCGCTCCGCGGCGAGCGCACCCATCGGCATCGCATCTGTCATGAACGGCGGCGCCGGCGCATTGTGGACCTCAACGCAAACCCCAAAGCTGGCGCGCGACGCCGGGCCGAAGAGCTCTCCGTTAGCGATCGAGACCTCCACGGCCTCAGAGGCTCCGAACGGTCCACCGCCGCTTGTAACGAATTCTAGCGGGGCTGATCGCAATCGAGGCCGGCGTACCAGGCCGCGAAGATCGGTCCAGCGCCAGTCCTCGTCTCGCTTGCCAGGAAGCCGGGCAAGGTCTTCGGCCGTAAGGGCTTCGATCGCGCTCACGCGGCGGCCTTCACGTACTTGTCGTAGCCCTCGGCCTCGAGCTGGTGCGCCAGTTCGGGTCCGCCGCTGGCGACGATCCTGCCGGCGCTCAGCACATGCACGCGGTCAGGTTTGATGTAGTCGAGCAGCCGCTGGTAGTGGGTGATCACCAGCATGCCGCGGTCGGGGCTGCGCATGGCGTTGACGCCCTCTGACACGATGCGCAGGGCGTCGATGTCCAGGCCGCTGTCGGTCTCGTCGAGGATCAGGAAACGCGGCTCCAGCATGGCCATCTGGAAGATCTCCATCCGCTTCTTCTCGCCGCCGGAGAAGCCGACGTTGAGCGCCCGCTTGAGCATCTCGAAGTCGATCTTCAGCGACGCCGCCGTCTCGCGGGCCTTCTTGAGGAAGGCCGGGGCGGCGATCTCGGCCTCGCCGCGGGCCTTGCGCTGGGCGTTGAGCGCGGTGCGGATGAAGGTCAGGGCCGGAACCCCCGGAATTTCCAGCGGATACTGGAACGACAGGAACACGCCCTTCGCCGCTCGTTCGTTGGCTTCCAGCGCCAGCAAGTCCTCGCCGTCGAGCGTCGCCGAGCCCTCGGTCACGGTGTAGCCGGGCCGCCCGGTCAGCACATAGCTGAGCGTCGACTTCCCCGCCCCGTTCGGCCCCATGATGGCGTGCACCTCCCCGGCGGGGACCTCGAGGGTCAGCCCGTTGAGGATCTGCTTCTCGCCGACGGTGGCGTGGAGGTTGGTGATGGAGAGCATTGAATTCACGCCAGAACTTTCAAAATTACCGTCATCCTCGCGCTTGTCGCGAGGACCCATGCACACGACCGTTCGACGGTGTTCATGGGTCGTCGGAACAAGTCCGACGATGACGAAAGGGGGGATGCGGCGCTCATCGGGGAGCGCTCAGCGGCTTCAGGAACTCGAGCCTGTTGCCGAAGGGGTCGTAGAGGTAGACGCGCTCGAAGCCGTCGAGGTCGTCATCGAACTGCGCCTTGAAGCCGGCCACCGAAGCCCGTGCGGCGAGCCCGGCGACGTCATCGACCTCGAACGCCACATGGGCCTTCACATTGGCGCGGAAGTCCTGCTCGACGCCGAGGTGGACCTTCATGGCGCCCTGCTCGAACCAGCAGCCGCCGCGCTTGGCGAGCTCTGCGGGCTTCGGTACTTCGGTGAGGCCCAGCAGGTCGCCGTAGAACGGGCGCGCCTGGTCCTCTCCTCCGACGGGGATGGCGAGCTGAACGTGATCGATGGCTCGAAGGGTCATGAAAGCCACTCCTCATTCTTGGTGGTTGGAATTGTCCCGACCACCCAAGCCCACCGGTGGAACCGGGTGTTCATGGGCCCTCGCGACAAGCTCGACGGTGAAGGGAACAGGTGAAGGCAGAGCACTACCCCACGCTCCCTTCCAGCGAGATCGCCACCAGCTTCTGCGCCTCGACGGCGAACTCCATCGGCAGGGTCTGGAGCACGTCGCGGACGAAGCCGTTGACCAGCAGCGCCACGGCGGACTCCGTATCGAGCCCCCGCTGCTGGCAATAGAACAGCTGGTCGTCCGACAGGCGCGTGGTCGTCGCCTCATGCTCGAACACGCTTTGGCCGTTGCGGGCCTCGATGTAGGGCACGGTGTGGGCGGCGCAGTCCTTGCCGATCAGCAGGCTGTCGCACTGGGTGAAGTTGCGCGACCCGACGGCCTTCGGGTGGGCCGAGACCAGCCCGCGATAGGTGTTGGACGACTTGCCGGCGCTGATGCCCTTGGAGATGATCCGCGAGCGGGTGTTGGCGCCCAGGTGGATCATCTTGGTGCCGGTGTCGGCCTGCTGGTGGCCGTTGGTCACGGCGATGGAATAGAATTCGCCCGAGCTGCCCTCCCCGCGCAGGACGCAGGACGGGTATTTCCAGGTGATCGCCGAGCCGGTCTCGACCTGGGTCCAGCTGACTTTCGCCCGGGCTTCCCGGCAGTCGGCCCGCTTGGTGACGAAGTTGTAGATGCCGCCCTTCCCGGTGACCGGATCGCCCGGGTACCAGTTCTGGACCGTCGAGTATTTGATCTCGGCGTCTTCGAGGATCACCAGCTCGACCACGGCGGCGTGCAGCTGGTTCTCGTCGCGCATCGGGGCCGTGCAGCCTTCGAGATAGGAGCAGTAGCTGCCCTTGTCGGCGATGATAAGGGTCCGCTCGAACTGCCCGGAATCCTTGGCGTTGATGCGGAAATAGGTGCTGAGCTCCATCGGGCAGCGGACGCCCGGCGGGATGTAGACGAAGCTGCCGTCGCTGAAGACCGCGCTGTTGAGGCAGGCGAAATAGTTGTCGCTGACCGGCACGACCGAGCCGAGGTACTTCTTCACCAGCTCGGGGTGTTCGCGGATCGCCTCGCTGATCGGGCAGAAGATCACCCCGACGGCGGCCAGCTCCTTCTTGAAGGTGGTGACCACCGAGACGCTGTCGAACACCGCGTCGACGGCATAGCGCGGCGCGCCCTGTACCCCCGCCAGCACTTCCTGCTCGCGCAGGGGGATGCCGAGCTTCTTGTAGGTCTCCAGAATGTCCGGATCGACCTCGTCCAGGCTCATCGGCCCGGCCTTCTGCGACGGCGCGGCGTAGTAGTAGGAGTCCTGGTAGTCGATCTTGGGATAGTTGACCTTGGCCCAGTCGGGCTCCTCCAGCGCCAGCCAGCGCTCGAAGGCCTCCAGTCGCCAGGCCAGCATCCACTCCGGCTCGTTCTTCTTAGCCGAGATGAACCGCACGATGTCGGCGTTCAGCCCCTTGGGCGCGAAGTCCTGTTCGATGTCGGTGACGAAGCCGTGCTGGTACTTTTCCAGCTCGGCGACCGCGTCGACGGTTTCCTTGACGGCGGCCATTACGCAACTTCCTTCCGGCGCGCCGTGTGGCGCGCATACAGGTCCAGCCAGGCGTCGCCGGCGGCGATCCAGTCCTGTTCCGTGCTTGCCCAGCCGCCGCTGATACGGATGGCGCTGGGCGCCAGATCAGCCCGGCCCATCGCGGCCACGACATCGCTTGGCTTCATCTTGCCGGACGAGCAGGCCGGGCCGGCGCTGATCATCACGCCCGCCAGATCCATACCCATCACCTGCATCTGGGCGTCGAAGCCCGGCGCGGCGAAGCCGAGCGTTTGCGGCAGGCGCTGGGCGCCCTTGCCGAGCACGATCGCGCCGGCGGCTTCCACCCGATCCTGCAGCGCGTCGCGCCAAGCGGTCTGAGCGGAGATAGCATCGATGTCGCGGACAGCGGCCTCACAGGCAGCGCCGAACCCGGCGATACCGGAGAGGTTCTCGGCCCCGGCGCGTCGACCGCGCTCCTGTCCGCCGCCGTGCAGCCGTCGCACCAGCGTCGCGCGCGGCCCGGCGGCCAGCGCCCCGACGCCGAACGGCCCGCCGATCTTGTGCGCCGCCAGCGCCAGGGTGTCCGCGCCGAGCGCGTTGAAATCGATGGCGATCTTGCCCGCGGCCTGAACAGCGTCGACATGCAGCCAGCCGCCGGCCTCGCGCACCAGCGTCGCGGCCTCCGCCACCGGCTGGATCACGCCCGTCTCGTTGTTGGCCAGCATCAGGCAGACCAGCGGCTTGCCGCCCGTCGCGAGCGCCTGCGCCAGCCAGGCCAGGTCCGCGACGCCGTCGGCGTCCACCGGCCAGACCTCGACCGGAACAGCGGCCGCGCGAACGTTCTCGGCCACGGCGCCATGCTCGGTCGCGCCCAGAAGGATGCGATCAAAGCCCGCCGCCACGGCGCTCTCGATGGCCAGGGCGTTGGCCTCGGTCCCGCCGCTGGTGAAGGTGATCGAGCCAGGCAGCACCGACACAAGCGCCGCCACCTGCGCCCGCGACGCCTCGATCAGCGATCGCGCGGCGCGGCCCGCGGCGTGCACCGAAGAGGGATTGCCGCCGATCTCCAGCGCCCGCACGACCGCGCCCTTCGCCTCGGGGCGGACGGGAGCGGTCGCGTTGTAGTCGAGATAGACGGTCACGCGGCCTCCGGCGCCGCCATGCGCAGCTTTCCGGAAATCACATCGGCGAGCGACACCGAGGCCAGATAGCTGTGCAGCTGACGGCCCATCTCTTCCCACAGGTCGTGGGTCATGCAGCGCTCGCCGCCGACCATGCAGCCGCGTCCGGCCGGCTTGCCGCAACGGGTCGCGCGCAGCGGCTCATCGACAGCCAGCACGATGTCGGCGACCGTCGTCTCGCCCGCGCTCAGCGCCAGCCGATAGCCGCCGCCCGGCCCCCGCACGCTCTTGACCAGCCCCTTGCGGCGCAGGCGCGCGAACAACTGCTCGAGGTAAGACAGGGATATCTGCTGCCGCGCGGCGATCTCGGCGAGCGACACGGCGCGCACGGAATCGTCCGCGCCCTGCCGTCCGGCAAGGTCGGTCATGGCCATCACGGCGTAGCGGCCCTTGGTGGACAGGCGCATGGCGAGATTCCCTGGCATCCGGCGCGCGGCCTGTGCTAAGGCCGCGCCTCGCCCGCGAGGCCTGTTGATCAGGTCGGCGCGGACGTCGCTGATCTAGGAAAACCAAGCGCAGTGGTCAAGTATTCCACGGCTCGGCAGGACGGGAAAAACGCATGCCTGAAGTGGTGCTCACCGGCGCGGCCGGCCGGATTGAAGGTCGGTATTCACCGGGCAAGCGCGAGAACGCGCCGATCGCCCTGATCCTCCACCCGCACCCGCGGGCCGGCGGTCACATGAACCACCCGGTGTCGGTGCAGCTCTATCACCTGTTCATGAAGCGCGGCTTCTCGGTGCTACGCTTCAACTTCCGCGGCGTGGGCCGCAGCCAGGGCGAGTTCGACGCCGGCATCGGCGAGCTGGCCGACGCGGCCACGGCGCTCGACTGGCTGCAGGCGGCCAATCCGCAGGCCAGCCAGTTCTGGGTCGCCGGTTACAGCTTCGGCGCCTACATCGGCATGCAACTCTTGATGCGCCGCCCGGAGACGGACGGCTTCATCAGCGTCTCGCCGCCGACCAACATGTACGACTTCAGCTTCCTGGCCCCCTGCCCGGCCTCCGGCCTGATCCTGCACGGCCAGGCCGACACGGTCGTGCCGCCGGTCGAGGTCGAGCGCGTCGTCTCCAAGCTGCGGACGCAGAAGGGCATCGTCATCGACTATGAGCTGGTCGAGGGCGCGACCCATTTCTGGGCCGAGCATCTGCCCGAAGTCGAAAAGCGCGTCGGGGCTTATCTCGACAAGCGTCTGGAAGCCGATCCGGCCTGATCGTCATGAACCTTGATGCCATCGCCATCGGCGTGAACCCGCCGGAAGACGTCAACGTCATCGTCGAGGTGCCGATCGGCGGCGAGCCGATCAAGTACGAGCTCGACAAGGACGCGGGCGTGCTGGTCGTCGACCGCTTCCTCTATACGGCCATGCGCTATCCCGGGAATTACGGCTTCATCCCCCATACCCTGTCCGGTGATGGCGACCCCGTCGACGTGATCGTGGTCAACACCCGGGCCATCGCGCCCGGCGCGGTGATGAGCAGCCGCATCGTCGGCGTGCTGCTGATGGAAGACCAGGCGGGTATCGACGAGAAGCTGATCGCCGTGCCGTCCTCGCACCTGACCGCCCGCTACGACAGCGTGCGCAACTACACCGACCTGCCCCAGATCACGCTCGACCAGATCGAGCACTTCTTCACCCACTACAAGGACCTCGAGCCCGGCAAGTGGACCAAGGTCAAGGGCTGGGGCGACGCGGCCCAGGCCCGTCAGATGGTGCTTGAGGGGATTGAACGGGCGAAGGTGCACCGAAAGAGCTAACCAATCGGCCGTCATCCTGGGCCTTGTGCCCAGGACCCCTCTGAACGTGTTCCGAACCGTTCAAGCTCAAGAGCCATTCGTGCGGCCGACCAAGGGATCCTCGCCACAAGGGCGAGGATGACGGGCTTTGGCATTGTCGAACCACGCACCTAGGCCCCGATCAGCGCCGCGATCTTCAGCACCGTGTTCCAGTTTCGCCCGGTCGACGTCAGCCCCAGCGCCTTCCTGCCGAACACCAGCGCGGCCTTCGAGTCCGCGATGCCGTCGCCGAAGAAGGCATAGACGCACCGGTCTCCCGCCTCGACCCGCTCGCCGGGCGTCGCCACGGCGCGGATCATCGCCAGCATGTCCGGCGTCACCGGCTCGCGCGCGACATTGACGAGAAACCGCGACGGCTCACGTTCGGCCTCCCGCGGCATTGGATTGGCCTCGATCATCGCCCGCCAGGTCTTCGGGCCGCGCACGATCATCCGCGTGACCAGCCCCAGCCGCGCCCCGGCCTCCTTCTCCAGCAGCGCCTCCAGGTCGGCGTCGCTCTGATCGCCCGCCTCGAACACCACATTGCCGCTGGCCAGCAGGGTCTTCACCTGCGTGAACCCGAGCGCCTCGACCATGGCCTTCAGATCCGCCATGGCGACCTTCTTCGCCCCGCCGACATTGACGCCTCTCAGCAGGGCGATGCGCATCGTCACGGCGGTCAGTATAGCAGGAAGGGCCGGCGCTCGGCGATCCACGCCTGCTCGTCGGGCGTGGTCAGGGCATCGAGGTCGCCGGGCGTCGCCATCGGATCATCAACCCACTCGCGCAGGCCCGGCCCGCCGTTGATCACGTCGATGGCCAGCCTGTCGAACACGTACTCGTACGGGAAGTCCCGCCACAGGTGGTAGTCAGGATAAAGCCGTCGGATCGCCTTGAAAGCCAGCGCCTGCACCCGCCACGGCCGGAACGCCGCGTGGTCGTAGGACGGGTCGTCGACGTGGATCTGCACGCCGTTGCACAGCTGGCCGACATGCTTGTGGAAGGTCGGCTGGAACCAGATGTCGCGCAGGCGGCAGCCCTTCAACCACTGCGGCGCGAACGCCTGCATTTCAGCGATGATCTTGCGGGCGTCGATGTCCGGTGCGCCGAACAGCTCCAGCGGCCGGGTCGTTCCGCGACCTTCGGAGAGGTTGGTCCCCTCCAGCATCACGGTGCCGGCATAGGCGCGGGCCATCGACAGGTTGGGCGCATTGGGGCTGGGATTGATCCAGCTGCGCTCGCCCAGCGGCCAGCCGTAGCCGGGCGCGGCGGCGGGATCGTAGCCTTCCATTTCAATCACGCGATAGACGACATCGAGACTGCGCGTGCGCACGAACCACTGGCCGAGCTCGCCGAGCGTGAGACCGTGCCGCATGGGCAGCGGACCGGCGCCGACGAAACTCTCCCAGCCCGGCAGCAGGGTCAGCCCCTCGACCGGGCGGCCGGCGGGATTGGGGCGGTCAAGCACCCACACCTCCTTGCCGTGCTCGGCGGCAGCCTCGAGCACGTAGAGCAGCGTGGTGATGAAGGTATAGATGCGGCAGCCGAGGTCCTGCATGTCGACCAGCAGCACGTCGAACGTGCCCATCGCCTGGCCAGTCGGGCGCCGCGTCTCGCCGTACAGGCTGAACACCGGGAAGCCGTAGACCGGGTCGGTGAAGTCCGGCGACTCCATCATGTTGTCCTGCAGATCGCCGCGCATGCCGTGCTGCGGCCCGAAGGCGGCGGTGATCTGGATGTCAGGGCAGGCCGCAAGGGCATCGATCGAATGGGTCAGGTCGGCCGCGACCGACGCCGGATGCGCCAGCAAGGCCACGCGCTTGCCCTTCAGGTCGGCTCGCAGGGAGGGGTCGGCGAGCAGACGATCGATGCCGAAGTTCATGCGGGCTCCAGAGTGGCTGCGAAGGAGTCGGGATGGTGAAAGTCAGGCTTACCCGGCGCATGGGCGAGCGCCCAGTAGGACTTGCGGCCGTTGCTTTCCTCGATGACCGCCGAAAGGCCCAGCCTTGCCGGGAGATCAGCCGTCAGGTCGGCCTGACCGGACATATCCAGCGTCGCCACGAGCTCGAAGAGACTGGCCGACGCCCTGCGGGTCATATGAGTCAGCGCGAGACCGTTGGGCGAACTCATGCCCTCGCGGTACCGATCGAAGCGGTAGCCCGCCCAGCGGTTCGAGGGCGACAGGTTGATCTCGTAGTAGGCCTCGTCAGCGGCCGGCTGAATGAAAGCCTCGAAGCAGCTGTGTTTCCAGAGGTCATCCACGCGCGCGCGTTCCAGAGGCTCAGGCCAGCGGACCGCTGTGATATCGCCAGCGGCGACAAAGCGCAGGGCGAGAGTCGCAGGCGTCGCGAACGCGAGGTTCACCTCGATCCTTGTCACCGACTCGCACGGCGTATCGGGGTGAGGCGTCAGCGTCAGCAGCATACCCCTTCGATACCCTCACCTTGACGCCGGTCAATGGCGGAGGCATTCAGCAACCCATGATCGCTCGCCGCGCCCTTTGCAGCCTCTATTACGCCCGCTCGTCCTGACGAGCGGCTGTGCGATCGCATGCCGCCACACCGCCGGCGGCATGCTCTGAACTTCAACGCAGACAGTCTCCGGCCTCACCCCGAGGAGACCTTTCCGTGCCCGCGACCTTGAACCCCTCCCCGCCCGACGTGCTAGAGCCGTCCGCGCAAGGAGACTCCATCCCTATGACCGCCGAACCCCAGTTCAAGTCGACGTTCCTGCAGCTGATGCGGGACCGCGGCTACATCCACCAGATCACCCATCCGGAGGAGCTGGACGAGGCGGCGAGCAACGGGATCATCACCGGCTACATTGGCTACGACGCCACCGCCCCCAGCCTGCACGTCGGCAACCTGATCACCATCATGATGCTGCGCCGCTTGCAGCAGGCCGGCCACAAGCCGATCGTCATCGTCGGCGGCGGCACCTCCAAGGTCGGCGACCCGTCCGGCAAGGACGAGACGCGCCAGCTGCGCACCCATGAGGAAATCCAGGCCAACATCGCCAGTCAGAAGCAGGCCTTCGGCAAGTTCCTGACCTTCGGCGACGGTCCGACCGACGCCCTGCTGATCGACAACGACGAGTGGCTGAGCAAGCTCGGCTACATCGACTTCCTGCGCGAGTACGGCGTCCACTTCACGATCAACCGCATGCTGGCCTTTGACTCGGTCAAGCTGCGGCTCGATCGCGAGCAGCCGCTGACCTTCATCGAGTTCAACTACATGCTCATGCAGGCGACCGACTTCCTCGAGCTGAACCGTCGCTACGGCACGACGCTGCAGATGGGCGGCTCGGACCAGTGGGGCAACATACTCAATGGCGTCGAACTGATCCGCCGCGTGGACCAGAAGCCGGCGTTTGGATTGACCACGCCCCTGCTGTCGACCGCCTCGGGCGCCAAGATGGGCAAGACGGCCCAGGGCGCGGTCTGGCTCAACGCCGACATGCGGTCGCCCTACGACTACTGGCAGTTCTGGCGCAACGCCGAGGATGCCGATGTCGGCCGCTTCCTGCGCCTGTTCACCGATCTGCCGCTGGACGAGATCGCCCGGCTGGAAGCGCTCGACGGCGCGGCGATCAACGACGCCAAGAAGGTGCTGGCCGACGAAGCCACTCGCATGCTCCACGGCGCCGAGGCGGCGAAAGCCGCGCGAGACGCAGCCGAGAAAGCCTTCGAACAGGGCGCCCTCTCGGACGATCTGCCGACCGTCGAGATCGCGGCGGCCGAACTGGCGGCAGGGATACAGCTGGCCAAGCTGGCCGTGACGGCCGGGCTTGCCGGCTCGAACGGCGAAGCCCGCCGCCTCGCCCAGGGCGGCGGCCTGCGCCTGAACGACGCCCAGGAGATGGACGCCAACCGCGATATCACCCCGGTCGACATCGTCGACGGTGTGATCAAGCTCTCCGCCGGCAAGAAGAAGATCGTGCTGCTGAAGCCGGTTTGATCCCACCCCTGCCGCTCATCCCGGCGAAGGCCGGGACCCAGGCTTTTTTCGAAAGCCCGGGGCGAGCGGGAAGAACGCTAAAACACCTGGGTCCCGGCCTTCGCCGGGATGAGCGGATTTTCGGAGAGGCCCGTGACTGACCTGACCATTGGCGACCCCGCCCCCGACTTCGACCTGCCCACCGACTCGGGCCGCGTCTCCCTGTCCGCCCTGAAGGGCAAGAAGGTCGTGCTGTTCTTCTATCCGAAGGACGACACGCCCGGCTGCACTACCGAGAACATCGAGTTCTCCGCCGCGAAGGCCGATTTCGACGCGGCCGGCGCGGTGCTGGTCGGCGTCTCAAAGGACACCGCCGTCAAACACGGCAAGTTCCGCGCGAAACACGGCCTGACCGTCGAGCTGGGATCGGACGCCGAAAGCGACGTCATCGAGCGCTATGGCGCCTGGGTCCAGAAGAGCCTCTACGGCCGGGAATACATGGGCATCGACCGGTCGACCTGGCTGATCGACGGCGAAGGCGTGATCCGGAAAATCTGGCGAAAAGTGAAGGTGAAGGGTCACGCGGCCGACGTTCTCGCAGCCGCGCGAGCCCTTTAGCCACAAGGGCGGCAATCAGTCGCACCTGTCGGAAATCCAGACCATTACTCAAGGGTAACGTCTGGTGTTGCGAAAACGCCGCAGATACGCCCGAATATTCCCGCCCAGCGCGCAAAGTCGACGCGAAGAACTGGCGCATCGATCACATCGTGGTTAACCCTGACCTGACAAGGCCAGATTCCCCCATCCGCGCACACCTGACGCGCGAAGGGCCTTGCGTGATTCCCCGTATTCATCACATATCGCGATCACCGAGAAATTCGGGTTCGGGGGCCATGGCCACAGCACGCTTGCGCAGAATTTTGCGAGCCTTGGAGGAGTTGTTTCCGGAACGGCATCTCTACATCCGCTCGGGTGGTGAGATGCGCGGCTTCGTGCTCTCCACCAGCAAACAGATCATGGGCGCCGGGATCATCGGCGCGGCGGCCCTGTGGATGGGTGTCTGCACCGCGGCCATGCTGGTCAGCGCCCTGTCCGTCAGCGCCACCGATCAGGAACTCGGCCGCCGCGACGCCTATTGGGAACGAGTCACCGCCGACCGCCAGGCGCGCCTCAACAGCGCGATGCAGCAGCTGTCACAGACCGACGGCTCGCTGGTCGAACTGGCCAATTCCGTTGAAAAACGCCACGCCGCCCTCGCCCAGCTTCTGACCGACTCCGGCTTCCGCGGCGCGCCCGGCGCCGCACAGGCCCTCGCCCCCGCCAAGCCCCGCCTCAACGGCGGCTCGCCGATCCAGCGCGTGCAGTACACGCTGATGGATCAGGAGCGGATGATCACCGCCGCCGAGAGCTACGCCCTCAGCCGCGCCGAACGCCTGCGCCTCGCCTTCCGCCTGGCCGGTTTGAACCCTGACAGCTACGCCGGTCGCGGCGGCGCGCTCGGCGGTCCGCTGATCGAGGCCCGCGACCCGCGCGCCCTGGCCGCCGTGCTGGACGTCGATGAAAGCTTCGCCCAGCGCATCCAGCGCGCGGCGACCAACATGTCCGACATGCGGGCCCTCGCTGACGCGGCGCGCGGCCTGCCCTTCTTCCGCCCGACCAGCGCCGCGGCGCAGTCGAGCAGCTACGGCGTGCGTCTGGATCCGTTCACGCGCCGGCCGGCGTTCCATTCCGGCCTGGACTTCCCCGGCGCCACCTTCACGCCGATCTATTCGACCGCTCCGGGCGTCGTGTCGTTCACGGGCGTTCGGTCGGGTTACGGCAATACGGTCGAGATCGACCATGGCGCCGGATTCAAGACGCGTTACGCCCACCTGGCCGGTTACAACGTCTCGATCGGGCAGCGCGTCACAGTTGGCCAGCGTATTGCATCGATGGGGTCGACCGGCCGGTCGACTGGCCCACATTTGCACTATGAAGTGTGGGTCAATGGCCGGGCGCAGAACCCCAACCGATACTTGAAGGCCGGCGAATATGTTCAGCAAGCAGAATAAGACCCCGCCCAAACCCACGGCCGTTTCGGCTCCGGTGTCCGCACCGGCCCCCATTGCGCCCGAGCAACCCAAGGCGCGACCGAAGGTGGCATCCCTTATCAGCGACGGGATTACGATCGAGGGCGGCGTCGTCGGCGACGGCGAGCTGCAGATCGATGGCGTGGTCCGCGGCGATGTCCGGGTGGCCCGCCTGACGGTCGGCGACACCGGCCATATCGAGGGCTCGGTCTATGCCGAAGCCACCGAGATCCGCGGTCGCGTGATCGGCTCGGTGACCGCCAAGCAGGTGCGTCTTTATGGGACAGCCTACGTTGACGGCGACATCACCCACGAGCAACTGGCGATGGAAACGGGGGCCTTCTTCCAGGGCCGCAGCCTTAAGTTCCAGCGCCCGCCGCAGCCGCAGCACAACCCCTCGCCCGCGCCCCAGGCGCCGCAAGGCCAGGGCCTCGGCATCCCGCCCAAGGTCGGCTGA
>CAZISF010000065.1:0-17489 GCA_964541915.1 uncultured Caulobacter sp.
CTGGACGATCACGGCCATGGCCAGGCCCTCCAGCTTTGTCGCCGGGATGCGATAGGCGGTGGGTCGGCCGCGCCAGCCGCCGATGCGGACGATCTCGCGGACGACATTGCGCTGCACCAGGGCCTGACCCTTGTTGTCGCCGCGCTTGGGGGTGATTTCCAGCGTACGCGGATCATAGCGCACCAGCCAGACGTCGGCTCCGGTGCGCGGCGCGGGGCCGGAGCCGACCGCGACGCGACGGTTGCCGATGAACAGCATGTCGGGGGGATGGCCCGGCGACTTCAGGGCCGCCGCCAGCAGCACATCGACGGCGTCGCTCTTGACGGCGGAGGCCTGCGCGCGACCGCCGACGACCACCTGCGGGGTGTAGACCTCACGCAGGGCCAGTTTGCGGGCATAGGCCCTCTGGCGATCTGTGAACTCAGGTTTGGCGAAGGTGTCGGGCCAGCCGAGATAGTCCCAGTAGTCGACTGCGAACGTCAGGGCCAGGACGTCGGGTCGCTCCGCCAGCTCGCCGACCATGGCGTTGGCGGCCACGCAGGACGAGCAGCCCTGGGCCGTGAACAGCTCGACGACCACCGTAGGACGCGCCTGGGCAGGCGAGGCCGTCGGCGACAGCAGCAACAAAAGGAGGGCGAGAAAAGCTTTCCGCATCGCGGCGCACTTAATCGGAGATGGACCGGCCGCGCGTTTCACGAGGCCGTGAAGTGGGGACATGTACCGCAGGTACGTGTCCCCAAATCAAGATTCAGCGGTGGCTGGTTTGGGGGACACGTACCTACGGTACATGTCCCCTGTTCCCTAACCCGTCGGGCCGGCGAGGTTGCGCAGCACGTAGTTCAGCACGCCGCCGTTCTGGAAGTATTCCAGCTCGGTCGGGCCATCGATGCGGCAACGCACCGGGAAGCGGGCGATGCGGCCGTCCGACGGACGATAGAGCTCGACGATCAGCTGCTTGCGCGGCGACAGGTCCTGCAGGCCGCGGATCGAGACGATCTCCTCGCCCGTCAGGCCCAGGCGCTGCCAGCCGTCCGACAGGAACTGCAGCGGCAGCACGCCCATCTGCACCAGGTTCGAGCGGTGGATGCGCTCGAAGGTCTCGGCGATGACGGCGCGAACGCCAAGCAGCTTGGCGCCCTTGGCCGCCCAGTCGCGCGACGAACCGGTGCCGTATTCCTTGCCCGCGAAGACGACGGCCGGACGGCCCTCGCTCTCGTAGCGCATGGCGGCGTCATAGATCGACATGGCCTCGCCCGACGGGAAATGCTTGGTCACGCCGCCTTCGATGTCCGGCGTGATCTTGTTGCGGATGCGGATGTTGGCGAACGTGCCGCGCATCATCACCTCGTGGTTGCCGCGACGGCTGCCGTAGCCGTTGAAGTCCTCGAAGCGGACCTGACGCTGCAGCAGATACTCGCCGGCGGGCGAGGTCTTCTTGATCGAGCCGGCCGGGCTGATGTGGTCGGTCGTGATGGAGTCGCCGAACACGCCGAGCACGCGGGCCTCGATGATGTCCTTCACCGCCGAAGGCGTCATCGACATGCCCTCGAAGTAGGGCGGGTTCTGGACGTAGGTCGAGCCCATGTCCCAGGCGTAGGTCTGGCCGCCCTCGACCTTGATGGCCTGCCAGTTCTTGTCGCCCTTGAACACGTCGCCGTAGCGCTTGGCGAACATCTCGCTGGTCACCGACTTGCGCTGCAGGTCGGCGATGTCCTTCGAGGTCGGCCAGATGTCCTTCAGGAAGACGTCATTGCCCTTCTTGTCCTGACCGATCGGCTCCTTGGTCAGGTCGATGCGCATCGTGCCGGCAAGGGCGTAGGCCACGACCAGCGGCGGCGAGGCCAGGTAGTTGGCGCGCACGTCCGGGTTCACCCGGCCTTCGAAGTTGCGGTTGCCCGACAGCACCGAGCAGGCGACCAGGTCGCCCTCGTTGACCGCGGCGCTGATCGCGTCGGGCAGCGGGCCGGAGTTGCCGATGCAGGTGGTGCAGCCGTAGCCGACCAGGTTGAAGCCGAGCGCGTCGAGCGACTTGGTCAGACCGGCCTTGGCCAGGTAGTCGGTGACGACCTGCGAGCCGGGGGCCAGCGAGGTCTTCACCCAGGGCTTCACCTTCAGGCCCTTGGCCACCGCGTTCTTGGCCAGAAGGCCGGCGGCGATCAGGACGCTTGGGTTGGAGGTGTTGGTGCAGCTGGTGATGGCCGCGATGACCACGTCGCCGTGGCCGACGTCGAAGGTCTCGCCGGCGACAGCCACGCGGCGGTCGGTCTGCTCCTTCTTGCCGAACTCGTCGCTGAGCGCGGTTTCAAAGGCGGCGGCGGAGTCGCTGAGCAGCACGCGGTCCTGCGGACGCTTGGGGCCGGCCAGCGAGGGCAGCACGTCATCCAGCGCCAGCTCCAGGACGTCGGTGAAGACGGGCTCTTCAGCTTCCGGGTCGAACCACAGGCCCTGGGCCTTGGCGTAGGCTTCCACCAGGTTGACGCGCTGGGCGTCACGGTTGGTGGCGCGCAAATAGTCGATCGTCGACTGGCTGATCGGGAAGAAGCCGCAGGTGGCGCCGTATTCCGGAGCCATGTTGGCGATGGTCGCCTGGTCCTCGATGGTCAGGTTGGCCAGACCGTTGCCGAAGAACTCGACGAACTTGCCGACGACGCCCTTCTTGCGCAGCATCTGGGTGACGGTCAGCACCAGGTCGGTGGCGGTCGCGCCTTCCGGCAGGGCGCCGGTCAGGCGGAAGCCGATCACTTCCGGGATCAGCATCGGGATGGCCTGGCCGAGCATGGCGGCCTCGGCCTCGATGCCGCCGACGCCCCAGCCCAGAACCGACAGGCCGTTGACCATGGTCGTGTGCGAGTCGGTGCCGACCACGGTGTCGGGATAGGCGACGTCATGTTCGGGATGGCCGGCGTCCGACGCCGTCCAGACGGTCTGGGCCAGGTATTCCAGGTTCACCTGGTGGCAGATGCCGGTGCCCGGGGGCACCACGCGGAAGTTGTTGAACGCCGAGGAGCCCCAGCGCAGGAAACGGTAGCGCTCGATGTTGCGCTCGTACTCGCGGTCGACGTTCTCGCCGTAGCTCTTGGCGGTGCCGAAGAAGTCCACCATCACCGAGTGGTCGATGACCAGATCGACAGGGATCAGCGGGTTGATCTTGGTCGGGTCCGCGCCCAGCACGTTCATGGCGTCACGCATGGCGGCCAGGTCGACGACGGCCGGCACGCCGGTGAAGTCCTGCATCAGCACCCGCGCCGGGCGGAAGCTGATCTCGTGTTCGACGCTGCCCTTGTTGTCGACCCAGGCCGCGACGGCCTTCAGGTCGCCTTCGGTGGTGTCGCCGCCGTTTTCGTTGCGCAGCAGGTTCTCGAGCAGAACCTTCATTGACACGGGCAGGCGGCTCACGCCTTTCAGACCGGCGTCTTCCGCCGCGCTCAGGCTGTAGTAGACGTAACTCGTGCCGCCGACCGCGAGGGTCCGGCGGGTATGCAAGCTGTCGATAGACGCCATGTGGGGGAGTCCTTTCCTGTTCTCGGCCGCCCGAAAACCACTTCCGGGATCGCGCGCTCGGAAAGGACTCACAGCGTCCCCCCCGGCGCGGCGTATCTCCGCGCGCGGACGCGCGGGGCCGATTGCGCGCTGCATACGCCCGGTCGCGCCATCCGTCCATGCCCGCGTCAGGGACTTTTCGACCCGTCCCGGGGACTTGCGATGATTTCAGGACTGGCTGTCGAAGACCTTGCGATCCGCCGCGGCGAGCGTCTCCTGTTCGAACATCTGTCGTTCAGGGCCTCTGCCGGCGAGGCCATCGCCCTGGTCGGTCGCAACGGCGCGGGCAAGACCAGTCTGCTCCGTGCGGTCGCGGGCCTGTTGCGTCCGGAAGCCGGAACCGTCCGCTTCGAAGGCGCGGCCGACGCTGACGAGGCGCGGGCGCGGGACCTGCACCTGATCGGCCATCACGACGGCCTCAAGGGCGGCCGGACCGCGCGAGAGGAACTGGCGTTCGCCGCCCGTTGGTCCGGTGGCGACGACGCTGGCCTGGACCGCGCGGCCGAAGCCCTGGATCTTGGCCGTCTGCTCGATCTGGAAGTCCGCAAGCTCTCAGCTGGCCAGCGCCGCCGCGTCGGTCTGGCCCGGCTGATCGCCGCGCCGCGAACCCTGTGGCTGCTCGATGAACCGCTGGCCCCGCTGGACAGCGTCTGGCGCGAACGCATCGGCGGCCTGCTGAAGGATCATCTGGCCGGCGGCGGCATGCTGCTGGCGGCCGTGCACGATCCTCTGCCGGTGCCGGCGCGAGCGGTGGAGATCGGCGCTTGAGCCCGCTCATCGTCCTGCTGCGTCGCGAGCTGGCGCTGGCCTGGGGCCGCGGCGGTGGCCCCTTGCCGGCGCTGGCCTTCTACGCCGGCGTGACGACCCTCCTGCCGTTGGCGATTGGACCCGAACCGGCCCGGCTGGCGGTCATAGCCCCCGGGATCGCCTGGCTGGCCCTGGCCCTGGCCTCGCTGCTCTCGCTCGAGCGCCTGTTCGAACGCGACTTCGAGGACGGCGCGCTGGACCTGCTGGCGCTCGGCGAGCCCGGGCTGGAAGCCGTCTGCGCGGTCAAGGCGCTGGCCCAATGGCTGGCGACGGGTCTGCCGCTGGCGTTCGCGGCGCCTGTCGCGGCCCTGATGCTCGGGGCTCCGGCCGCGTTGGCGCCGGTCATCCTGCTCTGCGCGCTTGTCGGTGGACTGGCGTTCGCCTTCGTCGGCGGCATGGGCGCGGCCCTGACCCTGGGCAGCCGTCGGGGCGGGGTGTTGATCGCCGTGATCGTCCTGCCCCTGTTCGCGCCGCCGGTGATCTTCGGCGGCGGGGCTCTGGCCCAGGCCGCTTCGGCGACGGGCGGAACCTCCGGGCTGCTGCTGCTTTGCGGCTGGGCGGCAGCCGCCGTGGCCCTCAGCCCGCTGGCGATGGCCGCCGCCTGCCGCAATGCGCTGGACTGATCTGCGACAGGTCTGAAACAAACCGGTGTTCTTCAGACAAACGCCGGCCACACGACGCATCCATACAGCGGGCTGCACCAACCGGATTGGAGAGCAATCCCATGACTTCGAACTTCACCCGCGTCGCCCTGATGGCCGGCGTCCTGACCCTCGGCCTGACCGCCGCCGCCTCGGCGCAGACGCCGCCTCCCCACGACCATGACGCACCCCAGGTCGAGCGTCGCGTCGTGGTCATGGGCGGCCCGGGCGGTCCCGGCATGCACGGACCCGGGATGGGCGGCATGCCCGGCATGCATGGTCCGATGGACCCGGAGAAGCACGCCCAGCACATGCGCGACATCCTGCAGCTGCGCCCGGATCAGGAAGGCGCGCTGAAGGCGTTCCTCGCCGCCATGACGCCGCCCGCGCCGCCTGCCGAAGGCGCCGGCCCGCCCAAGCCGATGGACATGCCGAAGACCACGCCGGAACGTCTGGCCATGGCCGAGAAGATGATGGCCGAGCATCAGGCGATGTTCAAAAAGCACAACGACGCCATCCGCGCCTTCTACGGCCAGCTGACCCCCTCGCAGAAGACGGCGTTCGACGCCCTGCATCAGGGCATGGGCCCGATGCATGGTCCAGGCATGCGAATGGGCCGGATGGGCGGCATGGGCGGCCCGGGCATGGAGCGCCGGGTGCGCGTCATGCATCCGGGCGGCCCCGGGGCGGCCGGCGCGCCGGGCGGTGGTGTCTTCATCATCGACGGCCAGGACAACGATGAGGGCTTCGAGATCGAAGTCGACGGCGACGACGACGACGGTCAGTAGTCGCCACAGCTTGCCCGCCGGCCTCGCGAAGAGTAGTCGGCGGGCATGTTCGCCTTTCTCGCCAACCCGGACCGGTTCATGGCCTTCTCGCGAAGGGCCGCGCCGGCGTTTGGCGCGCTGGCGGCCCTGCTGGTCGCGGCGGGTCTCTGGTTCACCTTCATCGCCCCTGAGGACTACCAGCAGGGCGACACGGTCCGGATCATGTTCATCCATGTTCCGGCCGCCTACATGGCCATGTTCTGCTACCTCTGCCTGGGCGTCGCCAGTTTCCTTTCGCTCGTCTACCGACACGCCCTGGCCGACGCCGCCGCACGCGCCTGCGCCCCTCTGGGCGCCGCCTTCACCGCGCTCGCCCTGGTCACCGGCTCCCTGTGGGGCAAGCCGATGTGGGGAACCTGGTGGGTCTGGGACGCGCGTCTGACCTCGGTGCTGGTGCTGTTCCTGTTCTGGCTCGGGTACATGGCCCTGCGCGCGGCGATCGACGACGAGACCAAGGCCGGCCGCGCAGCCGCCATCCTGGCCCTCGTGGGTCTCGTGAACCTGCCGGTGATCCACTTCTCGGTCGAATGGTGGAACAGCCTGCACCAGGGTGCGACGGTGTTCGCGGCCAAGGCCGAGAACCGCCTGCCGCCGTCCTATCTCATTCCCATGGCGCTGATGGCGCTCGGCTACACCTCGGCCTTCGGGTCGCTGTGGCTGGTGCGCATCCGGGCCGAGGTCTGGCGTCGCCGCGCGGCGGTGCTGGCCCTGCAGGCGGCGGAGGGCTGACGGCCATGTTCGATTTCGACGCCGGAAAATACGCCGCCTACGTCTGGCCGGCCTTCGCGATCACCGCCCTGGCGTTCGGCTGGATGATCGCCGACAGCCTCGCCCGCGCCCGCCGCTGGAAGCGCGAGGTCGAGGCGCGCACCCGGGCGAAGTCGTGAAACGCGTCCTCGCCTTCGCGCCGCTGGTGGTGCTGGCGCTGCTGGCGGTGCTGTTCGTCAGCTACTCGCTCAAGCGCGATCCGCATGTCCAGCCGGCCGCGCTCGTCGGCCGGCCCGCGCCGGACGTCAGCCTGCCACGCCTGGAGACCGGCCAGACGGTCCTGATCCGTCAGGCCGCGCCGGGTCCGGTGCTGATCAACTTCTACGCCTCCTGGTGCGCGCCCTGCGAGCTCGAGGCCCCGGCCCTGATGCGGCTCAAGGCCCAGGGCGTCACGATCATCGGCGTTGGCTACAAGGACGCGCCGGACAACAATCGCGCCTTCCTCGGAAGGGTCGGCGATCCTTTCGCGGTCCATCTGCTCGATCGCGACGGCCGCGCGGGACTCGAGTTCGGCCTGACCGGCGTGCCGGAGAGCTATCTCGTCGATGCGACGGGCCTGATCACCGCCAAATACACGGGCCAGCTTACGCCGGACGCCGAGCTGGCGATCATCGCGGCAACGCGGCGTTAACCACGACGGGGCATTTTACGGTCTCGTTAACCATAGCGCCGAGACGCCCGTGAATCCTGTCCGTCCCAACGTCTGGGCCAACATTCCGCCGCCCGGCCAGGGCGGTGGGCCTGCCAAGTCGGGCGCACAGCGGGCCTTCTTCGACGCGGCCCTCGGCAAGGCCACGGGCGCTCCGCAACAGACACAGGCGCCGACGACCCCGGTGCGCGCCGCGGCTGCCCAGACCCAGGCCGCGCCGCAGCCGGTTCAGCGCATGCCGACAGCCCAGCCGTCCGAGCAACCGACACGCATCCTGCGCCCCGGCTCATTGCTGGATATCCGGGTCTAGGCTCCCACGTCCGCCCGTCCGGGCCTTCGCCGCGATGAGCGGATCAAGGAGCGAACGGAGCCTACTCAGCCGCGACCGCTTCGCCCTTCTTCTTCTTTTTCTTCTTCTCGGGTTTGGCCGCTTTCGGGGCCTTCACCGGCTTGTCGGCCTTCGGCGCCTTGACCTTTTTCGGCTTGGGCGGAGCGTCGGACGACAGGGCCGCCAGCGCCTCGAGGAAGGCGGCGCGCTTGCCCTTGGGCAGCAGGGCCAGCAGGCGGGCGTCGGCCGCGTCGGCGCGGGGCCCGATCTCGGCCAGCGCCGCCCGGCCCGCATCGGTCAGGTGGACCGCGTTGGCCCGGGCGTCGGCGGCGGAGCGCTCGCGGGCCAGCAGGCCCTTGTCGAGCATCCGGGCGATCATGTCAGCGAGGGTCGAGCGGTCGACGCCGGTCGCGGCGACCAGGTCGGCCTGGGCCGCGCCTTCCTTGGCCGCTACAGCCATCAGCACCGCGTGCTGACGCTGTGTCACGCCGCCGGCGCCGCCTTCTTCCGCATAGAAATCGAGTGCGCGCTGCGCCGCGCGATGGAGAAGGTGGCCAACGGAGGCCTCCGTCGCCACGCCGCGCTTGCCGGCCTTGTCCTTGCCCATCGTCTGTCTCCCGGGTCCAACCGCGGACGGACCATAATCACCCTACACGTCGGTTTGACGACAGACGATCCGTGTTCGGTGTGGGCGGGGGCGCTAGACTCCCGGATCCGGCGGTTCCGGCGTCGCATCGCCGTCTTCGGGCTTCTGCAGGTGTTTCATCATGAAGGGCGTCTGCGACAGCGAGAACACCAGCGCCAACGGCAGGAGGGCCGTGCGGAAGTTGACCCAGAAGGCGTCGCTCTGGGTGTTGCGGATCACCTCGTTGGCCACCGCCACCGCAACGAAATACAGGCCATAGCGCAGGGTCAGCTGCCGCCAGGCGGGGTCCGACATCATCAGGCTTTCGCCCAGCAGCGCCTTGAGCGGGTTCTTCCCCAGCGCCAGGCCGCCCAGCAGGGCGGCGGCGAAGGCCGCGTTCTGGAAGGTGATCTTCATCTTCACGAACCCGGCGTCGTGGAACACCAGGGTCAGGCCGCCGAACACCACGGCGAACAGCCCGGCGATCAGGGGCAGGGGCGCCAGCCGCTTCTCGACGATGAAACCGATCAGCAGCGCTATGATCGAGGCGGCCACCAGCACGCCGGTGGCCATGATCAGATCGCGGCCGAAGCCGTAGAAGGCCACGGCGAAAGCGATCGGCGCGCCGTAGTCGACGGCGCTGCGCACCCAGCGGGCATGGGGTCCAGTCATGGGGGTACTCAGCTCTCCAGGCCGACCAGCGAGCGTGAAAAGGCCCGGGCGTCGAAAGGTTGCAGGTCTTCGATGGCCTCGCCCACCCCGATCAGCTTGATCGGCGAGTCCGAGGCCTGGGCGACGGGCACCAGCACCCCGCCGCGCGCGGTGCCGTCCAGCTTGGTCATGACGATGCCCGACACGCCGACCTGGTTGCCGAAGATCTTCTCCTGGGCCAGCGCATTGCGACCGACCGTGGCGTCCAGCACCAGCAGCGTCTCATGCGGGGCCTCCGGGTCGACCTTCTTGATCACCCGGATGACCTTCAGCAGCTCGTTCATCAGGTCCTGCTTGTTCTGCAGGCGGCCGGCGGTGTCGATCAGCACCACGTCGAAGTTCTCGGCCCGGGCCTTTTCGACGGCGTCGAACGCCAGGCTGGCCGAGTCCGCGCCGATGGGCGCCGAGAGGAAGGCCGCGCCCGAGCGGTCGGCCCAGACCTTCAGCTGTTCGACGGCGGCGGCGCGGAAGGTGTCGCCGGCGGCGATCAGCACCTTGGCGCCCTTGAGCCGCAGGTCCTGGGCGATCTTGCCCAGCGTGGTGGTCTTGCCCGAGCCGTTGACCCCGACGAACAGCACCACATAGGGCCGGGGCCCCGAGAGCGGATCGAACACGCCCTGGCGCGGGACCAGCTCGGCGGCCACGGCCTCGGCCAGGGCTTCCTTGACCTCGTCCTCGGTGGAGGACTTGCCGAAGCGGGCCTTGCCGAAGGCCTCGGTAATACGCGCGGCCGCGTGCGGACCGAGGTCCGCCTCGATCAGCATCTCTTCCAGCTGGTCCAGCTGCTCCTGGTCGAGCGGCTTCTTCACCAGCACGCTGGTGACCTGCTCGGTCATCTCGCGGGTCGTCCGCGACAGCCCCGACGTGAGGCGCTGGAACCAGCCCTGTTTCTGCTCTGCCATGGGCGGGCTCTTAGCGGTTAGCGGGCGCGGGCTCCACCCCTGCCGTCATCCTCGCCCTTGTGGCGAGGATCCCTCGTTCCGCTGCAACTGGGGTGTTCCAGCGTGACAGGTTCGCTGCGCTTCGAGAGGGGTCCTCGCCACAAGGGCGAGGATGACGAGGGAGTTTGGCGGCGCGCCCACTCGTGGCAGAAAGGCCCCCATGTCTCCGCTCGATCTCGGCTTCATCCTGTTCGACTACGCCGCCGTGGCCGTGTTCGGCGCCACCGGGGCGCTGGCTGCCGCGCGGCGCAAACACGACATCATCACCTTCGCCTTCTTCGCGGCGATCACCGGCGTCGGCGGCGGGACGCTTCGCGACCTGCTGATCGGCGCGCCGGTGTTCTGGGTCGCCCGGCCGGGCTATCTGGTGGTCTGCCTCGGCGCCGCCATCGCCGTCTGGCTGCTGGGGACGCGGACCTGGCGGATGGGCCTTCTGCTCTGGCTCGACGCCGTCGGCATGGCCGCCTACGGCGTGGTCGGGGCGGCCAAGGCGCTCAGCCTCGGTGTCCAACCGATCTCGGCCGTGGTCATGGGCGTGCTGACGGCCTGTTTCGGCGGCGTGTTGCGCGACATTCTCGCGAACGAGCCGTCCGTGCTGCTGCGCCGGGAGATCTACGTGACCGCCGCCCTGCTGGGCGCGGCGGTGTTCGTCACCCTCGCCAGCATCGGTGCGGACCGGCTGTTCGCGGGCGGCGCGGGCTTCGTTGTCGCCCTGGCCATCCGCGGCGGCGCCCTTCAATTCGGCTGGAGCCTGCCCGGCTTCGGCGGCGCATCCACGGGAGACGATGCTGATGAGTGAGCCTGTCCGCTTCCAGAACCGCAACCTGGCCGGAGCGGTCTTCGACGACGTGAACCTGGCCGACGCCGAGTTCACCAACGTCAACCTGCGCGGCGCGCGGCTGAACGACGTCAATCTGTCGGGCATGACCATCGACAACGCCAACGTCGAGGGGCTGACGATCTACGGCTACGACATTCACGCCCTGCTGCAGGCGGAGCTGGCGAAGACCGACAAAAAGGGCTGACGGTCAGGCCTTCTTCGGCCAGACGGTCTCCTTAAGCGCCACCAGCAGCATCGGCGTCCAGCTGAGGACGAAGCCGAGGGTCATCAGGCCGAGGCTGCCCGGATCGATCCTTGCTGCGACCACGCCGATGGCCGGGAGCACCAGCAACACCGCCAGAATTCGCCTGCGGGGCGTTGACCTCAGGCAGACCAGCGCCAGCGTGAAGGCATGGGCCGCCAGAGCCGCGAACTTGATCCAGGCCGCGGTCGAGACCCGCCCCAGCAAAGGCTCGGCGGCGCCCAGGTCCCGCGTCATCCGCAACAGGCCGGTGGTTTCGACCATGTCGGCGGCGAAGGCGAGCAGCGCCAGGGCGACGGCCGCCTGGACCAGCGGCGCCCGCAGGCGCCCGCCCAGCCAGATCGCCGCGCAGATGCCGAAGGCGGTGTAGGTCGGGATGTAGGCCGCGATATCGAGGTGGTTCACCGCGTCCATGGCGGCGATGACCTTCGACGAACAGGCCGGGCCGCCGAAGATGGCGTCGAGGTCTGACATCTTCGTCGCCAGCTCGAACTTCAGCACAGCGTCGCCGGCCGAGCATGCTCCCGCCGCTTTGACCTCGGCCAGCATGCGGAACGCCACGGTGATGGCCAGCGCCCCCACGCCCGTGAGGGCCGTCAGCGCCGGCCAGAGGCGGCTGTTGGTGGTGGTCATTAGCGGGCCCTCCCCAGGGTGACTTGGCAGGGAGGTTACGCCTGAATTTCTTCCTCTCCCAGAGGGAGAGGTGGCCCGGCAGCGCCGGGTCGGAGAGGGAGGATCAGCGGCCTGAAAGCGTCGCGCGGGATGATCCGTCGCGGGCGCCTCCCTCTCCACCATGCTCCGCATGGTCCCCCTCCCCCTCCGGGAGAGGAACATCAGAGGAGCGCCGCCGTCACCGTCCCGCCGCTGACCCCCGTCACCCGCATCGGCGCGATCTCCCCCACCGGGGCCTCACCCGCAAACGTGATCTCTGTGAAATCATCCGCCCGCGCCACGCCGGGCTTCTCGACCAGCCCGTTCAGCACCCGGCCGACTTGACGCGCCAGATGCCGCCGCAGCGCCGCCTCGCCGGCTTCGCGCAGGCGGCGGGCGCGGTCCTTGATCACCGGGCCCTTCACCGGCGGCATCTTCGCCGCAGGTGTGCCGGGGCGGGCGCTGTAGGGGAAGACGTGCAGGAAGCTCAGGCCCGCCTCCTCGACCAGCGCCAGGGTGTTGTCGAACGCCGCGTCGCTCTCGGTCGGAAAGCCGGCGATCAGGTCCGCGCCGAACGCCGTGTCAGGCCGCACCGCCCGCACCTCGGAGATCAGCTTCAGCGCGTCGGCCCGCAGATGGCGGCGCTTCATCCGCTTGAGGATCAGGTCGTCCCCGGCCTGCAGAGACAGGTGGAGATACGGCATCAGCCGCGGCTCCTCGGCCAGGCAGCGCATCAGGTCCGGATCGATCTCGGCCGCGTCGATCGACGACAGCCGCAGCCGCGGCAGGTCCGGCACGAGCTTGAGGATCCGCGACACCAGCTGGCCCAGCGTTGGCTGGCCAGGCAGGTCGGCGCCCCAGCTGGTGATGTCGACACCCGTCAGCACGACCTCGCGATAGCCCTCGGCGGTCAGCCGGCGCACCTGCTCGACCACTTCGCCGGCGGCGGCGCTGCGCGAGTTCCCACGGCCGAACGGGATGATGCAGAAGGTGCAGCGGTGGTCGCAGCCGTTCTGCACCTCGACGAAGGCCCGCGCCCGGTCGCGCAGCCCGTCGATCAGATGGCCGGCCGTCTCGCGCACCGACATGATATCGTTGACCCGCACCCGCGCTGAGGCATCGGCCAGCGCGCCGGGCTGGGCCTTCTCGGCGTTGCCCAGCACCAGGTCGACCTCGGGCATGGCGGCGAAGGCGGCGGGGTCGATCTGCGCCGCGCAGCCGGTGACGATCAGCCGGGCCCCCGGCCGCTCGCGCCGCGCCTTGCGGATCGCCTGCCGCGCCTGGCGGACGGCTTCGTTGGTGACGGCGCAGGTGTTGAACACCACCGCGTTCTCCAGCCCGTCCGCCTGCGCCCGCGCGCGCAGGGCCTCGCTCTCGTAGGCGTTCAGCCGGCAGCCGAACGTGACGACCTGCACGTCGTCGTGCTCGGCGCTGAGGGGGGCGGGAAGGGTCATGTCGCAAACACAGCGGGCGGCCGATGTGGCCGCCCTTGGTGGGTTGTGTAGCAGATTGAGTGAGCTCTCTAAACCCGATTGCACACCCCGCCCTGATGCCTTGGCGGAGCATGGCGCGGAGCATGGTGGAGAGGGAGCCGCCGGGTTGGCCGACAACGGCGCCTCCCTCTCCGACCCGGCTCTGCCGGGCCACCTCAACCGACGGGAGAGGAAAGCCCAACGTCCGACCCACTCATGCATGACACGCCCAACCAGTCCCCGAACAGCCTTCCAGCCCGTCCGGGATGACAGTAGAGAAGCAGCAGACCCCAGCCTGAGACGCAGAACCGACCCATGACCTCCCGTCCCCGCCGCAGCGCCCTGTACATGCCCGCTTCCAACGCCAAGGCGATCGAGAAGGCGAAGACGCTGCCCTGTGACGTGGTCATCCTCGACCTCGAGGACGCCGTGGCGCCGGAGGCCAAGGCGATGGCCCGCGAGCAGGCGGTGCAGGCCGTGCGCGACGGCGGCTTCGGTCGACGCGAGCTGGTCATCCGGGTCAACGGCTCCGACACCCCCTGGGGCGCCGACGACCTGCGCGCCGCCTCCGAGGCCCGGCCGGACGCCATATTGGTTCCGAAGGTCAATTCCGCCGCGGACGTCGCCGCCTACTCCGGCCCACTGCACGCCGACACGGCCCTGTGGGCGATGATCGAGACCGGCCGCTCGCTGTTCGCGCTCGACAGCATCGCCGAAGCGGCGGCTTCGACCCAGCTGACCACCTTCGTCATGGGCACCAATGATCTGGCCAAGGAGATGCGCTATCGCCTGACGGCGGGTCGGGAGCCGTTCTTCGCCGCCCTGTCGATGGCCGTCGCCGCGGCGCGGATCCACGGCCTGACCATCCTCGACGGCGTGCACAACGACATTGAGGACCAGCACTCGCTTGAGGCGGTCTGTCGTCAGGGCGTCGACTTCGGTTTCGATGGCAAGACACTGATCCACCCCAAACAGATCGACGTCTGCAACACCGTCTTCTCGCCGGCCCCGGCCGAAGTCGACTGGGCCAGGGCGGTGATCGCCGCCTTCGCCCTGCCGGACAACCAGGGCAAGGGCGCCATCCGCGTCGAGGGCAAGATGGCCGAGCTGCTGCACCTGGCCCAGGCCGAGCGGCTGGTCGCCGTGGCCGAGGCCATCGCCCTGGCGGAAGCCGCTTGAGGCTCGGCCTCGCCCTTGTTCTGACGCTGGCGCTGGGCGCCGGCGGGGCGGCGGCCCAACCCCCGACAGGGCCGGCGCCGACGTCGTCTCCGGTCGGGCCGGACGCGCAGCCTCCCGCTACCGATCCGATCGGCGACGCCATTTCCGCCGCCCTGCCGCCGGACCAGACGACCGATGAAGAGGCGGACGCGATGCCCGCGGACCGGCCCGCGCCGCTGCCCCCTGGCTATGCGCCTCCGCCCGCGCCCTCGACGACCTATTTGCTGGCCCGACCGCTGGTCACGTCGCCCGCGCGGCGTCCCGATCCCGGCCAGCCGGTAATGATCGACGAGGTCGGCAAGAGCCCCGATGGCCCGCCGACGGTGCTCGACCTGACCTACGAGAGCCGCATCCGCGGCTCGGCCGCCGCCTCCCAGGGCCTGCAGGGCCCGCTCGATGGCGGCTGGACCATCCGCACGGCCGCCGGCGCGCCGGTCCTGTCGCTGCAGCTCGTCGATCGCGGCCAGGGCTACGGCCAGCTCGAGGGCGCCTGGCGCAGCCTCGACGTCCCGGTCAGCCGTGTCGGCCTGATCGACAGCCTCGACCGCCAGCCGACCGTCCTGACCATCCGCATCACCCGGGCGCCGGGCAGGCCGACCGCCGTCCTGAGCCTCACCCCCGCCTCCGACGGAACCTGGCGCGGCGACCTGATGGACGACCAGGGCGTGCGCCCGGTGGTGATGAAGCGGAACTGAGATCCGAAGGGCCCCAAAAAAAGTTCCACTCATCCCGGCGAAGGCCGGGACCCAGGCTTTTTCAGAACTTCGGCTCATGACCCAGGCATGTCTTCGCTCACCCCCAAGAGGTGAGCTGCGGTTTCAGAAACGCCTGGCTCCCCGCCTTCGCCGGGATGAGCGGAATTAGAAAATCAGTGTTTTGCGCGCTGCAATCACAACCGCATCGAGGCTTGCGGCCTCATACCCCTCCGCCACCCCAACGCCCCACACCGGTCCCGGCCAGGCAGGGTCCCCGGCCTGGCGCCCGACCAGATGCACATGCAGCTGGGCGGTCACATTGCCCAGCGCGCCGAGATTGAGCTTCTCGACCGGCCGGCCAAGCGCCGCGCCCATGGCCCGCACGGCCTGTCCGGCCAGCACCGATTCCTCGATCAGCCGCGCGCGATCGGCGGCGAGCAGGTCCTCGATCTCGCGCAGGCCGGGCAGGCGGGGGATCAGGATCAGCCACGGCCAGCGCGCGTCGGTCTGCAGCCGCACATGGCACAAGGGCAGCTCGCCCAGCGCCATCGAGCCCGCCGTGAACGCTGGATCGAGCGAGAACTCAGCCACGCTTGGGAACCGCCGCCCAGTAGTCGAAGTCGAGGATCACCTCGGGCGGATAGGCGCCGGCCGAATCCTTGTCCGGGAAGTCCGCGCAGGGCCGGTCTTTCGTCGCCACCAGGCGCAGCCGCAGCGCCCCGACGCCCTTGCCGAGATCAGCCTTGTCGAGCACCTCGCTCCAGGCGAACACCGTCGCCCCGGCGAAATAGGGGTTCACATGCCGCCCGCCGTTGATCGCCAGCATCAGCCCGGCGTTCTGCAGCCCGTTGTAGCTCAGCGCCTTCGCCGTGGAGATCACCACCCCGCCATAGACCAGTCGCCGGCCCGTCGGGTCCTTGGCGCGTTCATACTGGTTGAAGTGGACCTTGGCGGTGTTCTGGTAAAGCCGCGTGGCCATCTGGTGCTCGGCCTCTTCGATCGCCATGCCGTCGACGTGGTCGATCTTTTCGCCGATGGCGTAGTCTTCGAAGGCGTGCGGCGCGCCGGCCAGAGGAAAGTCGTAGCGGCTGAAGTCGATGCCCAGGGGCAGGACAAGATCGCTCGCCGCCACGGCTTCGGACAGCGTCGGCGTCGCCTGCTCAGGGACAGCGGCGGCCTCGCTGCGCTTGCGCACCATCACCCAGCGCACATAGCTCAGCACCGTCTCGCCGTGCTGGTTCTCGCCGGTGGTGCGCACATAGACGACGCCGGTCTTGCGGTTGGAGTTCTCCTTCAGCCCGATGACCTCGCTGGTCGCGGTGACCGTGTCGCCCGGATACAGCGCCTTCAGGAACAGCCCCTCGGCGTAGCCCAGGTTGGCCACGGCGTTCAGGCTGATGTCCGGCACCGTCTTGCCGAAGACCATGTGGAAGGCGATCAGCGGATCGACCGGCGACCCCCGCAGGCCGCAGGACCTGGCGAACTCGTCCGACGAGGTCAGCGCGAACCGCGGCCCGTAGAGGGCGTTGTACAGCGCCACATCGCCCGCGGTGACCGTGCGCGGCGTGGCGTGGGTCAGCACCTGCCCCAGCCGGAAGTCCTCGAAGTAGTTGCCGGGATCGGTCTTGGACATGGGGTGCTCCGCTGCGCCATCCTGCGTCCTTCGAGACGCCCTTCGGGCTCCTCAGGATGACGAACTTCAAAGGTCGTCATTGTGAAGAGCGAGCACGGGCAAGCGTCTCGAACCACGCACGGTCCTATTGCCGCGCTCTTCGCATCCGCGAAAGGGGGCTTGAGGCGGAACCCGCCCGGGTCTAGACCCCGCGCGACCCTTTTCCACATTTCGGAGACGCCACAGATGGCTCGCGCGAAGATCGCCCTTATCGGCGCCGGCATGATCGGCGGCACCCTGGCTCACATCGCCGCCCGCGAGGAGCTGGGCGACGTCATCCTGTTCGACATCGCCGAGGGCACGCCCCAGGGCAAGGCGCTCGACATCGCCGAAGGCTCGGCCGTCTTCGGCAAGGACGTGACCCTGAAGGGTGCGACCGACTACGCCGACATCGCCGGGGCCGACGTCTGCATCGTCACCGCCGGCGTGCCGCGCAAGCCGGGCATGAGCCGCGACGACCTGCTGGGCATCAACCTGAAGGTCATGAAGGCCGTCGGCGAGGGCATCAAGGCCCACGCCCCGAACGCCTTCGTCATCTGCATCACCAACCCGCTCGACGCGATGGTCTGGGCGCTGCAGCAGTTCTCGGGCCTGCCCAAGGAAAAGGTCATCGGCATGGCCGGCGTCCTCGACTCGGCGCGCTTCGCCTACTTCCTCGCTGAAAAGACCGGCGTGTCGGTGGAAGACATCCATGCCTGGACGCTCGGCGGCCACGGCGACGACATGGTGCCGATGGTGCGCCATTCGACGGTCGGCGGCCTGCCGCTTCCGGAACTGGTCAAGCAAGGCTGGATGACCCAGGAAGAACTCGACGGCATCGTCAAGCGCACCCGCGGCGGCGGCGGCGAGATCGTCGCCCTGC
>CAZISF010000066.1:0-17137 GCA_964541915.1 uncultured Caulobacter sp.
GGGGGATCGCCCTTGATCTCATGCAGGCCAGCGTGCCGGACGGTCCAGGTTGGTCAAGGGCAGGCCCTGCGGGCCTGTCGCTCCGCGACGCGCAGCGCCCTTGAGCAGCCTGGCCCGCCCGGCGATCATCTCGGCATGGGATTTGGCGGGCAACGGCGAGTTTCCAAGTGGCCAGCCTTACCTTGCAACCATCGGAAGAATTCTTGAACGTGAGAGCGTTTCGTGCGGTCATAGGATGAAGGAGAAATCGCTTATGAAAGCCTTCCTGTCCCACAGCAGTAAAGATAAGTGGTTTGTCGGAAAGATATTCGACGAGCTCGGCCCCATATTGTCAGAGTATGACGAGGTTACGTTCGACTACACGTTTAATGTTCAGGCGATAAGAGACTCGTTAGTGCGATGTAGTTTATTCGTATACTTTTTGTCGAAAGATTCTATCTCCTCCACATTCGTAAACGAGGAAAAGAGAGCCGCCTTGGAAGCGCGGGGAGCGGGATTCATAAAGAAAATTCTAGTCTTTGCTACAGACGAAACTTCCTATCGCGCACTCCCTCAGTGGATGAAGGAAACCAATATTGTTCAAAGGCTCTCGTCAGCAAAGTCGTGTGCGCGACGGATAGAGTCCGTCCTATTTTCCCAAGAGGCCGAAGCTCAAGACAATGATGCCGTATATCTGGGGAGAGATAGGGACGAAAAGGCACTTAGAAGTGCGCTCATAGTTACACCATCTAAGATTCCCCTTGCCCTGCATGCCGTCGGGCATCACGGGATCGGCAGGAGAACGTTCCTTAGAAATGCACTTTCAAAAGTACTCCCAAAGCATTATTCAATATTCGTAGAGCTTGGGTTTGATAAACATGACGGAATCGAGGAATTTTATCGCCGACTATATAATCTCCATATAGTTTCGTCGCTTTCTGAAACGATCGACAGATTTGAGAAATTTTCCCATATGTCCGAAGATGGACAAGTTGGAGAAGTCCTGTCAATAATATCGGAGATGGCGGATGATGGGGAATTTATAGTTATTGTAGATGATGGTGGTGTCTATACAGAAGATGGCGATTATCATCCCTTCTTTAAGAAAATAATAGAGGGGTTGAATAAATATAAAAGACCAATTCTGGGGGTCGCACAAACCCGGATGATGCCACAAAGATTGCGGTCGGGGTATAACCGATCGTTTCACCAGTATTTGGAACCACTTGACGACGGCTCGGTAAAGGAAATTATAGCGTTCGGGTTTCAAGAATTTGAAATTGATTACAGTCCGGACGAACTGGAAGATCTCGTTCAGTTGGTGGACGGGCATCCATTCAATATACGTTTCGCACTTCAATACGTTGTCACGTATGGTATCCAATCCCTGTTGGACGATCCATCGGACTTGGTGTCATGGAAACAGCGGCGGGCCGAAGATTATCTGGGAAAGATCGACTTCACAGAAATTGAAGGCGACCTCATTGCTGTAATTTCAGATTACCGCCACGTAGCGCCCGATATGATTGCAGACATTCTCTCACATCCGGTGCCCGAGATAAGGGCTGCCTTACGACGCCTCCAGGAGTTCTGTTGCGTCGAGTTTCGGGAGGGCTATTTCCACATTAGTGCTCCTATTCGCGATGCGGTCTCTAAGGATGATCGTTTCGACAGGCCGTCAGAATGGAAGCGAAAAGTGGCTGCCGCGATCTGCGACGCCATCAAGAACTATCAAGATGATGATCAGGTTTCCGTGCCGATCATTGAAACGGCAATCATTGCGGCCGCGAAAGGTGAAGTGGCGGCACCCTTGTTCTTGTCGCACCTAATTCTGCCGTCTCACGTCCTGCGCATTGCGCGAGATCATTATGACGGGCGCAGGTGGGGCAGGTGCCAAGAGTTCGCCCAAAGGGCGTTCGAGGCGAAGAGCCGCCTTCCGCTTGATGCCCAAGTCGAAGCACTCAGGCTTTGGGGCCTTTCGAGCGTTCGAACTGACGACGACCCTGCTTACCAGAAAGTTCTGGAATTCTTGAGGGATTACAGGAGCAACTATGCAAAGAGAGTCGGCCAATTTTTGCGGGGCTTCTACTTCCGTGTTCAGGGCCGATTGGACGAAGCGGAGCCGCATTTCCTAGCCGCCTGGAAATTGGCCAAGAAAAATGAAAGTATAAATCGCGAATTGGCAATTTTATATTGTAGGCAAGCAAGATATAGTGAGGCGGAACCTTTCGCACGCGCAGCGTACGAGAACGCGCCAAATAGCCCGTATATTTTGGATGTCATGGCCGAAACGTTGCTGGGAAAGCAACAGTACGGCGGTCGAGTCGACGCAGAAGATTTGAAGAAGGTTCTAAAGAATCTCCAAATTTATGGAGATGCGCCGGGATCGTCATTCTACTTGAATCGCGTCGCGCAGGAAAACTTGAAAGACGGAGATAAAAGAGGTGCGCTGGAGAGCGTTAATAGGGCCATCGCTCGTACACCAAGTTTGCTTCCACCATACTTTATGAGATCGGATATTTGTTTGGCGTTGGGTGATACAACTGGCGCTGAAAGAGATCTAGAGAAGATTAACGGACTGTTGACCCAGGCAGGAGGATATTCTGAGGGCGACGAAGCTCGAGCTGCCGAGTTGGAAATCAAAATTAGAATTGAACGGGGGCGTTTTGGAGAGGCGAAACAAGCGATCGAGAAGTCCGCTTTCCTTCCGTCCGCCGTTCAACGAAGGCTCTTGGACCGGCTGGCAAGGTCGATTGCGTTTTCGCCAGAAAACGTAGACCCGAAGCTGACGACGTGGGCGAACGGTCATCGGCAGCGTTCTCCAAAATAGAATGACTCGGGCCCCTACAACCGCCCCTTCCTGAACCGCTCCTGCGCCTCCGCTCTCGCCGCCTTCCGCTCGCGCATCGGCGCGGCCTTGTCGGCCGTCTCGCCTTCCGCCGTCATCAGGTCGTTGGCGAACTCCAGGTCCATCATCTTCAGGCGCTTGATCTCGTCGCGCAGTCTCGCGGCGGTCTCGAACTCCAGGTTGCTGGCGGCTTCGCGCATGCGCGTTTCGAGGTCGCGTAGCGTCGCCTGGAAGTTGGAGCCGAGGAACGGCCGCGCGTCCTCGGCCACGCCGACGTCGATGTTGACGCGGTCGCCGCGCTCGTACGGCGAGGCGAGGATCTCCTTGATGCGGCTCTTGACGCTCTCGGGCGTGATGCCCTGTTCGAGGTTCCAGGCGTGCTGCTTGTCGCGGCGGCGCTGGGTCTCGCCCATGGCCCGCTCCATGCTGCCGGTGATGCGGTCGGCGTAGAGGATCACCTTGCCGTCGACGTTGCGGGCGGCGCGGCCGATGGTCTGGATCAGGCTGGTCTCCGAGCGGAGGAAGCCCTCCTTGTCGGCGTCGAGGATGGCCACCAGGCCGCACTCGGGGATGTCGAGCCCCTCGCGCAGCAGGTTGATGCCGATGAGGATGTCGAAGGCGCCCAGACGCAGGTCGCGGATGATCTCGATGCGCTCGAGGGTGTCGACGTCGCTGTGCATGTAGCGCACGCGCAGGCCCTGCTCGTGCATGTATTCGGTGAGGTCCTCGGCCATCTTCTTGGTGAGGACCGTGACCAGGGTGCGATAGCCGCGGGCGGCCATCTCGCGGGCCTCGGCGATGACGTCGTCGACCTGGCTGGCGTTGTCCTTCGTGACCGGGCGGACCTCGACCGGCGGGTCGATCAGGCCGGTGGGGCGGATGACCTGCTCGGCGAACACGCCGCCGGCCTTGTCCATCTCCCATGGGCCGGGGGTGGCGCTGACGTGGACCGTCTGCGGCCGCATGGCCTCCCACTCCTCGAACTTGAGCGGGCGGTTGTCGAGCGCGCTGGGCAGGCGGAAGCCGTACTCGGCCAGGGTCCATTTGCGGCGGTAGTCGCCGCGGTACATGGCCCCGATCTGCGGCACGGTCTGGTGGCTCTCGTCGCAGAACAGCAGGGCGTTGTCGGGGATGTATTCGAAGAAGGTCGGCGGCGGCTCGCCCGGCCGGCGGCCGGTGAGGTAGCGGCTGTAGTTCTCGATGCCGGCGCAGCTGCCCGTGGTCTCGATCATCTCGATGTCGAAGCGGGTGCGCTGTTCGAGGCGCTGGGCCTCCAGGAGCTTGCCGTTAGCGACCATCCAGTCGAGGCGCTCCTTCAGCTCGGCCTTGATGTGGGTGATGGCCTGGTTGAGCGTCGGGCGCGGCGTGACGTAGTGGCTGTTGGCGTAGATCTTCACCGACGGCAGGTCGGCGGTCTTGCGGCCGGTCAGCGGGTCGAACTCCTGGATCGTCTCGATCTCGTCGCCGAACAGGCCGACGCGCCAGGCGCGGTCCTCGTAGTGAGCGGGGAAGATCTCGATCGTGTCGCCGCGCTTGCGGAAGGTGCCGCGCTCGAAGGCCGCGTCGTTGCGCTTGTACTGCTGGGCGACCAGGTCGGCGACCAGCTGGCGGTCGTCGATCTTCTGGCCGACCGCCAGCTCGAAGGTCATGGCCGTGTAGGTCTCGACCGAGCCGATGCCGTAGATGCAGCTGACCGAGGCGACGATGATCACGTCGTCGCGCTCGAGCACCGCGCGGGTGGCGCTGTGGCGCATGCGGTCGATCTGTTCGTTGCGGCTGGAGTCCTTCTCGATGAAGGTGTCCGTGCGCGGCACGTAGGCCTCGGGCTGGTAGTAGTCGTAGTAGCTGACGAAATACTCGACCGCGTTGTCCGGGAAGTAGCTCTTGAACTCGCTGTAGAGCTGGGCCGCGAGGGTCTTGTTCGGGGCGAGGATCAGGGCCGGACGCTGGGTCTCGGCGATGATGCTGGCCATGGTGAAGGTCTTGCCCGAGCCGGTGACGCCGAGCAGCACCTGGTCGTGCTCGCGCTCCTGGATGCCGGCGACGAGGTCGCGGATGGCGGTCGGCTGGTCGCCGGCGGGGCTGTAGTCGCTGACCAGCCGGAACGGGATGCCGCCCTCGGACTTGGCCGGCCGCTGCGGCCGGTGCGGGGCCCACATCGGCAGGGCTTCGGCATTGGCCAGGTCATGGACGAAGGCGGCGGAGACGTCGGCGACGCCTGCCTGGATCTCGGGGGAACGGGCCATGAACAGGAAGGTAGGGCGTGGGGCGCGGGAAGGCTAGAGGCGGCTGCTGACAGGGGTGTGGCAGCAGGGTGGCCATAGGCTCGTTCCTCTCCGCGTAGCGGGGAGGGGGACCATGCGGAGCATGGTGGAGGGGCCGGCGCCAGCGGGGGCGGTCCCCTCCTGAATTCCGGCCCCTTCGGAGACTCTCGCGCTGCCCCTCCACCAGCCTCCGGCGGGTGCCCCACCCCCCGCCGCGGGGGGGCGGAGTGTGTGGGCCACCCCCTCACCCCCGCCGCCCCCGGGGCGGCCCTGGCGGCGCCCGTCTCGCCGAGGGGGCGGTCGACGTCGACGTCGACTGGTCTGGGGTTGCCCTCCATGTTCTGGCCGCGCAGGTCCTCGACGCGGATGAACGGCAGGCGGACGCTGGAGCCGTCGATCAGGTCGCGGCTGCCGGTGAAGATGATCCAGCCGGCCGTGGGCTTGCCGACCACCTTGCCGAGGCCGAGCGCGCGGTAGCCCTCGGTGAAGTCCTCGGCGTCGGACAGCGACGACTCGTTGGTCACCAGCACGGTCGGCAGGCCGAGCGCCCGCTGGCCGAGGTTCTGGCGGCTGGGCACCGGGAAGCGGTCGCGGGCGGTCATCAGCAGGTAGTTGCGGCGGGTGAAGACGTCGAGCGCGTAGCCGTTGATGTAGCCGCCGTTGTTGTTGCGCACGTCGATGACCACGCCCTCGCGGCCCTGGTTCTGGGCGTCGAGGTCGATGTACAGCTGGGCCAGCGAGGCGTCGCCCATGTCGGCGATGTGGACGTAGCCGAGCTTGCCGCCGCTGATGCGTTCGACATAGGCGCGGCGGTCGTTGACCCACTGGCGATAGAGCAGGCCGGCGGCGACGCCCGGCGAGACGGGGCGGACCACGGCCTCGCGGGTCTTCGCCGGATCTCCGGCCGCGCCGATGGTCAGCACCACCCGCTTGCCGGCCTGGCCGCGCAGGAGGCGGTCGAGGCTGACGCCGGGGGTGAGCCTGTCGCCATTCACCGCGACCAGCGTCTCGCCGGTCCGGATCGTGCCTTCGATGGCGGCGGGGCCGAGCGCGATGACCTCGCGGATGACCAGGCCCTTGCCGACTTCATAGGCCTCGCGGTCGTAGCGCAGCCCGAGGTCGCCGATGCGGCCGGGAGGCGGTCCGGCGTCGGGCCCGCGGATGCCGCTGTGCGAGGCGTTCAGCTCGCCGATCATCAGGTTGATGTCGCGGCGCAGCTCGTCGCCCGTGCGGGCCCCGGCGATGTAGGGCAGCCAGGCCGCGCGCAGGGCCTTCCAGTCCTTGCCGTGGAACTTCGCGTCGTAGAAGCCCCGGTCCAGCACGCCCCAGGCCTCGTCGAACACGACCATCTTCTCGGCGTCGAAGTCGATGTCCATTTCGGCGTTGATGGCCAGGGCCTTGGGCTTGGGAGCCTCGACCGGCGTCGAGTAGACCGTCCCGCCCTCGAGGTAGAAGACCGACTTCGAGTCCGGCGTGAACACGCCCGAATTCTTGCCCTTGCGGGTCGAGGTCAGCTGGACGGCCACGGGCGGCTCCTTGGCCAGCTCGTCGAGGTTCCAGGTGTAGTAGTTGAGCACGCCGGCCGAGCGGGCGGCGAACAGCAGGGTCTTGCCGTCCGGGCTGATCGAAGGGTCGCCCGAGTCCATGCCGACCGGGATGAAGGAGGCGCGTTCGCGGATGCCCTCGAAGACGATCTTCACCGGCGGGGGCTTCTTCGACGGCTTGGCCGGGGCCGCGCCGGGCTTGCCGGGTTTGGCGGCGTCAGCGGCGGCCGGCGTCGCAGACGGCGTCGCCTCGTCCGCGCCTGGCGCTTCGGGCGCCGGGGAGGGCGTGTCGGGCGTGGTCGTCGGCCTGAACAGCTCGCGGAAGGCGTCCTCGCGGTACTTCGGCGTGTTGGGCAGCAGGTCGATGCGCAGCAGCTTGGCGTCCTCGCTGCGCTGACCGGTGTCGGTGACGATATACTTGCCGTCCGGCGACCAGACGATCTTGCCGCCGGTCTGGCCGTTGGCGAGGAAGCTGATCTGGCGGGCCTCGCCGCCGGCGGCGGGAATGACGTGCAGGTTGCCGAAAGCCTTGCGGTCGGTGACCACGAAGGCGATCCAGCGGCTGTCGGGCGACCAGACCGGCGCGCCGTCCTCGAAGTTGTCCAGAGGGCCCGTCCAGAGGGTCGCGTCCTTCGCCACAGTCCCGTTGTCGGCCAGGGTGATGACGTGCAACTCGTGGCCGGAGCGGACATAGGCGACCATCTTGCCGTCCGGCGACCAGACCGGAACGGTGCTGCGGTCATTGCCGGTGGTCAGGGGCCGCTCCGTCGCCGTGGCGAAGTCCCAGGCATAGATGTTGGCGCTCAGGCCACGCTCGGAAGCGTAGATCAGCTGCTTTGAATCCGGCGACCACATCGGGTCCCGCTCCAGGCTGGCTGTCCGGGTCACGCGCTGGGCAGGGCCGCCGTCCTTTGCGGTCGTGGCGAACAGCTCGCCGTGGCCGATGACGGCGATCTTCTTGCCGTCCGGCGACAGGACCATGCTGTCGAAGCTGCTCAGGTTGAGGCGGCTCTCGCCGGCGGCGGCGGGGGCGCCCTGCAGGGTGATCGGCACCTGGCGGGCCTTGCCGGTCGCCGTGTCGAACGACCAGATCGAGAAGCCGCGCTCGAAGACGATGGTCTTGCCGTCATAGCCAATGGTCGGCCAGAGCAGGCGACCGTCGGTGAACCGGGTGACCTGTTCGGGCTTGCCGCCCAGCGGCAGACGCCAGAGGTTCTCGTTCCCGCCCTCGTCGCTCATGTACCAGAGGGCGGCGCCGTCGGGCCGCCACATCGGCCAGGCGTGCCGTGCGCCGGACGGCAGCAGCTGGCGATAGGGCGCGCCGGCCGCGATCGGCTTCAGCCACAGCTCGGACTGGTCGATGTGGCTGCTGCCGTGGCGCCACCACTGACCGTTGCTGTTGCCCTTGGCCATCAGGGCGATCGACTGGCCGTCCGGCGAGGGCGCGCTCTGGAATTCGTTGAGGTAGCGCTCGCTGCTGACTTCCAGAGGCACGCCGCCCGTGGCGCGCACCCGGAAGATGTCGCTCTGGCGCTGAACGTCGTTCACGCCCGAGCTGAAGTAGATCCACTGGCTGTCCCGCGACCAGCCGTCGAGCGCCTCGCTGTTGTCGGCGTAAGTCAGGCGGGTGACCACGCCGGTGGCGAGGGCCATGAGATAGATGTTGGCCACGCCGCCGCGGGTCGAGACAAAGGCGAGCGTCTTGCCGTCCGGCGACCAGAGCGGGCGAGACTCGGTGGCCGGGTCCGTGACCAGCAGGCGGGCGACGCCGCCGGCGGTCGGGACCGACCAGATGTCGCCGCCCGAGGCGAAGGCGATGGTCTGGCCATCCGGCGACAGCGAGGGCTCGGCGAGCGAGGGCAGCGGCTGCACGGGCTCCCGCGCCCCGGCCAGGCTCCAGCCTCCGCCGATGACCACAGCGACCAGCGCGGCCAGAACGGCCTTGATCCGGATGTGCATGAAACGATCCCCACCAGGCGCCGCCGCGCCGCAATCGCGAACCCTCCCGCAGGATGACCGGCGAGGAAAGAGGAACTGGCGGGTCGGCAGATTACATTTTGCTCATGAGGCGATCTCCCGCCAGCCGCCGATCGGTCGGACGGTGGCGCAGGAGGGGCCGCCGTCGCGGGCGATTCCGGGGAAGCGCGCCTCCAGGCGTCGGCCGGTCGCGGCGGCCTCGCGCGCCAGGGCGTCGGGCAGATCCTCGAACCAGACCTTGCCGCGTCGGGTCCAGGCCGAGTCGTGCTGACCGGCGCTGGTTCCGACGCGGAAATAGACGAACCGCCGGCCGCCCTGGTTCTTCACGAACGGGCCGAGGTAGCGCACGCCCTTGCCGTCCTCGACGAAGTCGACCGTCACGTCGAGCGACAGGTCGCCGCCGTCAGACAGGATCTGGTCGACGGGCATTTCGTCCCTCTGCAGCGAGTACATCACTCCGGCGAGCGGGGCGACGAGGGTGATGCGCAGGTGGAGGGGCTGACCGGGCATGACGACAGACTACACGGGCGGGCCTTTCAGTCGATCTGGTGACACCCTGTTGTCAGCAGGGTGGGCGTCGGCGGTTTTCCGGGCGACCGGTTCGGCTAGGATCGCGGCAAACCGGAGTCGCCCCATGCCCAAGATCGACCTCTCGACCGCGCCCCGCCGTGGCGGATCGCGCTATCCCGCCCCGATGAACGAACCGTGCAAGAAGCGGTCGTGGATCGAGCTGGCCCAGGCCGCCGGCCTGACCCTGGTGGGGGTGAATCTGCTGACCCTGCCCGCCGGTCAGTGGTCGAGCCAGCGCCACTGGCACCTGGATGAGGACGAGTTCGTCTGGATCGTGTCCGGCGAGGTGGTGCTGGTCGAGACCGGCGGGGAGACCGTGCTGCGGGCCGGCGACTGCGCCGCCTGGAAGGCCGGCGTGGCCGACGGTCATCATCTGCAGAACCGTACCGACACCGACGCTGTCATTTTGCAGGTGGGTAACCCCAGCAACGACGCGACCGAATGGGTCGACTATCCGGATATCGACCTCTGCCTGCGCCCCGGCGGCGCGGGCTACCGTCACAAGGACGAGACGCTGTATCCTTCCTGACAAAATCGGGGAGCGGACATGAAGATCCAGGACATTGAATACCATGCCGACGGCGCGCGGATGGTCGGGACGCTGGCGGTGGATGACGCGCGGTCCGGGCCGCGGCCCGGCGTGCTGGTCTGTCACGAAGGCGGCGGGATCGGCGATCATGCGCGCGACATCGCCAAGCGGCTGGCAGGGCTCGGCTATGTCGCCTTCGCCATGGACTACTATGGTGATGGCAAGCCGGTCGCCGACTTCACCCAGGCGATGGCGCAGATCGGCGCCTGGATGGCCGATTCTACCGGCATCCGCGCCCGGGCGACGGCGGCGCTGGAGGTGCTGAGGAGTCAGCCCGAAACCGATGCCGGCAAGCTGGCGGCCATCGGTTACTGCTTCGGGGGCACCACGGCCCTGGAACTGTCGCGCAGCGGGGCGGACCTGAAGGCGGCCATCGGTTTCCACTCGGGTCTCGGAACCGCCCGCCCGCAGGACGCCGCCAACATCAAGGGCGTGATCCTGGCCGCCATCGGCGCCGAGGATCCGATCATCCCCGTCGCCCAGCGCACGGCCTTCGAAGAGGAGATGACGGCGGCGGGCGTCGACTGGCGGATGCACGTCTATGGCCGCGCGGGGCACAGCTTCACCAACCCGGAGGTCGGACGGCTGGGCCGCCCGGGCTTCGACTATCATGAACCCAGTGACCGCCGATCGTGGGCCGCCATGATCGACCTGTTCGACGAGGTGTTTGTGTAGGGATGCTCCCCCGGCGGAGGAGCTGTCAGCCCGAAGGGATGACTGAGGGGGTCACCCGGGACCGGAGCGGACCCCCTCCGTCTCGCCTTCGGCGATCCACCTCCCCCAACGGGGAGGATCCTAGAACCCGCCCCAGTAGTCGCCGCCGAGCGGGGTGGTGACCGGGCGGCCGACCTTCGCAAGGGCGGCCATGACGTCCGGACGGGTCTGCAGTGACAGCCGGCGGCGGTTGAACTCGGCCAGCCAGGGCGTGACGACGGGCGGGGGGCGGGCGCTCCAGAACGGGTCCAGCGCGCCGCTGCGGTGTTCCGGGCTTTGCAGGCGCCAGATCAGCAGGGCCGCGGCCTCGTCCAGGCGGTTCGTGCAGATCAGCGCTTCGCTCAACGCGCCCGGGTTCTCGTCGCGGCGTTTGCGCAGGGACTCCAGCAGGGGTTCGGCGGCCCTGGGGTCGATGTCGTTCTGGGCGCAGGTCTTCTGGGCGTCGACCCAGGCTTCGCCGTAGGGCGTGACATAGTCCAGGTCCAGGCCTGCCAGCACCTTGAGCACATCGCGCGGCCGGGCCAGATCGAGCAGACGTCCCGCCCAGGCCATCCGGGCGTCGGTCGACCGGTCGTCGCCGTCGTCCGGGCCGATGGCTTCGGTGAACACGGCCTCCGCCTCCTTCACATCGCCGGTGTCGAGCAGACTGTCGGCCAGGTCCACGAGGACCCTGTCGCCCTGCTCCTCAAGGTCTTCGAAGGCTTCTCCATCCTGCAGCCGGGCGCGGAAGGCCTGGCCGATCTGTATGGCTTCATCGTAGCGGCCGAGCGCCCGCAGGGATGACAGGGCGTCATGCACCGGGGCCAGCTTTTCAGGGGTGTCGTCCATGGCGGCGCGGGCCCGGGCGAGCCGGGCTTCCTCCAGCGCGGTCCAGTCGAAGCGTCCGGGATTGTCCCAGCTCTTCAGGAACCGGCGGTCGGCGGCGACATACATCAGCACCCGGGGGTCGTCCGCCACGGCCACGGCCGCTGCTGCTTCGGCCAACTGGCCGCGATCGCCAAGCTGCCAGCCATAGGCCAACGCCCACTCGTTCTTCGCGGCTCGCTGGCTGTCCGGATTCTTCCAGGCGAACCCGGTGATCCGCCGCAGCGCGGTCAGGGCCAGATCGGGATCGTCATCGAGATAGTCGGTGAAGGCGCCGACCATGCCGGGGCGCCAGATGGCCACCGCGTCCGGCTGGACGTCCATCAGCTTTAGGAACCGCCGGGTGGCGTCGACCATGGCGTCGCGTTCGATGGCGTCGGAGATCTGGATCGTCTGGACCGCGCCGATTTCCGCGGGCTCCGTGGCCATGGGTTCCAGCCGCCGGGCGGCCTCCAGGCCCAACTTCCGGTCCTTGATCTCGCTGCAGAGGATCACGGCGAACAGGAAGGGACGGCGTATCTCGGTCGGCATGCGGTCGAACCGGGCGTCGCCCATGATCGTCCTGAGGAGCGGCAGCCGGGCTTCGCAGGTCTTGAAGTCGCTTTCGACCAGTCCACCGACCACGGTCCGCGCCTGCTCCTCGAGCCGCAGGAGATCCATCTGCCGGCCAATCGACTGCGGGGATGCCGGGAAGGCGGCGCCAAGGGCCGTCAAAGCGGACAGGGCGACCAGAACTGAACGAAAACGCATGCTACTCCCCGAAGGCGGCCTTCGGGGAGCACTCAGGCCCGTTGGGCCCTCAGGGTCAAGCGTTGTTGGCGGCAGACTAGCGCGCGGCGTAGGCGTCCTGAACATCGAGGCAGGCGCTGCGCGCGTAGTTCCATTCGGAGGCCGGTCCGTCTCCGTCCGTCTGGAGCATGGTCATGGCCTCGCCACGGCCCTTCACGACGGCGGAACTAAGCGCATCGACGGCTTCCGGCCGGCCGATGCCGCGATCCTGCATGACCCGGTCGACCGCTGACTTGAAGAAGGCCACGCCGCGCGCCTTGGCGTCGGCGGCGCCCTGCTCATCTCCGTGCTCGGCGCGGAAAGCGCTCGCAGCGCCGTAGATGCCGGCGCAATTGGCCTGAAGCGCCCAGTACGGCTTGCCCGCAACGCGCTCGGTCAGGAGCGTGCCACCCGGGTAGAGCAGATCGGTGGCGGTGGCGGGACCGGCCAGCAGGGCCGCGGCGGACAGCAGATACAGGGTGCGTTTCATCGTCTTCTCCCCAAGAGAATACTCCTGGGGAGAGAAGGTGACTCCGGATCGCCCGGATGGCAACGGTGACTAGTGGTTCGGTTTTTTGACTTCGTTGACCACCGCCCCGGCGGCGGCGCCGACGACCGCGCCCGGAGGGCCCGCGACAACCGCGCCTGCTATGGCGCCGCTCGCGGCGCGCTGTTCCATGTTGTGACCGCAGGCGGCGAGGCCCGCGCCGGCGAGGGCGATGACGGTCAGCGACAGAGTCGTGCGGATACGCATGTGAGCAGCCTTTCGGGTTTGCCCGTGTGTCGGGCCCGTTCCCGCTCAACGGGCTCAGGCACTGGCGGTTCCACGCCTCCCGCGAGGCGAGAATTCGCGGCGACGCACGACCGGATTAGACTCTGCACAACCTGTTGAATCCCAACAGAACCTTGGCGAGTCCCGTGTTCACCTGCCAGGCGATTTATGCTGCAGTGCAACAACCTCTTGCGAATCGTGGCCGATTGGGTCATAAGGCCCGCCACAAGTCGGATTTCGGCCATTTCGTGAACCGGTCGAATCCACACCCTGTCAGGCCGCGTTGGCGCCTTGCGGGGTGATTGTCGGGGGGCAATCCGCCCTCGTCGCACAGGACACGAAATTCTTGTCATTCCAATTCCAGACGCGCGCACCCGTGCGCGCGCTGATGAGCGTCGCTTTGACTGGAACCCTCGTGGGCTCGGCCTGCGGCGCGATCATCGGCGGCGCGTACCTCTTTGGCGGCATGGCCCAGGCCGCCGACCAGCACCACCGCGTCTCTGAAATCGCCGACGTCGCGTCGGGCAGCTATTCCGACGCCTCTCTTGAACGGATGGTGGACGGGATGGATCCCGCCGCTCTCGCCGTCGCCGAGCGTCACGACCCGTTCACCAGCGCCGGCGGCGCCCAGCGCGACCGTCAGGCGGCCCTGTTCGCCGCGCGGCTTGAGCGCCGGGCCCCGGCCCAGCGTCCGTCGACGGAAGGCCTGCTGCTCCGCGCCAGCTTCGGCGGTCCGTTCAATCCCGCCGCCGAGCCCTTCCGCCTCAATGGCGCGCTGGAAGACTCGCGCGATCTCGAATGCCTCACCCAGGCCGTCTACTATGAAGCCCGCGGCGAGACCCCGGACGGCCAGGCGGCCGTGGCCCAGGTGGTCCTGAACCGCGCGCGGCATCCGGCCTTCCCGAAGTCGGTCTGCGGCGTGGTCTTCCAGGGCGCGTCTACGGGCGGCGTCTGCCAGTTCAGCTTCGCCTGCGACGGCTCGATGCGGAAGCGTCGCGAGCCCGGCGCCTGGGCCCGCGCCGAGCGTGTGGCCGCCCGCGCCCTGTCAGGCGGCGTGATGAACGAGGTCGGCAACGCGACCCATTTCCACACGATCAACGTCTCGCCGGGCTGGGGTCCGCATCTGGTCCGCGTCGGCCAGGTCGGGCTGCACATCTTCTATCGCTTCGGCGGACGGGGCGGCGCGCCGGGCGCGTTCGACCGGGCGCCCGCGCGCTCGGGTCCGGAGCTGGGCGATCGTCCGATCTACGCCAGCCTCGGCATGCCGGGCGAGCCCGTGCCCTACGCCTCGCCTGCGCCGTCGACGGACGCGGTGTTCATCGCCGCCACCGCCCAGACGACGCTGGACGTCGCCGCGAGCGACCGGGCTCTTGGCGGGCCTGCGGGCAAGCCGGCGGAACCGGCGTCCGCGCCGCACCGCGAGCCCTTGGCCGATACGACGTCTAAGCCTGCAGCGACGCCTTCATCCGCTTCCTGAGCGAGCCCGGCATGAAGCGGGTGGCGAAGCGCAACTGCCGGCCGGCCTTGCCGACGATCGAGTGCACCTCCTTGCTCTCGAGCGAGCGCCAGATCACGTCGGCGGCTTCCTCGACGGTGTAGACCTCGGACCCGCCGGCGCGGATGGCGTCGGCGATGTTCTCGTTCGATCCCTGTGAGCCTGCCTGCAGGATCGGGGTGTCGACGAACCAGGGCATGATGCACTTCACCGCCACGCCGTGACGGCTGAATTCGATGTCCAGCGCCTCCGACAGGCCGCGCACCGCGAACTTGGTGGCGCAGTACATGGCCATCTTCGGCGCGCCGAACAGGCCGGCGCAGGACGCCACGTTGATCAGGGTCGAGCCCGGCGTGCCGATGAGCAGCGGCAGGCCCGCGCGGGCGCCGTTGGAGACGCCCTTGATGTTGATGTCGATCTGCCGGTCGATCTCGTCGTCGGTCTGGTCCTCGAAGTAGCCGTAGTTGGCGATGCCGGCGTTGTTGAGCAGCGCGTCCAGCCGCCCGCCCGTGGCCTTGCCGAAGGCCGCGATTTCCTTTTTCCAGGCGGCGCGGTCGCGAACGTCCAGTTTGTGCGTGCTGCAGTTGCCGGCCCCGAGCGCGGCCTGGGCCAGCTTCAGGCCCGTGGCGTCGATGTCGGCCAGGCCGACGAACCAGCCCTCGGCGGCGAAGCGTTTTGCCGTGGCAAGGCCGATGCCGCTCGCGGCGCCGGTGATGAAGATGCTCTTGCGGCCGTCGGCGCCCATGGTCGGTCTCCCTGTTCGTTCCGCCCAGACAATCGCGTTGCCCCGAGGGCGGTCAAGCGAGGAACATGCCTACCCCGGCGACGGCCATCACGGCCGTGGCCAGCCAGCCGAGAATCTTCAGCGTCCGGCCGATGACGAACGGTCCCATCACCGATTTGCGCGAGGCGAGCACCATGGCCACGACCATGATCGGCACCGCGACCAGTCCATTGAGGACGGCGCTCCAGAACAAAGCCTTGATCGGGTTGACGTCAGCGAAGGTCAGGGCGATCCCGCCAATCGTCGCCGCCGCGATGATGCCGTAGAAGCCCGGCGCCTGGCCGAGCTTCCGGTCAAGGCCCATGGGCCAGCCGAAGGCCTCGGAGATGGCGTAGGCCGCCGATCCGGCCAGCACCGGCACGGCCAGCAGGCCGGTGCCGATGATCCCCAGGCTGAACAGCCAGAAGGCCAGTTCGCCGGCGATCGGCCGCAGGGCCTGGGCCGCCTGCGCCGCGCTGGAGATGTCGGTGACGCCGTTGGCGTGCAGGGTCACCGAGGTGGTCAGGACGATGAAGAAGGCGATCAGGCTGCACATCGCCATGCCGGTCCAGGTGTCGAACCGGATCCGGCGCAGCTCGCCCTCGGCCAGTTCCGGCGTGTGCAGCAGCGAGCGCTTCTCGGGATCGACGCCCAGGTCCTCGACCTCCTGCGAGCTCTGCCAGAAGAACATGTAGGGGCTGATGGTCGTGCCGAAGACGGCGACGACCATGGTCAGGAAGGCCGGCGTGAAGCTGATGTCCGGGACGAAGGAGCGCAGGGCCACCTCGGCCCAGGGGATCTTCACCGTGAACACCACGCCGGCGTAGGCCAGCAGCGACAGGGTGAGCCACTTCAGCACCCTGACGTAGCGCTTGTAGCTCATGAACACCTCGAGCAGCACGCAGCCGATGCCGAAGATCATCGCGAACGCGAACTTGTGGACGCCGGGGACCACCAGGGCCGCGGCTTCGCCCATGGCGGCGATGTCGGCGGCGATGTTGATGGTGTTGGCCACCAGCAGCGACAGCACGAGGATGGCCAGCAGCCAGGCCGGGAAGACGCGCTTTACGTTGGCCGCCAGCCCGTGGCCCGTAACCCGGCCGATGCGCGCCACGATCGACTGGATCGCCGCCAGCAGCGGGTAGGCCAGCACCACGCTCCAGAGCATGTTGAAACCGAAGGCCGCGCCGGCCTGGGAATGGGTCGCCACGCCGCCGGGATCATCATCCGCCGCGCCGGTGATCAGGCCGGGGCCGAGGCGCCCGAGCAGGCTGGGCTTGCGGGGACGGGGCTGCGGATCGGTCATGGCGGTCCCGGTCGCGGGAGGAGACGTCAGAGTTTCAACAGATAGACGTGTTCGCCGTCCAGAACGAGGTCGCCCTTCTGGTTGGTCACGGTGGCCTTCATCCGGACGATGCCGGTGGTCCGCTGCGGCGTCAGTTCGGTGATCTCGAGGGCCGGATAGAGGGTGTCGCCCGGATAGGCGCTCTTCAAGATCCTGGCGTGAACCTCGATCATGCCGAGCAGGGCGTCGCCGATCTCGTGCGGGAACAGCCCGGCGCCGGCGGCGGTGAAGCACAGCACCTGCAGGCCGTGCGCCAGGGGACCCGGATGCCCGAGCGCCTGACAGTACTCGACGTCGTAGTGGATCGGATGGTTGTCGAGGCTGACCGCCTGGAAGGCCGCGAAGTTGCCGTCGCCGAGTGTGCGCGAGGGCAGGGGGTAACGATCGCCGACCTTGAGGTCCGCGAAGGTCCTGGCGGGGGTGACGCGGTGGGCGGCGTAGATGGCGGGGAGGGGCATGGGGCTTCGTGCGCTGTGCTGTCAGTTGGGTGGAAGGGAGTAGGGCTTAGGGCGTAGGGCGTAGCAAGAGCGACAATCCCTCTCTCAACCGCTCATCCCGGCGAAGGCCGGGACCCAGGCTTTTTTTCCTGACACCCCCAAGGGGAGAGTATTACCGCAAAAAACAGGGTGCCCGGCAAACCCGGGG
>CAZISF010000067.1:0-10863 GCA_964541915.1 uncultured Caulobacter sp.
CCTTCACCGTGGCGAAGATCGTCGAGGCCGTGCAGCATCCCAACGCCGACCGCCTGCGGGTCTGCCAGGTCGACACCGTCGACGGGCGCAAGGAGATCGTCTGCGGCGCGCCCAACGCCCGCGTCGGCCTGACCACCATCTACGCCCCGATCGGCGCTTACGTGCCCGGACTGGACGTGACGCTGGTCGAGAAGCCCGTGCGCGGCGTGGTGTCCAACGGCATGCTCTGCTCGGCCGCCGAGCTGGAGACCGCCGAGGAGTCTGACGGCATTCTTGAGCTGTCCGATGACCTGGCCGTCGGCACGCCCGCCGCGACGGCTTTGGGCCTGGAGGCCGTGATCGACTTCGAGGTCACGCCGAACCGGCCCGACTGGCTCGGCGTCGCCGGCATCGCCCGCGACCTGTCCGCTGCGGGCCTCGGGACCCTTCGTGACCTGTCCGTCGCGGCCGTTCCGGGCCGGTTCTCCTGCCCGATCTCGGTGTCCGTCGACGGCGATGGCTGCCACATGTTCGCCGGCCGGCTGATCCGCGGTGTGAAGAACGGCCCCTCCCCGGCCTGGCTGCAGGCGCGGCTGACGGCCATCGGCCTTCGCCCGATCAGCGCCCTGGTCGATATCACCAACCTGATCGCCTACGACCGCGCCCGGCCGCTGCACGTCTATGACGCCGCCAAGCTGGTCGGGACCGCGATCACCGCGCGCCTCGGCCATCACAGCGACCACGGCGACGAGCATCTGATCGCCCTCGACGGCAAGACCTACGACCTCGGTCCCGAGATGTGCGTCATCGCCGACGCCGGCGGCGAACGCCCGATCGGCCTCGGCGGCGTCATGGGCGGCGAGTCGACGGGCTGCAGCGACGAGACCACCGACGTATTCGTCGAAAGCGCCTGGTTCGACCCGATCCGCACGGCCCAGACCGGCCGCGACACCGGCATCACCTCCGACGCCCAGTACCGCTTCGCCCGCGGGGTCGACACGGGCTTCGTGGTGGACGGGCTGGAGCTCGCGACGAAACTGATCCTCGAGCTCTGCGGCGGCGAGCCGTCGGAGATCGTGGTCGCGGGCGAGACCCTGCCGCCGCCCGAGCCGATGACCTTCGACCCGGCCTATGTGCAACAGTTGTCGGGCCTGACGATCGAGCATGGCCGGTCGCGCGAGATCCTGACGCGGTTGGGCTTCACGGTGGAGCCCTCGGCCGGCGCCTGGAGCGTCACACCGCCGACCTGGCGACGCGATGTCGAAGGCAAGGCTGACCTGGTCGAGGAAGTGGCCCGCATCGCCGGCTACGACGCCCTGCCCGCCACGCCGCTGCCCGAGGTCGCCCGCGACGCCAGCGGCGTGTTGACGACCCGCCAGGGCCGCGCCCGGACGGCCCGACGCGCACTGGCGGCGGCCGGCTACAGCGAGCTGCTGACCTGGTCGTTCACCCGCAACGCCGTGGCGAAGCTGTTCGGCGGCGGCGCCGATGAGCTGGTGCTGGCCAATCCGATGTCGGCCGACATCGACACCATGCGGCCCTCCGTGCTGCCCGGCCTGATCGAGGCCGCCGGCCGCAACGCCCGCCGGGGCTTCCCCGACGCGGCGCTGTTCGAGGTTGGGCCCGTGTTCGGCGGCGACCAGCCGCAGGACCAGCGCCTGGTCATCGCCGCCATCCTGGCGCCGCACGCCCCGCGCGGCTGGGACAAGCGGCCACGCGACGACCTGTTCACGATCAAGGCCGATCTGCTGGCCCTGCTGGAGGAGCTCGGCGCGCCGGTGGCGTCGCTGCAGACCGCCCAGGGCTCGGCCTCGTCCTGGTGGCACCCCGGCCGTTCGGCCCGGCTGCAGCTGGGTCCCAAGGCGGTGCTGGCCGAGTTCGGCGAGCTGCATCCGACGGTGCTCAAGGCGCTCGACGTCGACGGGCCGGTCTATGGCTTCGAGATCTGGGTCGAGGCGATCCCCGAGCCGAAGAAGAAGGGCAAGAGCCGTCCCGCGCTCGACCTGCCCAGCCTGATGCCGCTCAGCCGCGACTTCGCCTTCCTCGTCGAGGCCGGCAAGGCCTCGGGTGATCTGGTCAAGGCCGTGGCCGGCGCCGACAAGGCGCTGATCGCCTCGGCGCGCGTGTTCGACGTCTACCAGGGCGCCGGCGTGCCGGAGGGTCACAAGTCCATCGCGCTTGAGGTCGTCCTGCAGCCCCGTGAGAAGACTTTGACCGAGGCCGAGATCGAGGCCGTCTCGGCGAAGATCATCGCCGCAGCGGAGAAGGCCGGCGGGCGGTTGCGGGGGTAACGGGCGTCGACGGTTCCGAAAGAAATCCGCTCATCCCGGGGAAGGCCGGGACCCAGGTTTTTTCGAGAACACCCGAGCCTGACGGAAAACCAAAAACGCCTGGATCCCGGCCTTCGCCGGGATGAGCGGAGTATGGGGTTGGCAGACGGGGTGTATTTGCCCTATCCCTCCCCCCGACATGACCTCGCGCTTCACCATCGCTGGCCGCAGCACCGCCCCGACCCGGGCGATGACGGCCTGCGCGTTCATGTCGATGACCAGCAAAATTATGACCGATCCTTCCGGACCGGAGCTTTACCGCGCGACCTGACATCGCCGGCAGATCGCGAGATCAAAAAGCCCCGCTCCGGAAACGGCAGCGGGGTTTTTTGTTGTGCGGTCGGCCGGTCCCCATCCAGCCAAGGACCACCATCATGCCCCTCTCCAACGCCCCTGACCTCTCCGCCCATCCCGACGCCCGCCATGAGCTGCGCTTCACCGCCGACGACGTGGTCCAGGCGCTGGACGCCGCGCGCGCCGGCCTCGCCGCCAGCACGGCCGAGGTCTGCACCCTGTCGATCAGCAGCGTCGGGCGCCTGGTGGAAGGCGTGTTGCGCATCCGCCGCCTCGACGAGGCCGGCGCCGTCAGCCTGGCCGACCGGCTGGCCGAACGTCCCGGCGTGCGGTCGTCGCGCGTCGAACATGTCTGGGGGCGATCGTGAAACCGGATGGCAAACGGCGGCTGTTCCTCGTCGGCGCCGCGGACGAACCCGACGCGCTGGTCCGGGTGCTGAACGTCGTGACCCTGTTGCAGGCGCGTCTGCGACGGCTCGAAGCCGAGCCGGCGGATGACGGTCTGTCGATCCGGCTGGAGATCGATGATCCGGGCGATCACAAGGCCGAAGCGCTCGCGCGGCGCCTGGAAGCCTGTCCGGCGGTCCTGCGACTGGCCTTTGGCTGGCAGGGCAGTCTTGTCCCCGGCGACGGCGTGATTACCTAGGGGGCTTCAAGGGGAATCGCATGACCAAACCGACCATCGAACGCTGGCTCGAACGCGGGCTGTTCGCCTCACGCTGGCTGATGGCGCCGATGTACGTCGGTCTGGTGATCGCCTTGCTGGCCCTGGTGGCGATCTTCTTCCAGGAACTTGTGCACGTCACGCCGGTGATCCTGTCCGGCTCGGCCCACGCCGAGGACGCTATTCTGCTGGCCCTGTCACTGATCGACCTGTCACTGGCCGGCAACCTCGTGCTGATCGTGATCTTTTCCGGCTACGAGAACTTCGTGTCCAAGCTGGACATCGGCGAACACACGGACCGGCCCAGCTGGATGGGAACGGTCGACTTCTCCGGGCTCAAGATGAAGCTGGTGGCCTCGATCGTCGCCATCTCGGCCATCGCCCTGCTGAAGGCCTTCCTCGAAGCCAGCGAGAGCGCCGACGCCATCGACACGACCAAAATGCTCTGGCTGGTGGTGATCCACCTGACGTTCGTGGTCAGCGGTGTGCTGCTGGCCCTGATGGACTGGGTTGCGAGCCTGACCGACAAGCACTGAGGGGATGCTCCCCATCGGGGGAGCTGTCACCGCGCAGCGGGGACTGTGGGGGTCGTCCGAGACCTGAGCGGACCCCCTCCGCCTCGCCTTCGGCGAGCCACCTCCCCCGAAGGGGAGGATCATCAGAACGGGATGTAGTGGCGCTTGCGGCTGTAGGACAGGTAGCCGACGCTCGCGCCGAGACGCAGGCCGACGCCGGCGCGGATGGGCGCCAGGGTGATGTCGTCAGCGCGCTGATAGTTCACGCCGAGGCCGCCAATGAAATAGGCCGAGCCTTCCACGCCGGGGAACCGGCGGTAGATCATGTCCGGGTAGTGCAGATTGTAGCAGAGGGTGAAGACCCGGCTGGCGTTGCCGCCCGCATCGAACCCGATCGAAGGCCCCTGCCAGAACACTTCCTGGGTCGGTTGTTCCTTCATGTACATCAGGCCGCGTCCGTAACGGGCGCCGATCGTGAGGGCCGCGGAGCCTTCCTGGCCGGCGATGTAGGCGGTCGGCCGACCGTTCTCGCGGAAGACGTGTTCAATGGCCGCGCCGGCGGTCTCCGCCGTCACCCCGAGGAAGTCGGAGGTAGCGTTGACGATCTCTTCGGTGCTGTAGGTGCGCGGACCTTCAGCCGGATCGCGGGACGGCGTCTGGGCAGGCGTCTGGGCGAAGGCCAGGCTGGACATGGCGGCCCCTCCGACGCCGGCGGCGATACCGGAAAGGATAAGGGTGCGGCGATCCATGAGCGTGACTCCGAGTCGATTGGAAGCCCGCGAAGGGTCCCATTCCAATACGACCGGTTTGCGGCGCGTTTCCTAACGGCGGGTTAATGCCGCGCTGTCAGGGACGCGGGATCGGCCTTCTGATTGGCGAACATCCGCGCCATACGGCCGCGGAGCCAGCCGGTGACGCCGTCGACGATGGTGAAGATCACCGGCACGAACAGCAGGCTGAGCAGTGTCGAGGTGATCAGGCCGCCGATCACGGCGATGGCCATCGGCGAGCGGAACTCGGTGTCCTCGCCGAAGCCCATGGCCACCGGCAGCATGCCCGCGCCCATGGCCACGGTGGTCATCAGGATCGGCCGGGCCCGCTTGTGGCAGGCGTCGATGATCGCCTCGGCCGGCCCCATGCCGCGCAGTTTGATGGCCTCAAGCGCGTACTCGACGAGCAGGATCGAGTTCTTCGCCGCGATGCCCATCAGCATCAGGATTCCGATCAGGGCGGGCATCGACAGGTTGCGGCCGGTCAGAAGCAGCAGACCGAAAGCGCCGCCGATGGCCAGCGGCAGGGCCGCCTGGATGGTGATCGGGTGGATGAAGCTTTTGAACAGCAGCACCAGCACCACGTACATCAGCAGGATGCCGGTCAGCAGGGCGATGCCGAAGCCCGTCACCAGCTCCTGCAGCCGCTCGACGATGCCCGACACCTGCTCCTTGACCCCGGCCGGCAGGTTCTTGACCGCCGGCAGCTGGTGCAGCTTCGCATTGGCCGCGCCGAGGGCCAGACCGTTCAGTTCGGCCTTGATCGTGGCGTTGCGGCTGCGGTCGAGGCGGCTGATCTGCGAGGGGCCTGCGCCGAGCGTAATATCCGCGACGGCGGATAGCGGGACGGGCACGCCGGCGGAGGTCGGCACCTGGAGATTCGACAGCACGGCGAGATCTTCACGCGCTCCGTCCGACAACCGCAGGCGGATCGGGATCTGACGGTCACCGATGTTGTACTTGGGCAGCGCCTGATCGACGTCGCCGATGGTCGCGACGCGGACGGCCTGTGAAATGGCCGCCGCCGAGACGCCCATGCGCGCGGCCTGATCGGGCTTGGGGGTCACGAGGATTTCCGGCCGGGCGATGTCGGCCGTGTTGATCACGTTCTCGAAGCCGGGGATGCCGCGCATCTGGGTTTCGACTGCCCGGGCCGCGCGGGAAAGGGCTTCGCCGTCATCGCTGACGAGGGTCACGGAGATGCCGCTCGACTGACCGCCGTCATTGCTGCCGAAGCTGAGGCGGGCGCCGGGGATGTCGGCCGTGGCCTTGGCCATCTCCCGCTCAAAGGCCTGCTGGCCCAGCGCCCGGTCACGTTTGTCGACCAGGTTGGCGTAGATGTGTGCGCGTCGCACGTCGGCCAGCGAACCGCCGCCGCCGGGACCGCTGCCCTGGGTGCCGGATCCGATCGAGGCGTAGACGCTCTTCACCTCGGGACGCGCCCTCAGAATGGCGGTCACCTGTTTGACCACGGAGTCGGTGTCGGTGAGCTTGGCGCCCGGCGGCAGCTCAACGGCGATGGTCGTGACGCCCTCGTCGCCGGCGGGAATGAACTCACTGGGCAGCGACATGGCCAGGCCCATGGAGATGAAGAAGGCCACGGTGGCCAGGCCGAACGCGACCCAGCGGTGGGCGATCGACCATTTCACCGCGCGCATGTAGCCGGCCATCCAGAAGGGATCCGGATGCTCCCTGGAGTCTGCCTTGAGCAGATAGGCGCACATCAGCGGCGTCAGCATGCGGGCGACGAGCAGCGAGAACAGCACCGAGACACAGGCCGCCAGCGCGAACGACTTGAAGAACTGGCCAGGCACGCTGCCCATGAAGCCCACGGGCGCGAACACGGCGACGATGGTGAAGGTGGTCGCGACCACGGCCAGGCCGATCTCGTCGGCCGCCTCGATCGACGCCGGATAGGGCGCCTTCCCCATGCGCATGTGGCGCACGATGTTCTCGATCTCGACGATCGCGTCATCGACGAGGATGCCGATGGTCAGCGACAGCGCCAGCAGGGTCACCACGTTGAAAGACTGGTTCATCGGACCCAGCACGGCGAAGGTCGGAATCAGCGCCATCGGCATGGCCACGGCGGTGATGAAGGTCGCCCGCCAGTCGCGCAGGAACAGCCAAACGACGATGACGGCAAGCAGGGCGCCCAGGCCGAGGGCCTCGATCGAGGCGAAGTAGCTCTCCTGCACGCCGCGGACGTTGGAGCTGACCTCCTCGATGGTCAGTTCGGGGTGGGCGGCGTCCAGCGCCTCGACCGCCGTCTTGACCGCCTTGGCCACGCCCACTTCGCTGCCGTCGCGGGTGCGGACCATGTTGAAGCCGACGACTTCCTCGCCCTCAAAGCGCGCCAGATTGCGCGGCTCGCTCCAGGAGTCGGTGACATTGCCCAGATCGGCCAGACGCACGCTGCGGCCGTCGGGGAGGTTGATACGGGTGTCGCGCAGCTGCTGCAGGCTGTCGGCGCCGCCGAGGGTGCGGATCGCCCGCTCCTCGCCGCCGATCGTCGCGCGACCGCCGGGCAGGTCGGCGTTGACGCTCCTGAGCGCCGAGCTGACCGCACCGGCGGTGACGCCGAGCGCCGCCAGCCGGTCCGGATCCAGATCGACGCGGATCTCGCGGGTCACGCCGCCGTCGCGGTTGACCTGGGCCACGCCCGGCAGCGCCAGCAACGCCTTGGCCACATCATTGTCAACGAACCAGCTTTTCTGTTCCGGCGTCAGGTTCGGCGCTCGGACCACGTAGTAGACCAGCGGACTGCCGCTGGCCTCGACCCGCTGGACCACCGGGTCGGTGATGTCGCCGGGCAGGTTGGAGCGCACGCGGGAGACCGCGTTGCGTACGTCGTTGGTGGCCTTTTCCAGGTCCGTGCCGAGCTTGAACTCGATGACCGTCGAGGAGACCCCGTCGCCGATCGTCGAGGTCACATGCTGGGCGCCATTGAGCCCGGTCATCGCATCCTCGAGGATGCGCGTGATCTGGTGTTCCATTTCCGACGGCGCGGCGCCCGGCTGGGCCGCCGTGACCACCACGACCGGGAAGTCGATGTCGGGGAAGTTGTTGACCCGCATCTTGCTGAAGCCGGCGATGCCGGCCACGACCAGCACCGCGAACAACAGAAGGGTCGGTACCGGGTTGCGGATCGACCAGGCGCTGATGTTCCTGAACATCAGCGGGCTCCGGCGCCCGGCGTGGCGACGACGTTCACCCGGTCACCCTCGGCGAGGAAGCCGGCGCCTTGCACCGCGACCCGCTCGCCCGACTGCAGGCCTGCGCGGATCTCGATGTCGTCACCACTGCGCGCGCCGGTGGTCACCGGGCGGAAGTGGGCGACGCCGTTGCTGTCGATCACATACAGGCCGGACTTGTTGTCGCGGTAGAGGATGGTCGACTGCGGGACCAGCACCGCCGGCTGGGCGCCGACGTTGATGATCGCCTTGGCGAACATACCCGGCCGGAACGCGCCGCGACTTGCGAGGGCGACCCGGGCGAGACCCACGCGGGTCTGCGGATCGATCTGCGGCGTGACGATACGCACCGTGGCGGCCGTCTGGCCAACCTCGGAGGTGCTGACGATCGCGGACTGCCCGGCGCGGATCGCCGACAGTTCCGACTCCGGAACCTGGGCGTTCAGCTCTAGCCGGCCATCGCGCACGAGGCGGAACAGCGGCGCGCCGGCCGCGACGATCTGGCCCGGGACCACCGTACGCTGGGCGATGAAGCCCGACACCGGCGCGCGGACGCTGGCCTGGGCCAGCCGGGCGGTGGTTTCGGACAGCGAGGCCTGGGCGAGGTCGACGTTGGCGGCGGCCGTCTGCTGGGCGGCGATCCGGGCGTCGAGCGCGGCCTGGGCCAGATAGCCCTGGGCCTTGAGATCCTGGGCGCGGGCGAGGTCGGCCGTCGCCTGGGCTAGCACCGCCCTGGCGCTGGTCACGCTGGCCTGCCGCTGACGCATTTGGGCGGCCAGCAGGCTGTCGTTCATCTGCAGCAGCAGCTGGCCCTGGCGCACGTAGTCGCCTTCATCGACCAGCAGCCGCACGACGGTCAGACCGCCGGTCTCGGCGCCGACGGAGACGTCCTGCCAGGCGGCGATGGTGCCGCTGGCCTCGACCGTACGGTCCAGTGTGCCCGTGTGGGCCGCGACGGCGGTGACGGTCAGGCTGGCGCGCGGCTTGTCAGGCGCGACGTCCTTCTTCTTCGAACAGGCGGCGAGGCCCGGCCCGGCCAGCGCGGCCACGAGCAGCAGGGATACGGCGAGCCGCGGAAGGGTGGACGGACGAGGCGGCATGGCGGGCTCTCTGGCGGACGTATCGGCAAGAGGAGCGTTCAGCAGACAGCGTTCGTTCCCCCGCCTGCTATCTAGGGTCCGGTCGCCTCTTCGCAAGTGCAAAATAACCACGGATCAGAAAGCCTGTCTCCGCGCGCCGACTATGCTAGACGGGCGCACATGACGACCCCGCTTTCCCGCATCCGCAACTTCTCGATCGTGGCCCACATTGACCACGGCAAGTCCACGCTGTCCGACCGGCTCATCCAGGAGACGGGCGGGCTGACCGCGCGCGAGATGACCGCCCAGGTCCTCGACAACATGGACATCGAGAAGGAACGCGGCATCACCATCAAGGCGCAGACCGTGCGCCTCGAGTACAAGGCCGACGACGGCGAGACCTATGTCCTGAACCTGATGGACACGCCCGGCCACGTCGACTTCGCCTATGAGGTCAGCCGCAGCCTCGCCGCCTGCGAGGGCTCGATCCTCGTGGTCGACGCCAGCCAGGGCGTCGAGGCCCAGACCCTGGCCAACGTCTATTCGGCGATCGAGAACGACCACGAGATCGTGCCGGTCCTGAACAAGATCGACCTGCCGGCCGCCGAGCCCGAGCGCGTCCGCGCCCAGATCGAGGACCTGATCGGCCTGGACGCCAGCGACGCGGTGCTCTGCAGCGCCAAATCGGGCCTCGGCATCCACGACGTGCTGGAAGCCATCGTCACCCGCCTGCCCCCGCCCAAGGGCGACCCCGACGCGCCGCTGAAGGCGCTGCTGGTCGACGCCTGGTACGACGCCTACCTCGGCGTCGTCGTGCTTGTGCGGGTCATCGACGGCAGCCTGCGGGCCGGCCAGCGCATCAAGATGATGCAGCACGGCTCGACCCACCTCGTCGACCGCGTCGGCGTGTTCAAGCCCAAAAACACCCCGGTCGAGAGCCTCGGCCCCGGCGAAATCGGCTTCATCACCGCCCAGATCAAGGAAGTGGCCGACGCCGCCGTCGGTGACACCCTGACCGACGAAAAGAAGCCGACCGCCGCCGCCCTGCCCGGTTTCAAGGACGTGCAGCCGGTGGTATTTTGCGGCCTGTTCCCGGTCGACGCCGCCGACTTCGAGGACCTGCGCGCCGCCGTCGGCCGCCTGCGCCTCAACGACGGCAGCTTCACCTACGAGATGGAATCGAGCGCCGCGCTCGGCTTCGGCTTCCGCTGCGGCTTCCTCGGCCTGCTGCACCTGGAGATCATCCAGGAGCGCCTCTCCAGAGAGTTCGACCTCGACCTGATCGCGACCGCCCCGTCGGTGGTCTACAAGATCAACCTGCGCAACGGCGATCACCTCGACCTGCACAACCCCGCCGACATGCCCGACCCGATGCAGATCGAGAGCATCGAGGAGCCGTGGATCAAGGCGACCATCTTCACCCCCGACGAATACCTCGGCGGCGTGATCAAGCTGTGCCAGGACCGCCGCGGCCAGCAGCGCGAGCTCAGCTACGTCGGCAACCGCGCCATGCTGATCTACGACCTGCCGCTGAACGAGGTCGTGTTCGACTTCTACGACCGCCTGAAGTCCATCTCGAAGGGCTACGCGAGCTTCGACTACCAGGTCGAGGACTACCGCGCCGGCGACCTCGTGAAGATGAGCATCCTGGTCAACGCCGAGCCCGTCGACGCCCTCTCCATGCTGGTCCACCGCGACCGCGCCGAGAGCCGCGGCCGGGGCATGGTCGAGAAGATGAAGGACCTGATCCCGCAGCACATGTTCGTCATCCCGATCCAGGCGGCCATCGGCGGCCGGATCATCGCCCGCGAAACTGTCCGCGCCCTGCGCAAGGACGTGACGGCCAAATGCTACGGCGGCGACGCGAGCCGGAAGCGCAAGCTGCTCGACAAGCAGAAGGCCGGCAAGAAGCGCATGCGCCAGTTCGGCAAGGTCGAGATCCCGCAGGAAGCCTTCATCGCCGCCCTGAAGATGGACGAGGATTGATCGGGGCGGTCAGCGCCGGATTGGAGAGTTGTGAGCGCCCTCGCCGGGAGAC
>CAZISF010000067.1:10873-16933 GCA_964541915.1 uncultured Caulobacter sp.
GTTATGATGGACGAAATTTGCCGGGTCTGCCTGCCCGGGGGGGGCGATGGTGGCCTGCGGAGCAGGTCGGATGAGGGATTGGGAACGGTTCAGGCGAACAAGCGGGCACCGTAGCCCCTCACCCTCCCAGCACTACGCGCCGGGCCCCTCCCTCTCCCGACCGGGAGAGGGTTTTCTCGGACGGCGCCCCGCCCTACCCTCTCCGCAAAAGAGGGAAACGCACACCATGGCCAACACTCCCGGCGCGCACTTCGTCGCCACCGGCATCGGCGTGTCGGACCTGGGCCGCTCGGCCGACTTCTACACCCGCGTCCTCGGGATGAAGGTCCAGCAGACCTTCAAGCTCGACCACATGGACGAGATCATGGTCGGCTATGAGGGCAAGGGGGCGTCGCTGGTGCTGATGCACTGGACCGACGGCTCGGCGCGCAACTACCGCGACAACCCGATCAAGATCGTCCTCTATGTCCCCGACGCGGCGGCGGCGGTCGATGCGATCCGGGCCGAGGGACTGGAGATCGTGCGCGAGCCCACGACCTCGCCCGGCATGGGCGGCGCGTTGATCGGCTTCGGGAAGGATCCGGACGGGTATCTGGTGGAGTTGATCCAGAGGGCGGCGCGGGAGGCTGGCAAGCAGTGAAATTGGCCTAGTCGTTCATGTTGCTCTCGCCCAAGTCGTCAGGCTGCTATGGCAGCCTGGTATTTCTGGCAGGGTTCAGTCAGGTTGACAGCTTCGGGTTGATTTGATTCCGGAGTGGGCAAATGGCGGACGACTACAGTTGTCCTTTCTGCCTGCCTGCTGAGGACCGCGTCGCCTTCGTCACCGCCTTCGCCAAAGGAATCTGGGACGCGTTTCCGGTGACCGAGGGCCACCTGCTTGTCGTGCCCCATCGGCATGTTCCCGCCTGGGGGGACCTGCAGGCGTCTGAGCAGGCCGCCATGCTCGACGGCGTCAGCCGGGCCCGAGCGCTACTGTCTGAGAAGTTCGCGCCCGACGGCTTCAACGTGGGATTCAATGAAGGGGCGGCGGCCGGGCAGACCATCCCGCACTTCCACATCCACGTCATTCCGCGCCGTATAGGCGACATGGCGGATCCTCGCGGCGGCGTGCGTCACGTCATTCCTCAAAAGGGCAACTACCTCCCCGGCTCGACGACGCAGCTAGCGACTTCGACGGCTGCGCCGATGGGTACGCCGCATGATCGTGCGCTGATCGCCGGGGGCGAGGACGCGCTGATCCGCCACCTGCTGCCGCACATCGACAAGGCGCGGGCTGTCGACTTGGCTGTCTCCTTCGTGCTCGAGAGGGCGCGCGTCTACTGCAGCCGCACCTGCAGGAAATGCTCAACCGGTCCGGCCGGCTGCGGCTGGTGACCAGCGACTATCTCGACGTCACCGACCCGACCGCCCTGCGACGCCTGATGGATCTGGAAGGGGACGCAAATCTGAGGGTCTTCGAAGCCGGCAAGGTCGGCTTCCATCCCAAATCCTGGGTCTTCCACCTTGAGGACCAATCCGGCGTGGCCATCGTTGGCAGCTCGAACCTCTCCGAGACCGCGCTGCGCACCGGCGTCGAGTGGAACTACCGGGTCTGTTCGCCAGAGTCGGGAGAGGGCTGGCAAGACGTGCTCGACGGCTTCGAGGCGCTCATTCAGCGGGCCGAGGTACGCCCTCTCGATCATGACTGGATTGATCACTACGAACGGCGTCGGGCCAAGACGCCGCCGCCCGCCGCCCGTCTCATCGATCTGGCTCCAGAGCCCGAGGCCCCGCCGCCAACCCCGCACGCAATCCAGGTCGAAGCCCTCGAAGCGCTCGAGGAAACGCGGTTCAAGGGCTTCACCGCCGGCCTGGTCGTTCTGGCTACGGGCCTTGGGAAAACCTGGCTCAGCGCGTTCGATACGAACCGGCCGCAGTTCAAGCGCGTGCTGTTCGTCGCCCATCGCGAAGAGATCCTCTCTCAGGCAATGGAGACCTACCGTCGTTGCCGGCCCATGGCGCGCTTCGGCCGCTACACCGGCGCGCAGAAGGACCTCGATGCCGACGTTCTGTTCGCGTCGATCCAGACCTTGGGCAAGGCCGCCCACCTTCGCCAGTTCTCGCCGGACGCCTTTGACTACATCGTGGTCGATGAATTTCACCACGCCGCGGCGCGGACTTATCGGGGGCTGATCGAGTATTTCACGCCCAAATTTCTGCTGGGCCTTACCGCGACGCCCGATCGCATGGACGGAAGCGACCTGCTCGGCCTCTGCCAGGAAAATCTGGTCTACCGCTGCGACTTCCTCGAGGGGATCGAACAGAAGCTCCTGTCGGGGTTCCGGTACATGGGCGTCCCCGACGACGTGAACTACGCGCAGATTCCCTGGCGCGGATCGGGCTTCGATGAGACCGCCCTCACCCAAGCGTTGGCGACGCAGGCGCGAGCGCAGAACGCGCTGGAGCAGCATCGCCTGCACGGCGGTCAGCGCACGCTCGGCTTCTGCTGCTCGCAGCGGCACGCAGACTTCATGTCGGACTTCTTCGAGAAGAACGGCCTGCGAGCCGTCTCGGTCCATGCCGGCGCCAGCTCCGCGCCCCGCGCCAGTTCGCTGGAGCGTCTGGAGGCCGGAGAGCTGGACGCAGTCTTCTCGGTCGACATGTTCAATGAGGGCGTAGACGTCCCCAACATCGATACTGTTCTGATGCTCCGCCCTACCGAGTCGACGGTCATCTGGATGCAGCAGTTTGGCCGCGGCTTGCGCCGGTCTGAAGGCAAGGAGCGGCTCAATGTCATCGACTACATCGGCAATCACCGTGTCTTCCTGACGAAGGCCCGCGCCCTCCTGCACTGCTCGGACGGCGATCGCGCCTTGGCACTCCGGCTCGAGGAAGTGCGGCGGGGCGAGATCAAATGGCCGGACGGGTGCGAGGTCACCTACGATCTGAAGGCCCTCGATCTGCTCGCAAGCCTGCTCAAGAGCTCGGCACGCGGCGATGCGCTTGAGGCCTACTACCTGGATTTCCGGGAGCGGACGGGCGAGCGTCCCAAGGCGCTCGACATATTCCATGCCGGCTTCAATCCAAGGACGACGGGACACGGCGGCTGGCTGGGGTTCGTTGACCATCAAGGCGATCTGTCGGCCGCTGAGCAGCAGGTCGTTGAGCGCCACAAGGGCTTTCTAGACGCGCTCGCCACCACCCAGATGACCCGATCCTACAAGATGCTTCTGGTCCGCGCGATGCAGCGTGCCGGCGCCTTCCCCGGCTCCATTGGAATCGACGACCTCGCCGAGGGCATCGGGCAACTCGCGCAGCGCAATCCGACGCTCCGCCGCGACATCAGTGCCAACCTGAACAACAAACTTGAGCTGCGGCGGATGATTGAGAAGGGCCCCATCGACGCCTGGGTCGAAGGTCGAGGGTCAAGCGGGCGGCGCTACTTCACCTACGAGGATGGGGTCGTCGCCACTGCCTTTGACGCCGCCGGGATCCAACGGCAACGATTCAACGACCTGGTCGAAGAGATCGTCGATTGGCGTTTGGCGGACTACCTGCGAGCCGATGACGCCGACGCCGAGGTCGGTGTAGCCGACTCTCCGGGTGAACCGTTCGCCGGGCCGGAGATAGCAGTTGGCTCGGGCGCCACGCTTTGGCGCGAGTACATGCGGGAGGAAATACCTCCCCTCTTCGGCCTCAAGTTCAGCACCGGATCCTGGAACCAGGGTTTCGTCGTTCAGGGCAAGGACGTGTTCCTTCTCGTAACGCTGAAGAAAGACGATCTACTGGCGGATCATCGCTACGAAGATCGCTTCATCGATCCCACGCGCTTCCATTGGCAAAGCCAAAATCGAACGACTAGGGCGTCCAGTCACGGCAGGATCATCAACGGCGAGGCAGACGGCGTTCGGCTTCACCTGTTTGTTCGAATGGAAAAGAAGCGCGCCTCGAAGGCTTCCCCCTTCGTCTATTGCGGCAACGTTCAATTCGAGTCGTGGCAGGGAGATCAGCCCATTTCTGTCACCTTTGGCTTGAGCGAGCCTGTTCCTCAGCGACTCCATCGGGCCTTTGACATCAACTGAATAGTTCCCTGAAGGTGGCGGCCGGGTCCGCGATTGACGCAACACGCCTTGGAGATATCTTGGGTTGCATGTCGCTGGATCCACACGTCGAACTCTGGAAAGCTGAAGTCGACCGCGTCCTGAAGCGGCACTACTTCATCGACCTCGATGAGGCAGGCGCTTCGGAGGACGACGTCCTTCGCTATTTCGGATGGGGCGACCCGCCGGAACTGTTCGTGGCGTGGTTCGCCGAGAAGTACGACCTCGACCGGCGCGACTCGTACTTCCCGACGCCGGTCCCGCGACCGTAGCCACCCCCCCCCTGACGCCTTGAAGGCCAGCTTGCTCCGGCCGTCGGCCGGGTCAAGGACGGGCCCGGCGGGCCCGCCGCTGCGCGGTCGCCGGAGGCGGTCCTTGACGAGGCCGGCGGACCGGAGCGGATCATTCCATCAAGGGCTTCAGGGTGTATTCCGCGTCTGCGCTGCAGAACCCGGCGGAAAACAACGCTGGATTTCAGAGGCTTGCGTCCGGAGATCGGCCGTTTGCGCTGCAGGGCTCGCAGCGGGCGCACACTGTTCGGCATGATCAAGAACCGGCCAAACAGCCACGCGACCCACTTCCGCCTGTCGCCCGAGAGCTGGATCGAGATCCTCGAGGCCTATCAGAACGGCGCGACGGCCAAGGAACTGGCGGCCCGGTGGAAGGTCGCGCCGGGGACCATCTATCGCTACGTGCGCGAGCGTGGCTTCACCAAGAAGGCCAACAGTGACGCCGTCGCGCGGGCGCACGCGCAGGCGATGGCAGATGAGGAGGCGGCGGCCGATCTCCGCGCGCGAGACACCCTGCCGGTCCCCCCTGGAGACATCCACCCCGAGGCGCTCAAGCAGCGCGCGCTTCAGGACATGGCCCGGGCGATGTCGGCCGGACGGGTGGCGGAGGCGGAGCGGCTGGGCAGGCTGGCCCTGACGCTCGGCAAGATGGGCGCCCCGGACTCCGGTCGCCCGGCCGATGCGTATGGCCCGGACGGCGTTCCGCCGCAGCGGCCAGCGATCGATATGGCGGCCAAGGTCGACGTCTTCGCCGAGTGGGTCTTTCCGTACATCGAGAAGGTCGCGCTGAGACTGCTGGGCGACCGGTATCATGGTCCGGCGATCTTCTCCCGCGCCGTCATGCGCTGGCGCGCGGAGACCTTTGGTCCCGAATGCGCGGCCAACGACTATGCCGAAATGCTGGCCGGCGGGTGGACGGACCGTGTCTATGACGAGCACGGCAACATCCTGCCCGGATGGGATTCGCCGAACCTGCGCCACCCGCAGGTCCCGGCTCCTCCCGGCTACAAGGGCTTCGAGGAGGCTCGCGGCGAGTAGTCACCGCTCGCCCACGAACACCCACCGCCGGTGCCAATCGAGGTACGCCGCCTGCGCCGGCGTGAACGGGCCGACGCTCCGCCCGTCCAGCCCTTCCAGCCCCATCGCCGCGAGGTCCGCCTGCGGCAGGGCGAACGAGACCCGGACGTCGCCCGTGTTGCCGAAGCTGATCAGGCCGCGGTCGAACAGGCGGTCGACGTCGGGGGTCAGCATCAGGCCGTTGGCGCCGTCGAGGCGCTGGGCGGCGGTGGCGCAGCTGCGCCAGGGGCGGATGTGGCTGGCGATGAGCAGCCAGGGGTTGGTCACGCCGGTGACGCGGCAGCGGGGCCCCTGGGCCAGCACGCGCTGGCGGAAGATGCCCTGCCCCTTTCGCGCGGTGACCAGCTGCTGCTTCTGCGTGGCGGTCAGGTCCGGGTCGGCGAGGATGGCGCCGGCGATGGCGTCGTCGACCGCCTCGCGCTGGACGGCGAAGGCCAGCGGGGCCGTGTCGGCGGCGTCGAGCGCGGCGAGGTCGACGGGCGCGCCCTGCAGCACACGCTCGAACAGGGCGGCGCCGATCTCGCTGAGGTAGGCTTTCTGCTCGCCGCGGCCGAGCGCGTTGAGCGGTGCATGGCGGGCGGGCATCAGCGGGGCGAGGTCGGTGGCGTAGAGCG
>CAZISF010000068.1:0-16763 GCA_964541915.1 uncultured Caulobacter sp.
GCCACGCAGCCTCCAGCGCCTCGCCGCCGATCCGCGCCTGCAACAGCTCATGCGCACGCCCGGCCGCCTTGGCGTCGAGAACCGGTCCACAGGGCTGAAGGCGATCCACGAGACGAGTCATGAGCACAGACTGCGCGCGCGACGCGTCCGAGGCCAGCGCCCTACTCCACCCGTGGCAGCACGATCGCGACCCGCAGTCCGGGGCCGAAGCCGTCATACTCGCCGGGGCCGTCGTCGAGCTCCAGTCGCCCGCCATGCGCCTCGGCGACAGCGGCGACCAGCGACAGGCCCAGGCCCGAACCAGGCTCACTGCGGCTGTTTTCCAGCCGCACGAAGCGCTGGACCACCCGGTTGCGGTCCTCAAGAGGCACGCCCGGACCGTTGTCCGTCACCGAAAACTCGATCTCGCCCGATGACCGCCGGCGCACACGCATCATCACCGCGCCGCCGGCGGGCGTGTACTTGATGGCGTTGTCGATGACGTTGGCCAGCGCCTGGGCGAGGATCGGCCGGGCCGCCTTTACGGTCAGCCGCGGGATCAGCTCGGCCTTGAAATCTATGCCCTTGTCCTCGCACAGCGGCTCGTAGAGCTCGGCCATGTCGGCGGCCAGCTGGCCGGGGTCGAACAGGGTCTGGTCCGGCGCGCTGCCCGCGGCCTGCAGCCGGGCGATGGCCAGCACCGCGTTGAAGGTGGTCAGCACGTTGTCGGCGTCGTCGAGGGCCTGGATCAGCGCCTGTTTGGGATCGCCCTTGCCGGCCTCGACCTCGATCAGCGCCGCCTCCATGCGCGCCCGCAGGCGGGTCAGGGGCGACCGCAGATCATGGGCGATGGCGTCGCCGGCGTGGCGCAGCCCGCCCATCGACCGTTCCAGCCGGTCGAGCATCTCGTTCAGGCCCTCGGCCAGCTCGTCGTACTCGTCACGGGCGCCGCGCACCCGGGCGCGCGCCTTGAGGTCGCCGGCCCGCACCGCCGCGATGGTCTCGTTGAGACCGCCCATATGCCGGCTGACATTACGGCTGACCAGCACGCCACCGGCCAGCCCGAGAAGGATCACCAGCGCCCCGGCGCCCCATAGCGCCCGCACGATGCCGGTGACGAAGCCCTCAGACTCGCCGACATCGGCGCCGACGAACAGCACCTCGCCGCCCTCGAGCCGTTCCTGCAGCCCGCGCGCGGGGCGTTTCACGGCGCCGCCGTCCGGATCAGTGTCGGTGACCTGGAAGGTCGTCCAGGTCTCGCCGGGGCCGCTCGCCGCGCCGATCGGCGATTCCTCGATGGAGCCGGTGATCTTCTGACCATGCGTGTCGAGGAGCAGATAGAGGAACGGCCGCTCGCCGACGGCCCGTTCGATCAGCGCCTGGTTCAGCGCGGACGATCCACCGCGACGATAGATGGCCTCCAGCGAGTTCATTTCCCGCCGGATCTCGTCGTCGGCCCGACGGGTCACCTCTCCGGCCGTGGCGAAGTAGGCATAGGCCAGGAACGCCGCGGCCGCGGCCGCGAACATGGCGAGGAACAGCAGCGTCAGCCGGAACGGCGTGGTGCGGAATATCCGGGGCAGACGCATGGGTTCGACGCCCGCGCCCTACGGATCGAGCCGGTAGCCGGCCCCGCGCACGGTCTGCAGCATCTGGCGATCAAACCCCTTGTCGATCTTCGAGCGCAGGCGGGAGATGTGCACGTCGATGACGTTGGTCTGGGGGTCGAAGTGGTATTCCCAGACCTTCTCAAGCAGCATGGTGCGCGTCACCGACTGGCCGGCGTGGCGCATCATGAATTCCAGCAGCTGGAATTCGCGCGGCTGCAGATCAATCTCGGTCGTCCCGCGATTCACGGTGCGGGCGATGAGGTTCATTTCCAGATCACCGACCTTCAGGGTCGTCGCCACGGCGCCGGTCTCGCGACGGCGCGACAGGGCCTCGACCCGGGCGATCAGTTCGGGGAAGGCGTAGGGCTTCACCAGATAATCGTCGGCGCCGGCTTTCAACCCGTCGACGCGGTCTCCGACCTCGCCCAGGGCAGACAGGAACAGCACGGGGGTCGCGTCCCCCTCGCGGCGGAGGGTCTCGACGACCTGAACGCCATTCATTTTCGGCATCATCCGGTCGACGATCAGGACGTCGAACCCACGTTTCTGGGCCTCGACCAGACCGGCCGCGCCGTCCGCCGCGTGGGTGCAGTCATAGCCCGCCTCGGACAGGCCGCGCGCCATCGCTTCCGCCGCTTCGAGGTCGTCCTCGATGATCAGGATTCGCATTCTTTGCCCCGCCAGGGTCGGCGACGGGAATCCGCCGACAGGGGGACCCTACTCCGCCCCCTGCGGCGATCTCAACATACGATAGTGTAATGCGGCAACGCGCCGGTAACCGTGCGCCGCGCCGAGGCCAAATCCTCCGGGACCGGCGCGCGTGCGCGGGGCCCGGAGGGGTTGGCGTACCGCCTCTAGTTCACCTTGACGGGAACCGAGGCGAGCTGGCCCTTGAACAGGACCGACAGCAGGATGGTCGGACGGCCGGCCTTCTTGGCAGCCTCCACCGCGGCGGCCACATCGGCCGGCGTGCGCACGGCCTTCAGGTTCACCGAGGTGATCACGTTACCGACGGCGATGCCGCGCTCGGCGGCGTCGGAGTCAGCCCGCAGGCTGTCGATCAGCACACCCTGGGCGTCGGCGGCGATGCCGTAGCGCCGACGGCTGGCCGTATCGAGCGGCACCAGACCCATGCCGAGCACCTGGACGCGCGTGACGCCCGGCCCGTTGGGCGACTTGCCGCCGTCGGCGGGCCCGCCGCTGGAATCAGGCCGCAGCTCGCCGGCCAGTTCCTGGTTGGAGGGACGCACGCCGGAACGGATTTCGACGACCCGGTTCTGGCCGTCCCGCAGGACTTCCAGTCGCAGCACCGAACCGGCCGCGCCGCGACCGACCTCACGGGTCAGCGCGGTCGAGGACTCGACCTTGACGCCGTTGACCGACAGCACGATGTCGTCGACCTGCAGCCCGGCCTTGGCGGCCGGACCGCCCGGGGTCACGGCCTTGACCACGGCGGCCTTGAGGCTGCCGAGGCCGAGGGCCTGGCCCATCTCCGGTGTGAAGTTCTGGATCTGCGCGCCGATATAGCCGCGCACGACCTTGCCGTTGGCGATCAGCTGCTTGGTGATGCTGTCGGCGATGTCGGCGGGGATGGCGAAACCAATCCCGACGGACCCGCCGGTCGGCGAGAAGATGGCGCTGTTGACGCCGATCACCCGGCCATAGATGTCGAACGACGGACCGCCGGAGTTGCCCCGGTTGATCGGGGCGTCAATCTGGACGTAATCGACGTAGGTCGAGCTTTCATCATTCAGGTTCCGGCCGTAGGCGGACACGATGCCGGCCGTGGCGGTGCCGCCCAGGCCGAACGGATTGCCCACCGCGATGACCCAGTCGCCGACGCGCGGCTTGGCGGCGTTCTCGAAGGCCACGAAGGTGAATCCCGTGCCCTCGACCTTGATCACGGCCAGGTCGGTGTTCTCGTCACGGCCGATCAGCTTCGCCTTCAGCTCACGACCGTCCTTCAGGGTGACGTTGATCTCGTCGGCGCCCTCGATGACGTGGTTGTTGGTGACGATGTAGCCGTCAGCCGAGATGAGGAAGCCGGACCCTGACGACTGCTGGCGCGGGCGGCCATTGCCGCCGTCCTCGCCCTCATCGTTCTGTTCGCCGGGCTTGCCGTTCGGCCCCAGCGGGAAGTTGGGCAGACGCAGCGCGCTCGCGTCGACCCGCGAGGTGACGTCGATCGACACCACGGCGGGCGAGACCTTTTCGAAGATGTCGGCGAACGACATCGGCGCGCCCGGCGGCGGCGCGAACATCACCGGGCCCGCGGCCGAAGTCCGCACCAGCTGGGCCGGCTCGGCGGCCTGGGCAGGCGACATACGCAAACCGACGCCGGCCAGCGCGGCGCATGCAACGCCCACGCCCGCGACAGCGCCCACAAAGAAACCGGTCTTCCTGGCGACCATCTGTGTTCCGTTCCTGACCCGCGTACGGCGGGCTCTGTTGAGAGTTTTCGATGCCCGAGAGCCGTCGGGCCCTCAAGTTATCTCTTTGTCATCCGACACGGCGCTTTTTGGAGCCGGATCACGGCGCAATCGTGTCACGCCGGCTCGTCGTCCAGCAAGGCCGCCAGCCGCGTTTCTTCTTCCGCGGATAACGCCGGCGTCGGTTCCCGTCGGCGCAGGCGCCCCAGCAGCAACGCCAGTCCGCCCAGGGCGGCCAGGAACGGCCCCAGCCAGAGCAGCGCGTTGGCCCAGTCGAACCGCGGCGTCATACGGACGAAGTCGCCGTATCGGTCGGTCAGGAAGGCCATCACCTGATCGTCGGACCGCCCGGCGACGATCTGTTCCCGCACGACCTTGCGCAGGTCTCCGGCCAGTTCGGCGTCGGAGTCGTCGATCGACTCGTTCTGGCAAACCATGCAGCGGATCTGGGTGAACAGCGCCCGGGCGCGCGCCTCCTCGGCAGGGTCCTGCAGCCGCTCGGCGGGATCCGAGGCGGCCCCGGCCATCAGCATGACGGCCGTCAGGATGATCAGCAGCCGCGCCCTCACGGCTTGCGCCCCACGGCGAAACGAAGCCGCCGGTCCGACAGGCTGAGCAGCCCGCCCAGCGCCATCAGCAGCGGGCCGAGGTAGATCAACTGGACCCAGGGATTGTAGTAGCTGCGCACCAGCCAGGCCGGCTCTCCGTTGGCCCCGGCCCGGCGCTCACCGAGCACCGTGTAGACCTGGCTGAAGCCGAGATTGCAGAGCGCGACCTCTGACGTGCTTTGCTTGCCGGCCGGATAGAACCGTCGCTCCGGCGCGGGCGTGCAGATCGGCTTCCCGCCCCGTGTCACCGTCAGCTGGCCCCGTTCGGCGAGGTAGTTGGGTCCATCGACCGTGCCGACGTCCGTCAGGGTCAGCTCGAAAGCGCCCAGGCGCAGATGGCCGCCGACGGACAGGGCTTCGGCGGCCTCGACCTTCCAGGCCGTCTCGAAACAGGCGCCCAGGATGAACACCCCGAGCCCGACGTGCGCGAGCGTCATGCCCCACGACCCGCGCGGCAACCCGATCAGCCGCCGCGCCACCTCCGGCCAGGGCGCCTTGAACGCCCGCGTCCGCTGGACAATCTCGCTCACCGCGCCGGCGATGACCCAGGCGCCGAGCGCCACGCCGCCGCTGGCCATGGCCTTGCGTGGAGTCATCAGCGCCAGGATCAGGATCCCGACCATCACCGCCACGACGCCGGCCAACCGCAGCTGCGCGGCGCTGTCGGCCAGGCTGCCCCGCTTCCAGGCGGTCAGCGGACCGAATGGCAGGATCAGCATCGCCAGGCCCATCAGGGCGCCGAACACCAGATTGAAATAGGGCGGCCCGACGGTGATCGGCGCGCCCGCGAAGGCCTCGTAGATCAACGGATAGAGGGTCCCGAACATCACCGCGCCGGTCGCGGCGGTCAGCAGGATGTTGTTGAGAACAATCAGGCTTTCGCGACTGGCTGGCGCGAAGACGCCGCCCGGCGCCAGCGCGGGAGCCCTCCAGGCGAACAGCGCGAACGCCGCCCCGGACGAGACGCCCAGGATCGACAGAAGCAGCACGCCGCGTGTCGGATCGACGGCGAAGGCATGCACGCTGGTCAGTACGCCCGACCGCACGAGGAATGCGCCGAGCATGGAGAAGGTGAACGCCGCCAGCGCCAGAAACAGCGTCCAGCCCGACAGCGCGCCGCGCTTCTCGGTGACGATCGCGGAATGCAGCAAGGCCGCGCCGATCAGCCAGGGCATGAAGGAGGCGTTCTCGACCGGATCCCAGAACCACCAGCCGCCCCAGCCCAGCTCGTAGTAGGCCCAGAACGAGCCCAGAGCGATGCCGACGGTCAGGAAGCTCCAGGCAGCCAGGGTCCACGGTCGCACCCATCGCGCCCAGGCGGCGTCGATCCGGCCATCGATCAGGGCCGCCACGGCGAATGAGAACACCACCGAGAAACCGACATAGCCGAGGTAGAGGAACGGCGGATGGAAGGCGAGCGCCGGGTCCTGCAGCAACGGATTGAGCGAACGGCCCTCGATCGGCGGCGCCGCCAGCCGCGCCAGCGGGTTGGACGCGAACACGGTGTAGGCCAGGAACAGCACGCCCAGCAGGCCCTGCACGCCCACGACGCGGCTCTTCAGCCCCGGAGGCAGGCCCTTGCCGAAGCCGGCCACGGCCGCGCCATACCCTGTCAGAATCAGGCACCACAGCAGCATGGAGCCCTCGTGGCTGCCCCAGCTCCCGGCCACCTTGTAGAGCAGCGGCTTGGCGGTGTGGGAGTTGGCCGCGACGTTGGCGACCGAGAAGTCGGACGTGACGAACGCCGTCACCAGCGCGACGAAAGCCGCCGCCACCCCGAAGAAGGCGCCGATAGCCGCGCCCTCCCCCGCCCCGGCGATCGCCGGCCGGCGCGCGCCGGCAAGACCGAGCACGGTCTGGGCCAGCGACAGGGCAAGGGCCAGGGCGAGCGCGAAGGCGCCGAGTTCAGCGGTCATGGCTTGCCGTAGGCAGGGGCTGCCCCGCTTCCACGCCATTCGCCCTGCTTCTTCAGCGCGTCGGCCACTTCGCGCGGCATGTATTTCTCATCGTGCTTGGCCAGCACCTGCTTGGCCTTGAAAGTCCCGGCAGCGTCAAAGCTGCCCTCGGCGACGACGCCCTGTCCCTCGCGGAAGAGGTCGGGCAGGTCGCCCTGGAAGCTCACCGGCGCGGTGTCGGTCTTGTCCGAAATCACGAACTCGACCCGACCGTCCGGGTGCTTGACCACACTGCCGGGCAGGACCAGCCCGCCCAGTTGTACGGCCCGTCCTGGCGCCACATTGGCGGCCTTGGCCTGGGCCGGGGTGTAGAACAGCGAGATCGAGTCCCGCAGGCCCCACAGCGTCAGCCCCGCGGCCAGAGCGAGCACCGGCGCCACCGCCAGCAGGATGGTCAACCGTCGACGGGCCGTCCGGGATTTCGGCCAGAAGCTCATTGGGCGGCCTCGTCGAGCGCTTTGAGAATGTCAGGGCGGGTCTTGTACAGCGCGCGGCCTCTGGCGAGCGCCGCGTCGCGACGCTGGGTCTCGCCGAGGACCGACCAGGCGCGCACCAGCCGGACCCAGCCCTGCGGATCGTCGGCATCGGTTCCAAGGCGCTTCTCCAGCCCCTCGACCATGCCGCGAATCTGGGCGGCATCGGGTTGGGCTGGCGGCGCCTGACGCGTCTCAGGCAGACCGCCGGCGCGTGTCACGGCATCGATCTCGCTGGCCAGGGCGACCCGGGAGGGGTCGTCGGCCGGCAGACTCATCAGCAGCGCGCGCCAGGCCGCGAGACCCTGCGCGACCTTGCCGTCGGCGATGTCCGCACGGGCGAGGAAATAGCGGGCGCTCAGCGAGGCGGGATCGACGATCAGGGCCTGGTTGAACGCCGCCCGCGCGTCGGCCCCGACCCGGCCATCGCCCTCGGCCGTGAAGGTCTCGCCAAGGGCGGCCCACAGGTCGGCCCGCTTCGGCGCGATGGCGACCGCTCGACGCAGCGCGCCGGACGCGGCCATGGCGTCGCCCGAAGCAAGCTCAGCGAGCGCGAGGTTCTTGAAGGCCTCGGGATCGGTCGGCCGTTCGACGACGATCACGCGCATCAGCGCAGCCATGCGAGGCGGGTCCAGCGTGGACGGATCGGCATGGCGCCACGCGGCCAGGCGCATCCTGTAGGGCTGATCCGGCGCGCCGGGCGATCCGCCGATCCAGTAAAATCCGAGCGCCGCAAGGGGAACAACCGCCGCCATCGCCGTGACCAGGCGACGACCAGCGGTCGGCGCTGTCGTCCCGACGGGCGCTTCGGCCGCGGCCAGCAGGCGACGGCCCACTTCAGCGCGCGCGGTCCGCACCTCTCCCTCGGGCAGCAGGTCACGCGCGGCCAGGTCGTCGATTTCCGCCAGCTGACGGCGATGAATGGCCAGGGCCGGATCTTCGCCGATCGCGCGGAGCGAGCCGGCGCGCGCGCCACGCAACAACAGCCAGCCGGCTGCTGCTGAAAGGGCCGCTGCGGCGATCCAGAATGCGAACATGGCGGGGTGTTAGCGGATCGCGCGCGCCGTTGCGAGGGGCTGGATCAAAGCGCCGCGGATCAGGCCGCGGCAGCCCGCCGTCTGACGATTGAAGCGCTCTGGTCGTCCCGGGCCAGTTCAAGCATGTCTGCCGCGATATTCAGGAACTCGCGGGCCCGTTCGTCATCCTCGACGTCGCCGGCGCGGATCTGTTCGAGCACGTCTTCGACGTACTGGTCGATCCGTTTGCCGAGGGTCTCGAGAACCTTGCTGCGCACAGATCCAAAGCCGCCGACCGGCGCGCAGGGGCGCACGGCGTCGGCGAACGTCAGGAGCCCCATGGCCCAGGTCACCGATGGCTCATCGGGCGGGTCGCTGAAATTGGGCGCTGTCCGGGTCAGGCGGGCGCTGTAGCGCAGCTTCTGGATCGGCAGGGCATGAGCCGCCGCCTCGTCGATCTCGCGCAGCCGCGCTTCGACGGTCACGGCAACCGATTGCTTGAGTTTCGTCAGCCTCTGCCCCCAGGCGCCGTCGCGGGACAGCTGGACCGAGCCTTCGAGTTCGGACGCCGCGTCGATCGCGCGCTGAACGGCGGCGCCGGCCTGACGGGCAGCCTGGACGCCGGCCGCCGGCTTGATGTCCCGAAGCAGCGCGAGCTCGGTCTCGATGCTGTCGAGCGCGCGTTCGCCAAATCTGGCCAGTTCGGAATCGGCGAGATAGCGCTCCGCCGGGTGATCCATCACGGCGGAAATGATGCGCAGGATCAGCGAGGGCTGCTTCATGTGCGCCGCGAGCATTTCGAACAGCAGGGGTCCTGCCCCGCCGGCAAGCGCCGTCGCGTCGCGATAGGCCAGCCTCGCGGTCGCCCGACGCTCGTCGGTCATGCGCTGGATCCAGTCGCCGAGGCGTTGCACGATCGGTCGCACGATCGGGGCCATGCGAAGGCAAAGGACAAGGTCCGCCGCGCCTCCGGGCCGGGCGCCGTCGCAAAGGGCAGCCGCCGCGGCGTATCCCGCCTCGCTGCGGGCCTCGAGGCCGTCCGCGGCGTGACAGCAGAGGGCGTCAAAGACTTCCGGCGTGGGATCTTCCGGTTCGAGATAATGCAACGCCTCGGCCGCCTCCCGGACCAGAGACGGCGACTCGGCGGAAACCGCGGACCAGAGGGTCCTGAGCGCGGCGCGCGGCCAGGTCGGCGCGCCCGGTGCGCTGGCGGTTTCGAACAGGGGTGCGACCGGCATCAACACCGCGAAGCGCAGGGCGCGTTCCGCGGCCTCGGCCTCCACCATGGCGCCGATCGCGGCGAGCGGACCGTTCCCCCCATCGGCGCTGATGGCGTATTCGAGCGTGCGGACCAGTTCGTCCGGGGACGTCGAAACGAGCGCCCTGAGCATCTCGATCTTCTGGGGTGAAAGTCCGGGCATGAGCCTCTGCCGTAGAGGGCGACTTGGCCCCGCAATGAGACTGACCGAATTGGGTTAACGGTTCCCGAAACACCGATTTTCAGGTCTCCGCGCGCGGAAGCCCCAGTTCGACCTTCAGGCCGCCGATCGACGCGTCACCGAGAACCAGCGAACCGCCGTAGGCGCGGGCCAGTTCATCAACAATCGCAAGACCGAGTCCGGAGCCTGGTGCGCTTTCATCAAGACGGGCGCCGCGCTTGAGAACCTCCTCACGCCGGTCGGCCGGCAGACCGGGCCCATCGTCCTCGACGGTGATGACCAGCCTGTCGGGCGAGACGGCGGCGGCGATGGCGCGCACGCGACCCCGGGACCATTTGCCGGCGTTCTCCATGATGTTGCCGGCCATTTCCTGAAGATCCTGGCGCTCGCCGCGGAAGCAGAGGTCCTCGGGACAACGCCAGTCAATCTCGACACCCTTCTCCTGGAAGATCCGCTCCAGCGTCACCGCCAGTTCATCGATCACCGGCTCCACCAGGGTTCGCTCGCCATGGCTCTGCGATCGGGCGGCCGCGCGGGCCCGCCTGAGATGGTGTTCGACATGCCCCCGCATGGCCTCAGCCTGTCGTGACACCACCTCGGACAGCTGCCCCGGCTGCTGGTTCGCTTCGGTCAGCATGACGGAGATCGGCGTCTTCAGGGCATGCGCGAGGTTGCCGACATGGGTGCGCTGGCGCTCGACCACGTCCTGGTTGTGCGCCACCAGCGCGTTGAGTTCGGTGGCCAGCGGCTCGAGTTCAGACGGATAGTCACCGACGATCCGCTCGATCTTGCCCTTGCGCACATCCGCCACCTCGCCCCGCAACCGGAACAGCGGCTGCAAGCCCACGCGCACCTGGATGAGCACGGCGGCGAGGATGCCTGCGCCCATGATGACGAGCGCGCCGGCGGTCAGGGCGGCGAATCGCCGGGCTTCCCGATCGACAGGAGAGCGGTCCTCGGCGGCCATCAGAATCACCGGCGAGGCCTGTCCCGTCAGCTTCACCTGCATGGCCGTGGCCCGCAGAGGCTGATCCAGTGGACCTTCGGCGCTGTAGAACACCTGCACAGCCGGGGTCGCTGCGATCCGCGCGACGACCTCGGCGGGAATGCTCAGCTCGCGATCAAACAGCGACCGGGAGGGAACCAGCACCTTGATGGTGTTGTTCGGCCCCGGCTCGGCGATCTGCCAGTATCGACCGGAATAGACCCGAAGGGCGCGCGTGTCGGTCAGGGCCGGGGCCACGACCTTGCCGCCCTCGACGCTGACGCCGGCGTTCAGCCCCTCGATCAGGTCGACGAGGCCCAGATCGAACCGGCTCAGCGCCGCCTGCTGGAAGAAGGCTGTCAGCGACAGGCCGGTGACGATGAGAACCGCCAGGCTCCACCCGGCGGCCAGCCACACCAGCCGTCCGACCAGCGAGCGGCGGCCCATGCCGGGAAGCTTCACTCCGTGGGCTCTCCGGGCAGCGGAGTCAGGCGGTAGCCGAGGCCGCGGACGGTCTCGATGCGATCGGGTCCGATCTTCTTGCGCACCCGGCCGATGAACACCTCGATGGTGTTGGAGTCGCGGTCGAAATCCTGATCGTACAGGTGCTCGACCAGCTCGGTGCGGCTGATCACCCGGCCCTGGTGCATGATCATGTAGTGCAGCAGGCGGTATTCCAGCGAGGTCAGCCGCAGGGGCTCGCCATTGACGCTGGCGCGCGCCGACCGCGGATCGAGGCGCAGGCCGCCGCAGGCGAGGTTCGGCGTGGCCACGCCGGCCGAACGGCGCAGCAGCGCGCGAAGGCGGGCCAGCAGCTCCTCGGTGTGGAACGGCTTGGTCAGATAGTCGTCGGCCCCGGCGTCGAAGCCGGCGACCTTCTGGCTCCAGTTGTCGCGGGCGGTCAGGATCAGCACCGGCATGGCGATATTGTCACGCCGCCAGCGCTCGAGAACCGACACGCCGTCGATCTTGGGCAGACCCAGGTCGAGGATCACGGCGTCGTAGGGTTCGCCTTCACCCAGATAGTGGGCCTCCTCGCCGTCGGCGGCGTGGTCCACGGCATAACCGGCGTCGCCGAGCGCGAGCTTCAGCTGGCGCGACAGGTCGGGATCATCCTCGACAAGCAGGATGCGCATGGGAGCCTCAGTTTCTGCCGATGATCGCGCCCGACCGGGCGTCGACGATGAAGTCGATACGTTGTCCGTTCGCGGCTTGCCAGCGGACCCGATAGATCGGCCGGCCGCCCTGGTCTTCGAGACCGGCGTCGAGCAGCCGCCCAGGCGTCGAGCGCGAGATGTTGCGGATCACGCTTTCCAGCGGCACGAGCCGCCCGCCGCGCACGCCCTCGCGGGCATCGTCTTCATTGGGCGCCCAGCCATCGCCGAGCGAATTGCCGCGACCACCGCCGGGATAGGGACGGTCACCGCCCTGGCCGCCGCCCAGACGCGCCTCGCGGCAGGCCTGGCCCAGCGGACCCTTCGGGCAGGCCTGCGCCTGCGCCGCCGCCGGGAGGGCGGTGGTCAGCATCAGGGCCGCGAAAAGGACAGTCAGGCGTTTCATGTCGTCGGGTCTAACGGGTCTCCGCTGAACGCGGGCTGAATGGACACGTTATCCGGCCCTTGCGTCAGGATGTCACGCCTAACGCCGTTTGGGCGAGTAGGGGCGGTCCTTGCGCCAGGTCTGGGCGAATGTTTCCAGGGCCGGATCGGCTGCATCGGGCAGGGTCACGACCAGCCGGGCCAGCAGATCGCCGCGCTGACCCCGGGCGTTGAAGAAGCCACGGCCCTTGAGTCGCAGTTGCGCGCCGCTGTTCGAGCCCTTCGGCACGGTCAGGGTCACGGGACCGTCCGGCGTCGGCGCATCGATCTTCCCGCCCAGCACGGCGTCGGGCACGGAGACGGGCAGGTCCATGTGCAGCACATCGCCCTCCCGCCGGTAGAGCGGATGCGGCTTGATGCCGATCTCGATCAGCGCATCGCCCGGACCGGTCCGGCCCTGCGCGCCCTGTCCCTTCAGCCGAAGCGTCTGGCCATCGAGCGCGCCCTTGGGGATGTTCACATCCAGGGTGCGGCCGTCGGAAAAGGCGATGCGTTTCTTGCCGCCGCGGATGGCCTCCTCGATCTCGATATCGAGATGCGCCCGCAGGTCGGAGCCCTTGCCGCCGTTGCCGAAGCCGAAGCCGGCCCGGCTTCCGCCGCCGCCGCCCATGCCGCCGGGTCCGCGCTGGCCGAACATGTCGCCGAGAATGTCATTGATGTCGACGCCCTCGACCCCCGGACTGCCAGGGCCAGGCCGATAGCGGCCGCCGGAAGCGCCGCCCGGGCCAAACGGACTGCCGCCGCCGAAGCCGGGATGCTGGTCGCGGCCGTCGGCGTCAATCTCGCCGCGGTCGAACTTCTTGCGCTTGTCCTCGTCGCCCAGGATGTCGAAGGCGGACGAAACGCGCTTGAACTTCTCCTCGGCGGTCGGGTCGTTCTGGTTGGCGTCCGGATGGTACTGCTTGGCCAGCTTGCGGAAGGCCTTGCGGATCTCATCAGCGGTCGCCCCGCGGGGTACGCCAAGCTCAAGATAGGGATCGCGCGCCAAGGGGCCCCTCACCGGTGAAGATCGTCGCGCCTCAGATAGAGCGTCTCGCCGGTCAGCGCCACAGGCTCCGCTGCGTCGCGGCGCCCCAGCCGAACTTTGATGACCCCTGGGCCACGCGAACCGTCAGCGGATCGGGAACGCCGCCCGGAAAATCGACCGTCTGCTGCGCATTGCTCCAGACAAGGAGCGGCGAATCGACCTCGGCCGTCCGGACCACGACGTCACCGTCGAGAATGTCGATCCGGTAGACCTCCCGTTCCTCGGACAAGGGCGGCTCGGCGCCCCAGGCATCGCCGCCCAGTCGCGCCCGCCGGATCCAGCGGAACAGGATGGCGCCGTCCGGCGCCCGTTCCCGCATCAGATGGACCGGACTCCAGGGCCGATCAGCCAGTCCGCGCCAGGTGAAGACGGTCTCGGTCATGGCGCTCCCGCCTGCGGGTCCCCCGGCCGGCGCCGCGCGCCATACCAGCGGCAGTCCCCGCTCGCCGAGCGGCGCTTCCGCCCGCGCCAGTCCTTCGCCGAGCAGTACGACGGCCGCCCCGGCCGGAGTCATCCCGGCCATCGCGGGATCGCTGCCCAGCTGTCCGCGCAGCAGGCCCGTCAGCGACCAGCAATCCTCATCGACAAGCTCCGCATCGACAAACTGCAGGATCTCCCAGTCATCGCCGGCGCCGCGCACCGCCAGCGCGTTGGCGCCGGCCAGCACGGCGGCGAGCGGGCGGCTCTCCAGCGTCGCCCCCTCCAGCCGCACGGTCAGCTGGCCTGCGTGGTCCAGTCGATGAAGCGGCCCTGCCGGCAAGTCGGTCAGGGTCTCGCCGACGCCGGCCGGCTGCGACAGCCGCGCCCGGACGGTCAGCGCCTCGGCCGACAGGCCGGCATGCACATCCAGATCGCGCCACGGCTCCAGCCCGGCGGCGACCAGCGGCCGGGCGTCGTCCTCCGCGCCGGGTAGCGGCGGCAGGTCGAGCAGATAGAGCAGAGGCGGTCCGGCGGGTTCGGTCGGCGCGGCCGGCGTCCAGTCCGGGTTACCGCCCGCGACATCCACCATCGGCTCGGCCGCTTCCAGTCCGATGCGCGGCCGTTCATCCAGGTCCACCGCGGCCACCCGCCAGACCCGCGCGTCTTCCGGCAGCGTCAGCCTGTCACCGGCCTCGACCCGCAACGCCGCAAGCGGCGAGAGATGAGCGGTCACGCCATCCCGCGCGGCCTGTTCCCGCGCCAGCGCCCGGCGTCCGACCTGCTCGGCCAGGGCCGCGGTTCCAACGATCGGAAGGTCGATCATCCTGACGCCGCCGCCATCTGCCGGATCCCGCCGGACGGTCAGCCCGCCGGTCCGGTAGTCGGCCGTCTCGTCGATGAACCGCAGCCGCGCCTCATCCGGTGGCGTCTCAAGGGTCCGCACGGCAGAACAGGCTTCCCGGCCTTCAGGAAGCGCGAGATCGTCGTCGGACAGGCTCGCGGCGACCGGCCCGTCCCGCCGCACCAGCGTGGTGCCCCCGCTCCGCTCGGCCGCGTCGAAGTTGAACGCCAGCGCCAGCGGCTCCAGGGCGTCCCGCAGCCGCATCGGGGCTTCGACGACATAACCACTGACCACGCCGGTCACATCGCCGGGGTCCACATTCACGCCCGCGCGAGCGGCGAGCGCCCGCACCAGGTCCGCCAGCGGCGCGGCGCCGACCCGGCCGTTCAGCCAGTGCCCCGTCGCCCAATTGGGCCCGTCCCGCCAGACCGCCGTTCGCGCTGGGAAATCAGGAAACGGTCGCGCATCCCAGCACCAGGCGCTCATCGACTCGACCATCGGCCCGCCATAGACAGGCGACACCGGATTGTTGCCTGCGTCGACGAAGTGCCCGAGCACGGCTTCCAGCGCCCGCCGCTGCCCCCCGTCATCGCGCGCACCGCTGGAAAACGGCGGCAGGGCGCTTTCGCTGCTCTTGGGATCGCTGAACAGGTTGGGCGCGTTGGCGCCCTTGTCGACCGCCCCGCAGCCGAACTCGATCAGCCGGATCGGCTTGGACCGGGGCGTCCAGGCCGTCGGGGTCGGCGACCTGACCCCGCCTGGTCGGTCGTTATGGGCGCTGGACCACCAGCTCACCAGATCCTTGGGCCGAAACACCCAGGGCTCGCCATAGGCGTCGTCCGTGATCGGAGTCCGGGTGCGGGCGACACGATCGGCATCCGACGCATAGAACCAGTCGAACCCCTCGCCCGACGCGACATCCCAGGCATCGCGCGCCTCGCCGTCCCGCCAGTCGGCGAGCGGCGGGTAGAAGTCGATGCCGACGAAGTCGATCGCCTCATCGGCCCACAGCGGGTCCAGGTGGAAGAACACATCGCCGGACCCGTCCGCCGGCTGATGCCCGAAATACTCCGACCAGTCGGCGGCGTAGCCGACCGCGGTTTCCGCCCCGAGCATCGCCCGGCAATCGGCCGCCAGGCTCCGCAGCGCCTCAACCGCCGGGAAGCTGTCGCCGTCGCGGATCGTGGTGATCCCCCGCAGCTCCGACCCAATCAGGAAACCGTCCACCCCGCCGGCCAGCTGGGCCAGCCTGGCCTGGTGCAGCACCATCCGCCGCAGCCCCCAGTCTCCCGGGCCTGAATAGGCGACCGACTGACCGTCCGCCGCGAAGTCATCCGGTTCAGCGGCGCCGAACAATCCTGCAATATCCGTGGCTTCCCCCGAAATCCTGCCGCGCCATGGATAGCCGTCGCAGTCCATCAGGATGAACGGATAGAGCGTCACCTTCAGCCCGCGCGCCTTCAGCTCGGCGATCGCCTGCAGCACGGCCCGGTCCGCCGGCGTGCCGCCATAGGCAGGACCGCCGTCATGCCGGGACACCAGATGCGCCCCGCCCCGCCCGACCCCGCCGGCGCGCCAGGCCCACGGCGTCGTCGTCTTCGAGGCCAGCTCGACGCCCGGCCGGAACTGGCAGTCGGCGGCGTCGAGACTGGTCCCGAACCAGGCCACGACCAGCGTCACCTCGGTCAGGTTCGGCAGATGCGCCTGCAGCTGGTCGAGCGAGACGAGCAGATCGGGCCGCCCGTCGCCGTTGTTGACGTTATCCGCTGTCAGCCGGGTCAGGCCATCGCGGCGATGCACGACGTCGGTCGCGTAGACGAACTCGCCCGCCCCGGGGATCAGGCAAACGCCGGTCAACCGCTCCTCCAGCCCCCCGGCGGCCTCCGGCCTGCGGAACACCTCGAACGACAGCTGCGGCGGCCGGTTGCCATAGGCCTCGAGCGGCAGATCCTCGAACACCACATAGGCGCAGCCGCGATAGGCCGGCGCGGAGCCTTCGACGGCTTCGATCAGGGGGTCGGGCGTCTGGTCCTCGGTCCCGCGATGAAGCCGCATCGTCACCCCGCCCAGGTCCATGGGCTTGCCGTCGGCCCAGACGCGGCCAATGCCGTCGATCGGCCCCTCACACAGGGCCACGGCGAACGACAGGCTGTAGCGGTACTCGACCGTTCGCGGCCCCCCCTTCCCGCCGCCGGCCTGGCGTTCGATGCGCTTCTCCTTGAACCGCGCGGCCCAGATCACCTGACCGGCGACCCGCGCCCGCCCGAACACGGCGGCCATCGGCGCGCCCTCGGCCGCGCCCATCAGATGCAGCTCGCGCAAACGCGGCCCGACCTGCCGCGCCGGCTGCAGGCTGGCGATGGCGGCCCGGTCGAGCGCGCCG
>CAZISF010000069.1:0-8699 GCA_964541915.1 uncultured Caulobacter sp.
GCTGTGGAGTTCTGAGCGGACCCCCTCAGTCACCGCTGCGCGGTGACAGCTCCCCCGATGGGGAGCAACTGAAAGCCGCCGCCCCCTGCACTTCATCTCCACATCCCCTCCCTCATCGCTCGGCGCGGCCCGTCCAGCATCGGAGAAACAGGGAGGACCTCACATGCTGCAGCCCGCGCCCGCCGAGAGCGGCTACGCCATCGTCGTCCAGCCGGAAGCTGATCGCTGGCTCTGGGCCCTGATGGATCTGGACGCCGTGGTCACCGCCAGCGGCATGGCTGATAACCGGGACAGCGCCTGGAAGTGCGGAACCCTGGCCGCCGCGACCATCGCGGCGCTGAGGCGGGGCGCCCAGCGTGGCATCTGACCGTTAGCGCTGGTCGCGCCGTCCCCCGGGGCGCATAATCCGTCCTCGCCCCTCGCCCCCCGGCCCGCGGCGCCCGGGAGAGTCGATTGCCGCCGTCAGACAAGCCAGAACCGCCAAAAGCCGCCAAGGGACCCGGGTTCGGGTCACGCCGCGGCAAGCGATCGCTCAAGCTGTTGAAGACGCTGCGCGGCGACGGCACGTTGCTGGCCGCCGGTCGCACCTTCGCGGTCGGCTACCAGATGGACCTCTATGCGGACGGAGACCGGTCCGTGGCCAGCGGCTCGCTGGACGGCGATTTCACGGGCATTGCCGAAGATCTCGAAGGCGGCGAAGCCGTTCTGACGCAGGAAGACGGCGTGGACACGCCCGTCACCCTCGAGAACGTCGAGGACGACGGCGCCGAATTCCAGGTCCGGTATTCGGATTAGGTCGGGACTTACGCCCCGAGTGCGCTGACGGTCACCTGGCCGACTTCGACCTTAACACCGAGGAAGCGCATCTCACCGCCGAGGAAGCTGATCTCTTCCATGGCAACGGTCGGGCTGCGCTTGAGCAGGGCCGCGTCGCGATGGGTCAGATGCAGGGTCATGGCCGACAGGTCCGACCCCTTGTCGCCGGCTTCGGCGATGGCGCTGCGCAGCAGCAGAATCGTGTCGTGCTTGGGGACCGGACGGTTCGCGATGCTCATGGTCTTCGCCTTTCTCCCCCGCAGTCCCGCGAATGACGGGACACTGATCGGGCAGGACGGCGGATGGGCGAGTCGCCGGCAGGGCTCCCATCGGAAGCGTCGCGCATCCTAGCACGGACGGTTCCATGACAGGCGCACAAAAGAAAACGGGCCGGCGTGAGCCGACCCGTCGTCAGTATCTGAATGAAGCTGAAAGCCTCAGTCGGCCGACGTCAGCTGGCCAGCGGACGTCTTGCCGCTGCGCTGGTCGCGCTCGAGCTCATAGTTGAGCTTCTGACCTTCATGGATGGAGCCGAGCGAGGAGCGCTCGACCGCCGAGATGTGGACGAACACGTCGCCGCCGCCCGCGTCAGGCGCGATGAAGCCGAAGCCCTTGGTCGCGTTGAACCACTTAACTGTTCCGGTAGCCATAGTATTGTAGCCTTGTAGACATAAATTTCAGCCCGCGAGATGCGGCTGCGTGATCAAATTCTCAGAGGTTTTGGAGGGCTACTTCGGGCATCCCGGGACGGGATACCGAAACGGCTGGCCGCGCCAGATCGAACTTCGATGGCTTGGAGGTCTCACGAAAACGCATGACCGGCAAGATATTATTTCCGGCACTACTGAAACGGCCGCCAGAAACACTGCCGAAATTGTCTATCCCCCGCCGATGAACGTGACGATCTCGAAGCGGTCGCCATCGTGCACCGGCGTGGCCGCGTGCAGGCTCCTGGGGACGATTTCGAGGTTGCGCTCGACGGCCACCTTGCGGGTCTCCAGACCCAGCGCCGCCACGAGATCGGCGACGGTTGCGACCGCCTCGACCTCCCGTTCCTCGCCATTGATATACACGCGCATGACGCTGCAGCTTGTGACCCCGGCCCGGCGAAGATACAAGGGCCGCCGAAACGACGGCGGGGCCTGATGGCGAAACCGATCCATGTGCTGAGCGGCCCCAACCTCAATCTTCTGGGGGTCCGTGAGCCCGAGATCTACGGACGAGAGACGCTGGCCGATATCCAGGCCCGCTGCGAAGCCCGGGCCAAGGGCCTCGGCTACTCGGTCGTATTCCGGCAATCCAACCACGAAGGCGAACTCATCGACTGGGTCCAGCAGGCCCGGACCGAGGCGTCGGCGCTCGTGATCAACCCCGCGGGCTACGGTCACACTTCCGTGGCCCTGCTCGACGCGCTGAAGACTCTCGATATACCCATCATCGAGTGCCATCTGTCGAACCCGGCGGCGCGGGAGACGTTTCGCAGGAAGACCTATGTGTCGCTGGCCGCCACCGGAGTCGTCTCCGGCTTCGGGGCCAACAGCTATGAACTGGCGGTCGAGGCCGCCGCCGGCCTGATCGGCGCCTCCGGCGCCTCGGCCTGATCCGCAGACAAGGTAAAGCTTCATGTCCAGTCCCAAGGCCGCTCCCGAGTCCGGCGAACCCCAGGCCATCGACACCCGCGTGGTCCGCAAGCTGGCCGACATCCTCAAGGATACCGGCCTGACGGAAATCGAGGTCGAGAGCGGCGGTCTGAAAATCCGCGTCGCCCGCGAGGTGACCGTTCAGCAGATGGCGCCGGCCATGACCCATCAGGTCGCCGCGCCGGCCGCCGCCCCTGCCCCAGCGGCGCCCGCGCCGGTCGCTGCCCCGGTCGCCGAAGCCGCCCCAGCCGCTCCGGCTCACAACGGCGAAACGATCAAGTCGCCGATGGTCGGCACCATCTATCTGCAGGCCACGCCGGGCTCCGACCCGTTCGTCAAGGTTGGCCAGACCGTCACCCAGGGCCAGACCCTGCTGATCGTCGAGGCCATGAAGACCATGAACCCGATCCCGGCTCCGAAGGCCGGCAAGATCGTCGAGATCCTGGTGTCTGACGCCCAGCCCGTCGAATTCGGCGAGCCGCTGGTCATCATCGAGTAGGCCAGAGCCGTGTTCGACAAGATCCTGATCGCCAACCGCGGCGAAATCGCCCTGCGGGTTCACCGCGCCTGCAAGGAAATGGGCATCGCCACCGTGGCGGTCCACTCCGAGGCCGACGCCAACGGGATGTGGGTGCGGCTGGCCGACGAGAGCGTCTGCATCGGCCCGGCCCCGGCGGCCAAGAGCTATCTCAACATCCCTTCGATCATCGCCGCCTGCGAGATCACCGGCGCCCAGGCCGTTCACCCCGGCTACGGCTTCCTGTCGGAAAACGCGCGCTTCGCCGAGATCGTCGGCGCGCACGGCTACACCTTCATCGGGCCCAAGCCGGAACACATCCGGATGATGGGCGACAAGATCACCGCCAAACAGGCCGTCATGGCCGCCGGCATCCCCGTCGTGCCCGGTTCGGACGGCGCCCTGACCACCGAGGAAGAGGCCTTCGCGGCCGCCGACAAGATCGGCTTCCCGGTCCTGATCAAGGCGGCCGCCGGCGGCGGCGGGCGCGGCATGAAGGTCGCCGAGACCCGTGAAGACCTGTCCGAAGCCGTCGCCACCGCCCAGAGCGAGGCCCGCGCGGCCTTCGGCGACGACGCGGTCTATATGGAGCGCTATCTCCAGACGCCGCGCCACATCGAGCTGCAGGTCATCGCCGACAGCTTCGGCAACGTCGTGCACCTGGGCGAACGCGACTGCTCGCTGCAGCGCCGCCACCAGAAGGTGATGGAAGAGGCTCCCTCCCCGGCCCTGTCGGCCGCGGAACGGGTCGCCATCGGCAAGGTGGTCGTCGACGCCATCAAGGCCATCGGCTACCTCGGCGTCGGCACGATCGAGTTCCTCTGGGAAAAGGGCGAGTTCTTCTTCATCGAGATGAACACCCGTCTGCAGGTCGAACACCCGGTTACCGAAGCCATCACCGGCATCGACCTGGTGCGGGAACAGATCCGCATCGCCGCCGGCCTGCCGCTTTCGTTCACGCAGGACGACGTGGTCTTCGAGGGCCATGCGATCGAGTGCCGCATCAACGCCGAAAACGCCCGCACGTTCGCGCCGTCGCCCGGCACCATCAACGGTTTCCACGCCCCCGGCGGCCTGGGCGTGCGGCTCGATAGCGCGCTCTACGACGGCTACTCGATCCCGCCCTACTACGACAGCCTGATCGGAAAGCTGATCGTCCACGGCCGTGACCGCGCCGAATGCATCGCCCGCACCCAGCGTTGCCTGGGCGAGATGGTGGTCAGCGGCGTCGACACGACGATCCCGCTGTTCCAGGACCTGCTTCAGCAGGAAGATATCCGCAACGGCGACTACAACATCCACTGGCTGGAGCAGTGGATCAAAGCGCAGGGCTAGGTGGCCCACGACGCGTTCGACATCGAAGAGCTGGTCGACTGCTATCGTCGCGGCGTCTTTCCGATGGCCGACTCCCGTGAGGATGATCAGGTCTTCCTGATCGACCCTCAGAAGCGCGGCGTGATCCCGCTCGACGGCTTCCACGTCTCGTCCCGACTGGCGCGCACCGTGCGGTCAGGCCGCTACCAGGTCAGCATCGACAGCGATTTCTCCGGCGTCGTCGAGGCTTGCGCTGCGTCCCGTCCCGGGCGGCCGGAAACCTGGATCAACCAGCCCATCCAGATGCTCTATGAGCGGCTGCACCAGTCCGGTCGCGCGCACAGCGTCGAGTGCCGGCGTGACGGCCAGTTGGTCGGCGGCCTCTACGGCGTGTCGCTGGGCGGGGCCTTCTTCGGCGAAAGCATGTTCAGCACCGCCCGCGACGCCAGCAAGGTCGCACTGGTCCATCTCGTGGCGCGGCTGATCGTCGGGGGTTACCTGCTACTCGACACCCAGTTCATGACGGAGCATCTGGCGCAGTTCGGTGCGGTCGAAATTCCCCGCGCGGCCTACCGTCGGAAACTGGCGGAAGCGCTGGCGGTCGAGGCCGACTTCCACCGCTTCATTGAGTCCGGTCAGGAAGCCCTGCAGGCGATCAGCCAGGCGTCATAGACGGGGTGCTGCAACGGGTTGAGGCCCGGCGAGGCCGCAGACATCCAGCCGCGGAACACCTGCTTTGGCGGCGGCGGCGCGCGACCGGTCAGCGACTTGGGCTGGGAGTCGATCGTCATGTAGGCCATCGAGTCCGGCGTATCCTCGTCCGGCGCGGTGGTCTCGCAGGCGCGGACAGTGAAGACGAGGGTCTTGTAGCGGATCGGCTGACCGATCGGAGCCTCGAAGCGCAGCGTCTCGGCGGTCACCTTGTCGATCGCCTGGATGATGGCGGCGCCGGAACGGGCGCGACGCGTCGGGTCGGCCGGCTTCTCGACGGCCTGGGACTTCGGCTTGCTGCTGGTGGCGGGCGTCTCGGCTGTGGTCGGGGCCGTCTCTGAGCTGGGGGGTGGGACGGCCGGCCCCGGCGGCGGCTCTTCTGGCGCAGGCTCACCGGACGTGCCCGGCGCTCCAGGCGGCGGGCCGCTGACCGGCTCGGGCGGCGGAGCCTGGCGCGCCTGCACGAGTCCGGCAGCGCTCAACAGCACCGCAGCCGCCAGCAGAGAGATTTTCAGCCGCATCGGCGTGCTACTCGGGCGTCCAGGGCAGATAGTCGCCGGTCGCCCGGTCGCGCTCGCCGCCCTGGGCGATCGACCCCTTGGGCCGCCAGGCATGGACCGTGCCGGTCAGATTGGGGCGGTGGTCCTTTTCCCACGACCGGCGCAGCAGCGGCTCGATCGTCGGCGGATTGTCAAACGTGTAGCGCAGCCAGCCGTGCCAGTCGGGCGGCACCTTCGAGGCTTCGGCGTAGCCGTTGTAGATCACCCAGCGACGCTTGCGCTGGTCATAGCTGTCACGGTTGTCGCGAGCCTCGTAGTAGCGATTGCCGAGCTCGTCCTGACCGACGAACACGCCACGGCGGCCGATATGGAACTTCTGGCCGATCGTGGCGCCGTTCCACCAGGTGAAGATCGCTTTGAGCACGCGCAAATCCGCTGAAGACAAGGTCTTGAGGTCGCCGGGACCATAGCGGCGCGCTCCCTCCGCGTCCAGCGCCACGCCGGGGCGTCTCAACGCAACATCTTGTGGATGTCTCCCGTGTCGCACGCCATATCTATTGCCCGGCTTCCACGCGCTCTCTAGCCTTGCGCGAGGGTGCAGTGGAGAGTCGGGTCGATGCGTTTCGCCAGGCGATTGGCCAGGGCCGTCGCGCCGGAAGTCGAACTTCGGACGGTGGAAACCGCCGACGCCCTGACCGGCGTGATCGCGCCGCGGGGCTGGACCAGCGCCAGGGTCGAAGCCTGGCTTGACTGGGCCGACTCCGTCGCCCCCGAGGCGCCGGGTCGGGAGCGCGACGGCACGGCGTTGCTGGCCGGCGGACCGGCGCGTTTTACCGACGCCTTGATCGCGCGCGCCACCACCCTCGGTCTCTTCGATCGCCGCGCCGACCTGCTGGCGTTTGAAGCGGAGCTGACCGCCGCCATGCTCGGCGGCCTCGTCGCGTTCGGCGCCGGCCGTCAGGGATTTGCGGACACACCCGCCCTTTCCGTGACCGATCCCACCTTCCGGGTCGCCGCCGACCGTCTGGCGGCGGAAACCCTTGGCCGGGCGCTGGCTGAACGATCGACGGAAACGCTGGCCGCGCGCCTCAACGCCATTTCTGACGCCGTGCGCCGTTGCGAGGGCGATCCCGCCGCCTGCGCTGATCCTTCCGGCAATCCTGCCCTTGCCCGGACCGCCCACGCCGCGAGGCTGGCCGGCGCCGACGACGCGGCGATCGCCGACGCCATCGCCCTGGGCTTCGCCGGCGAGAACGCCGGGCCAGCGCTGCTGGACATGGCGCCGCCGCCGCTGATGTTGGCCTTTGCGGGGGCCGACGACGATCTGGACCGCCCGGGCCTGCTGGCCTGGCGCACGGGCCGGCTGGCGCTTGCCCGCGACCAGGCGACGGCGGAACGGCTTCACGACCTCGCCGCCGGCCCTTGCGCGGCGATCCACGTCCGCGGCCTGAATTCCGAAGACCTGACTGCCGCCGTCCGCGTCGCGGGCCTTGCGATCAAGCTGGCCGCCCGCGCCGGCGAGTCGCCGCGGCTGACCCTGGCCGGCGTCGCAGAGCAACTGATGGCCGACGGGCTGGCGTGGAACACCAAAGATGCCACCCGCGCCGCGTCCGACCTCTGGGCCCTGGCCGCCGACGTCGCACGAAACCTCGATGGCGAAACTCCGGATCTGCCGGCGTTGACTATCGCAGCGTTCGAGGACGCCGAGCTTTCACTCCGCCTCGGCGGCGTCAGCCTGGGCGTCGCGCCCGTGCCCCGCGTCGTTGTCCACGCCGAGACCTTCGATGGCGAAGTCGTGCCGGTGCTGTCGGAGGCCGCCCTGCGCGGCCTGTCGGTGCTGGGCGCCGATCTGGATGCCGCGCGTCTCCACGCGCTCGGGGCGGGCACGCTCGAGGATGCGCCGGGCGTCGGCCACGCCGAGTTGCACGCGCTGGGCCTCACCGACCACGAAATCAGCGCCGCCGAGAACCACCTGGCTTTCGTGACGTCGCTGCCCCAGGCTTTCACGCCCGCCATTCTCGGCGCCGGTTTCGTCTGCGACGTGCTGGGCGCTCCCGCCGAGGCGCTGGAAGATCCGGCGTTCGACACCCTCGCCTTCGCCGGGTTCTCCCTCGAACAGGTGGCCGCCGCTGAACGCTTCGCCATGGGGGCCGGCGGCCTGGACGATTGTCCCGCGCTCGATCCGGCGCAGCGGGCCGTTTTCGCGCTGCCGTCGCTCGCCGACCGCCTGGCCATGACCGCCGCTGTCGAAGCGAGCGCGGCGCAGCCCGGCCTGACGCGGATCGCCCTGCCCTTTGAGGCCACGCCCGCCGAAGCTGCTGCGATGCTGGCTCAGGCCCTGGGGGCTGGCGTCAGCGCGGTCTGGCTGGTGCGCGAGGCGGCCCCGGCCAGCTTCGGCCTCGCCCTGCCCGAGCCCGAGGCGCCGAAGGCCGCCCGACCCGAGACAATCATCGAGGAACGCATCGTCGAGCGCCGTGTCGAAGTCGAAGTGGAGCGCGCCCGCCGCAAGCTGCCCGACCGCCGCAAGGGGTACATCCAGAAAGCCGCCGTCGGCGGTCACAAGGTCTATCTGCACACCGGCGAGTACGACGACGGCGAACTGGGCGAGATCTTCATCGACATGCACAAGGAGGGCGCCGCCTTCCGAAGCCTGATGAACAACTTCGCCATCGCGATCTCGATAGGCCTGCAATACGGCGTGCCGCTGGACGAGTTCGTCGACGCCTTCGTGTTTACGCGGTTCGAGCCCGCCGGGCCGGTGACGGGCAATGACTCGGTCCGGTCGGCGACCTCGATCCTCGACTATGTGTTCCGCGAACTGGGCGTCAGCTACCTGGGCCGCCACGATCTGGCCAACGCCGACGGCGAAGCGCTCAACGCGGACGGCCTCGGTCGCGGCAAGGCGGATGACGCCGCCGTCGCCTTCCAGGAAGAGCCCCAGCCGGCGTCAAAGTTCATCTCGAAGGGCTTCGCGCGCGGATCCGCGCCGGACAATCTGGTCTTCCTGCCGTTCGCCGGCCGCAAGGGCGAGCTGTCCGACGAACTGCAGCAACGCGCGGCGGGGGTCTGCCCGGCCTGCGGTGACCTTGCGGTCATCGGCGGCGTTTGCGGCGCGTGCGGGGCGAGCTGATCCCGCTCCGTCATCGTGGGGCGGGGTTTGCGGCGCCCAGCCCGCCGCGGCACCCCCCGGGCGGCGGGGCG
>CAZISF010000069.1:8709-11525 GCA_964541915.1 uncultured Caulobacter sp.
CGTTGCTGGATATCCGGGTCTAGCGCGAAATCATCCGTCATCCTCGCGCTTGTCGCGAGGACCCATGATCTCGGTGGTGACCGTCTGAAGTCGGCCTTCCTGCGGCGTGCCTGGGTCGTCGGAACAAGTCCGACGATGACGGGTATGAGAGGTCATCTGGCCTTAAGCTTGCACGGTTAAGGGTGAATCCGACGCCCAACGGAGCATCCGTGCCGTGATGAAACCCTTTGCCGCTTTCGGCCTCGCCGCCATGCTCGCCGCCGCGACTCCGGCCTTCGCCCAGGACGCCGGCCAGATCGCCCGCGTGCAGGGCGGCGCCAGCTGCCCGCGCTGCAACCTGTTCCAGGCCGAGCTGTCGAACCGCACGCTCAAGGGCCTGAACCTGTCCGGTTCGCGCCTGCGGCAGGCAGACCTCAGCCTGTCGGTGATGAATCGGACGAGCTTCGCGGGAACGGACCTGCGCGACGTAAACGCCTATGGTGGCGTGTTTTCCAGCGCCAGCTTCGCCGGGGCCAACCTTACCAATGCGACCTTCGTCGGCGCCTACCTGCAGGGGGCGAACTTCAGGGGCGCGACGCTGGCCGGTGCGAACTTTTCCGGCGCCGAGATGAGCCGTGCGACCGGACTGACCCCGGCCCAGCTGAGCCGGGCCTGTGGCGACGAGGCGACGACTCTTCCCGCCGGACTGCGCATCCCCGCCTGTCGTTAAACCCAAGTCATTACCGCGATTTAAGTGGCCTTCCGGGCAGTGTCGCGGCAAACCGGATAGCGAACAGGCTCTCTCCGAGCCGCAGCCCCTGACGGTCCATGACCCGTTTCGCGATCGCCTTTTCGAGCCTCGTCCTGACCAGCCTCGGTCTTGTGGGACACGCCCAGGCCATGATCGACGATCGTGACGTCGCACGGCTTGTTTCCTTCGGCGGCAGCTGCGGCAAATGCGATCTGTCCGGACGACGGCTGACGGGAGCCCGGTTCGCCGGCGCCGCCTTCGCCGAGGCTACCTTTGTCGGCGCCGACCTGCGCGGCGCGACGTTTATGGGCTCGAACTTCCAGCGCGCGCGCCTGTCGGGGTCAGACCTGCGCGGTGCGACCATCGCCAACAGCGACTTTGGCGGCGCTGACTTCGCCGGCGCCCGGCTGGACGGCCTGGAAGCGCCGTCGGCCAACTTCATGCGCGCCAATTTCAACACCGCCAGCCTGACCGGCGCCGAATTGCCCGGGGCGAACCTGATGTTCGCCAGCCTGGTTTCGACCCGGTTCGACGGCGCCGAACTGCCGCGGGCGAAGCTGCTGCACGTCAACGGCCAGGGCGCGATCTTCGCCTCGGCCGAGCTTGACGGCGCGATCATGAGCGCGTCGCGGTTCGACGGCGCGTCGTTCAAGGGCGCCTCACTGGACCGGGCGGTGCTGACCGGCTCGACCTTCGAGGGCGCGGACTTTCGCGGGGTGAGCCTCGACGGGACGATCCTCGCCGGCGCCAATCTGGCCGGGGCCCGCGGCCTGCGTCAGGACCAGCTCGACGACGCCTGCGGCGATGAGAAGACCCGCCTGCCCGCCGGACTGCGGGTCAAGGCCTGCCGCGGCATGATCATCGTTCGCACGCCGCCAGCCCCGCCCGCGCCGCCGGCCGCCCCGGCGCCGCCAGCGCGGGTCAGCCCGCCGAAGCCGCCGCCCGCGCCGCGCGCCTTCAACCGCCAGATCATCTCCATCCGGGACTAGGTCCGGATGCCGGCGTCAGCCCTTGATCGGCGGCGCGAGACGAATATGCAGTTCTTTCAGTTGCTTGTCGGAAACTTCTGACGGCGCGCTCATCAGCAAATCCTGACCCTGCTGGTTCAGCGGGAAGGCGATGACCTCACGGATCGCCGTCTGGCCGGCCAGCAGCATGACGATACGGTCGATGCCGGGGGCCAGACCGCCGTGCGGCGGCGCGCCATAGCGGAACGCGTTCAGCATGCCGCCGAACTGCTCCTCGACCACATCCTGGCCATAGCCGGCGATCTCGAACGCCTTGAGCATGATCTCCGGCTTGTGGTTCCGGATCGCGCCCGAGCACAGCTCATAGCCGTTGCAGACGATGTCGTACTGGTAGGCCAGGATCGACAGCGGATCCTGGGTCTCCAGCGCCTCCATCCCGCCCTGCGGCATCGAGAAGGGGTTGTGGCTGAAGTCGACCTTCTTCTCCTCGTCGCTCCACTCGAACATCGGGAAGTCGACGATCCAGCAGAACTCGAAGCGCCCCTCGTCGATCAGCTTCAGCTCCGTACCCAGACGGGTGCGGGCTGAGCCGGCGAACTTGTAGAACACCTTCGGATCGCCGGCGACGAAGAAGGCGGCGTCGCCCTGCCCGAGGCCGAGGCTGTCCATCAGCGCCTGGGTCTGGTCGGCGCCGAGGTTCTTGGCGATCGGGCCGCCCCAGCCGCCCTGGTCCTCGCTCCAGAACACATAGCCGAGGCCCGGCTGGCCTTCGCCCTGGGCCCAGCTGTTCATGCGGTCGCAGAAGGCGCGCGAGCCGCCGCCCGGCGCGGGCACGGCCCAGACGGCGTTCTTCGCGTCGGCGTCGAGAATTTTGGCGAACAGGCCGAAGCCGCCGCCGCGGAAGCTCTCCGACACGTCGCGCATCTTGATCGGGTTGCGGGTGTCGGGCTTGTCGCTGCCATACCAGGCGATGGAGTCGGCATAGGCGATGCGAGGGAACGGGTACGGCGTCACCGGCTTGCCGTCGGCGAACTCCTCGAACACGCCGTGCATCACCGGCTCGATGGCCGCGAACACGTCTTCCTGGGTGACGAAGCTCATCTCGACGTCGAGCTGGT
>CAZISF010000069.1:11535-16339 GCA_964541915.1 uncultured Caulobacter sp.
GAACTCAAGGCTGCGGTCAGCGCGCAGGTCCTCGTCGCGGAAGCAGGGCGCGATCTGGAAGTAGCGGTCGAAGCCCGAGACCATCAGCAGCTGCTTGAACTGCTGCGGCGCCTGCGGCAGCGCGTAGAACTTGGACGGGTGCAGCCGCGACGGAACCAGGAAGTCGCGCGCGCCTTCCGGCGAGGACGCCGTCAGAATCGGCGTCTGGTACTCGAGGAAGCCCTGGCCGACCATGCGGTGGCGGATCGAGTGGATCACCTTCGACCGCAGGACGATGTTCTTGTGCAGGGTCTCGCGGCGCAGATCGAGGTAACGGTGCTTGAGGCGCAGCTCCTCGGGATAGTCGGGCTCGCCGAACACCGGCAGGGGCAGTTCGGCCGCTTCGGACAGCACCTCGATGCCCGTCACGCGCAGCTCGACCTCGCCGGTGGGCAGGTTGGCGTTGATGGTCTCCGACGAGCGGGCAACGACTTCGCCGTCGACGCGGATCACGCTCTCGGTGCGGATACGCTCGATCAGGTCGAAACCGGGGGTTTCCGGGCTGATGACCAGCTGGGTCAGACCGTAGTGGTCGCGCAGATCGACGAACACCAGCCCGCCATGGTCGCGCTTGCGGTGGATCCAGCCGGACAGGCGCACCGCGGCGCCGGTGTCGGAAGCGCGGAGCTGGCCGCAGGTGTGGGTGCGATAAGCGTGCATTTTCAGGTCGTTTTCAGGCGCCGAAGCGCGAATTTCGGAGGCGCGGAAGGGCGCATGCGTCCCTCGGATTGTCAAGGTTCGCGCGGGGGACAAGCACTTCAGCGCGTGTCCTCGCCCATTCCATCCACAGCCCGAAGCGCCCTATCCCCGCCCCTGCCGCCGCCCCGGCTCGCGCGACTGACCCCGCATGGTAAACCGCACCCGTGACCGTCCGCGCCAAACAGCTCAGCCTGCGCCTCGCCAGCCCGCCCGTGTTCACCCGGGCGGCCTTCGCGACTTCGGCGGCCAATGAGCGGGCGGTGGCGCTGGTCGACGCCTGGCCGCGCTGGCCCAACGGCGCCCTCGCGCTGGTCGGGCCTGAGGGCGCCGGCAAGACCCATCTGGCGACCGTATGGGCCGAGCGGTCCGGCGCGGTGCGCTATGCCGGCGAGACGCTGGCCGAGGGCGCGCCGGTGCTGGTCGAGGACGCCGACGCCATAGGCGACGAGGCGCTGTTCCATCTCATCAACCGCGCCCCGACCGATGGCGGCCTGCTGCTGACCGCCCGGACCCGACCGACAGCCTGGCCCGCTTCCCTCCCCGACTTGCGCTCGCGGCTGAACGCCCTGACGGTGGCCGAGATCGATGCGCCCGACGACGCCCTGCTGATCGCGGTGCTGGAATCCCTGTTCCGCGAGAAGCACATCCGCGCCGCTCCGGACCTCTACGAGTTCCTGCTGCGTCGCATGGAGCGGTCCGTGACGGCCGCGCGCGCCGTCGTCGCCCGGCTGGACGAGGCGGCGGCCGAACAGGGCCGACCGGTCAACCGGACGCTGGCCCGGGAAGTGCTGGAAGAGACGGCGGACTTGTTCGAAGACTAACCGACGGCCCTTGTCGCGACGCGCCTTGCACCAATCTGCAAAAGTCGCCGAAACTCCGCTCAGGACGCCAGCACAACAGGACCGGACAGGGTCATGGACGACGACAGGAACGAGCCCTTTCATATCGTCGAGTATCGGGCTCTCCGGGACGAGATGCTGGTCAAGCTGACGCAGATCGGCCAGATCTATAATTTCTTCTTCGTCTCGGTCTTCGCGACCGCCGCCTGGCTGCTGACCTACGCCGATCACTTGAGCCGACCTATGGCGTTAGCCGGGGCCTGGGTCCCGTTTCTGGTCACCCACTATTTCGCCGCCTACCGGAAGGACCATAGCGACTCCATCCATGGGATCGGGTCCTACCTGGCCTCGCTGGAGAACCGGTTCGGCGAACCGGGTCTTGGCTGGCAGCGGACGATCCGGGTCAGGGATGGAAAACCCGTGAAGGTCTATTGGCGCACACGGGCCATCTTCCTCTACGTCCGGATCGCGACGCTTCTGTTCGCGGTCTATTACATGGTCGCCTATGGTCGGCTGCTTGGCGGCTTCGACCTCGCGGCCCTCATCAAGCAGCTGCCTCGTTTCTGACGCGACCGCCCCTTCGATCTTTCGCGCTACCCAAAGGACGCCCATGCCCAACGCCCTCGGTTACGCCGCCTCCGCCCCCGACAGCGGTATGGCCGTTTTCCATTTCGACCGCCGGGCCCTCCGGCCGGACGACGTGAAGATCAGCATCCTCTACTGCGGCGTCTGCCACTCGGACCTGCACCAGGCGCGGAATGACTGGGGCGGCACGATGTATCCCTGCTGCCCGGGCCACGAGATCGTCGGCCGGGTCAGCGCCGTCGGGCCGCAGGTGCGCAAATTCAGGGAGGGCGACCTCGCGGCCGTCGGCTGTCTTGTCGACAGCTGCATGGACTGCGATCAGTGCCGCAAGGGCGAGGAGCAGCTGTGCCGCAACCGCTCGACCGGCACCTACAACGGCAAGGACCGGATCACCGGCGAGACGACCTACGGCGGCTACAGCGATCATATCGTGGTGCGCGAGGCCTTCGTGCTGAAGGTCCCCGAGCGCCTCGACGTGACCCGCGTGGCGCCCCTGCTCTGCGCCGGGATCACCACCTACTCGCCGCTCAAGACCTGGAAAGCCGGCAAGGGCACGCGGCTCGGCGTCGCGGGCCTCGGCGGTCTTGGCCATATGGCCGTGAAGTTCGGCGTGGCCATGGGCTGCGAGGTGACGGTGATCACCGGCTCGGAGTCAAAGCGGGCCGACGCACAGGCTCTGGGCGCCCACCAGGTGTTGTTGTCGAGCGACCGCGACGCCATGCGCGCGGCGCGCAACGGCTTCGACCTGATCATCGACACCATCCCGGTGGCGCACAAGCTGCAGCCCTATCTCCCGCTGCTCGACATCGACGGCTCGCTGGTCATCGTCGGCGCCATCGACGAGCTGCCGCCGTTCCACAGCGGCCTGCTGCTCGGCGGCCGACGCCGGGTCAGCGGCTCACCGATCGGCGGCATCGCCGAGACCCAGGAGATGCTCGACTTCTGCGCCGAGCACGATGTGCTGCCGGACTGCGAAATGATCGCCATGCAGGACATCAACCACGCCTACGAGCGGATGGAGCGGTCCGACGTGAAGTACCGCTTCGTGATCGACATGGCGACGCTGGCGGCGGAGCGGGCTGCGGCGTGAACGAAATCCACGTCATCGTCGGACTTGTTCCAGAGCCTGTCCTGGGGTCAGCCTCTGGCCGACCCCGGGGGGACGCCTGAACGTGATCGAAGACAAGAGTGCGCAGGCCGTTCTGCGCATTTTCTGCCTGGGCCGGTGTGCATGGGTCCTCGGGACAAGCCCGAGGATGACGGAGCAATTTGTGCGACATCCCCCACCCGGCGACAAAACCGTAACACCCTGCGTGTAACACCCCTGTCATGCCCCCTTGCGACACGCCCCGCGCCAAGCGACAACCCGCTCGACGCAGAGGCCCCATGACCGACGCCGCCACCACCGCTCCTTCGGCCGTTCCGGACGCGCCGCGCCAGCCGCGGATCGACGAGGCCCTGCTGACCTCGCCCGATCGGTTCTTCAACCGCGAACTCAGCTGGCTGGCGTTCAATCGCCGGGTGCTGGAAGAGGCGGAGAACCCGCGTCATCCGCTGCTGGAACGGCTGCGGTTCCTGTCGATCAGCGCCAACAACCTCGACGAATTCTACATGGTCCGCGTCGCCGGCCTGAAGGGTCAGGTGCGTGAGGGTGTGCGGGTGGTCAGCCAGGACGGGCTCACCCCATCCGAACAGCTGGTCAAGGTCAACGCCTCGGCCGCCGAGCTGATGACAGACCAGCAGCGCATCTGGCGCGAGCTGCGCACGGCCATGCAGGGCGAAGGCATCAAGCTGCTGGAAGCACGCGATGTGGGCGAGGCCGACCGCGAGCGGGCCGAGCATATCTTCCTCAACCACATCTTCCCGGTGCTGACGCCGCTGGCGATCGATCCGGCCCACCCCTTCCCCTTCCTGCCCAATCTCGGATTCGCCCTGGCGCTGAAGCTGCGCCGGCCGGACGGCAAGGAACTCTACGCCCTGGTGCCCGTGCCCTCGTCCGTGCGGCGCTTCTGGCCGTTGCCGTCGGAGTCCGGGCGCGCGCGCAAGGGCGAGCAGCGGTTCATCGCGCTGGAAAGCCTGCTGGTCCTGTTCATCGGCCACCTGTTCCCCGGATGCGAGGTCGAGGGCCGCGGTCTGTTCCGGCTGATCCGCGACAGCGACGTTGAGATCGAGGAAGAGGCCGAAGACCTGGTCCGCGAGTTCGAGGCGCAGCTGAAGCGCCGGCGCATGGGCTCGGTCGTGCGGGTCAAGGTGCAGACGGCCATGCCGCCGGACCTGCGCGCCTTCATCCTCGACAGCCTGCACTGCGACCCCGAGGACGTGGTGCTGATCGACGGCAAGCTGGGCCTGGCCCAGATGAACCAGCTGATCCCCGATGGCCGGACGGAGCTGAAATTCAAGCCGTTCGTGCCGCGATTCCCCGAGCGGATCCGCGACCACGACGGCGACTGTTTCGCCGCCATCCGCGAAAAGGACATCCTGGTCCACCACCCGTTCGAGAGCTTCGATGTGGTGGTCCAGTTCCTGCGCCAGGCCGCGCGCGACCCGCATGTGCTGGCGATCAAGCAGACCCTGTATCGCACCAGCCAGGACAGCCCGATCGTCGCCGCCCTGATCGAGGCGGCCGAGAACGGCAAGAACGT
>CAZISF010000070.1:0-15974 GCA_964541915.1 uncultured Caulobacter sp.
TCGGCTTAGCCGAGCCACCTCCCCCGAGGGGGGAGGATCTTCAGTCAGCCGCCGACCTCCGCGACCGGCAATACGACCTCGAACCTCGCCCCGCCCGCCGAGGACGCCAGACTGACCCGGCCATGGCTTGCGGCCAGCAGGGAGCGGGCGATGGGCAGGCCAAGGCCCGTCCCGCCCGCTGCCCGGCGGCTGGTGAAGAAGGGCTCGAACAGGCGGTCGCGATCAGCCTCGGCCACGCCGGGGCCATTGTCGGAGACCGACAGGATTACGGCCGCAGCGTCGTGCGTCGCCGAAACCCAGGCCCGCGTTGCGCCGACCAGGCGACTGTTTTCCAACAGGACCGTCAGCACCGTCTCGATGGCCTCGGCCGGTACGGCCACGGCCGGCAGATCCGGCGGCAGGCCCGTCTCGATGGACAGCGTCGAGCCGCCGAGCGCATCAACCATCCGGTGGACGATGTCGCCGACGTCGACGGCCTGGCCGACCCCGGGCTGGGCCATGTCGGCGCGCGCGAGGTCGAGCAGGCGGGTGACCAGCTGGGTCAGGCGGGCATTGTCGTCGGCGATATTGGCCAGGAAACGCGCCCGATCCTCGTGGCTCATGGTTTCACCATGGTCCTGCAACAGCTCGATCGCTCCGCCGATGCCCGCCAGCGGCGTCTTGAACTCGTGGCTGACGGCGGCGGCGAAGTCGCGGAGATAGCGGGAGCGTCGGTCGATGGCCTCGGCCATGGCCCGGAAATCCTCGTAGAGCTGACGGATCTCGATGGCCGCCGTCGCCGGCGTTTCGGGAATGTCGCCGACTCCCGCCGCCACGTCGCGCGAGGCGCGGCTGAGCGCCACGATTGGACGGGTGATGCCGCCGGCGATCAGGCCCGACAGCATCACCAGGATCAGGATCAGTCCGGCCAGACCGGCGAGGAACTTGCCGCGGTCCTCGTAGAGCCCGCCGAACAGGGCGCGGGGCGACCGGGACAGCAGCAGTACGCCCTCGACCTTGCCATTGACGACAATTGGCCGGGCGTAGTGCAGACGAATGCCCGAGGCGCGGCTCAGCCATTCGAACGAGTAGCGCGGGCGGTAGTCGGACTGGCGGCGCAGCACGGTGCGGGTGTCGCCGCGCAGGGCCGCAGCGACCTCTGGCAGGCGGCGCAGGCTGCCTCCGCGACCCAGTCCCTGGACGACCACGCCGTTTCGATCGAGCACGACCACCGAGGCCAGGGTGGTGCGCGTCGTCTCGTCGATCACCCGACGTAGTGCAGGCAGCGCCGCTATCGCCGCCGGATCGGCCGGCGCCGCGCCGCGCAAGGCCGGCGGACGGGCAGGCAGCACCGGAGACCGACTGAGGTCGATCGTCGTATGTTCAGGCGTGTAGTAGCCCGGCGCGGTCTTGTCAGGCGGGCTGGTCGGCGGCGCGATACCCGGCCAGAGAGTCGCCGCGGCGGCGGTCAGGGCCGCGCCCTGGGACACCAGTTCGACCTCGGTCTGGCGGACCAGGGTGTTCTCGTACACGCGCAGGAAGACGGCCCCGGCCACCGGCATGGCGGCGACGCCGAACAGCACCGACAGCAGGATTGTCCGCAGCTTCAGCCGCGGCCAGATGCGTTTGAGCGCAGCCTTGACCCTGGCGATCAAGGAACCTGGCCGGTGCAGGCTCCGAGCCGGTAGCCGACCCCGGCGCGCGTCTCGATCACGTCGTGGCCCCCGAGGGCGGTGAACTTGCCTCGCAGGTTCCGAACATGGCTGTCGATGGTGCGGTCGGTGATGGCGAAGCCCGGGCCGTGCAACCGGTCGATGATCGCGTCGCGGCTGAACACTTTGGTCGGGGTCGAGGCCAGCGTGCGCAGGATGCCGAACTCGGTGACGGTCAGGGCCGCCTCGCGGTCATCCCACAGGGCGGTCCAGCCGTCGGTGTTGAGGGTCAGGCGGCCGCGCACGATGGCGGCTCGTCGTCACCGGCGGCGGGCGGCGCGGCGCGGCCGCCGGCGCGGCGCAGGATGGCCTGGACCCGGGCGGTCACCTCCCGCGGGCTGAACGGCTTGACGACATAGTCGTCAGCGCCGAGCTCGATGCCCAGCACCCGGTCGATCTCGTCGTCGCGCGAGGACAGGAACAGGATCGGCAGGTCTCCCTGGGCCCGCAGCCTGCGGCAGACCTCGAGTCCGTTCAGGCGCGGCATGTTGATGTCGAGAATGACCAGGTCCGGCGGGTTGGCGGCGACCGCCGCCAGCGCCGCCTCGCCGTCCTCGGCCTCGCGCGCTTCCAGCCCCGCCTTGGTCAGGGCGAAGGCCAGCAGCTGGCGGATATGCGGGTCGTCATCGACGATCAGGATCGAACGGGTCATGGGGCGCATCATCCGCCGACGCCGCGCCGGGTCAACGGGGGAGGGGTGCAGGGCGCGAACGGCTGTGATGCAGATTTGGTGCAGATGCGTCCGCCTTCTTCTCGCGGGGCGCGACACGGCGTAAACCGCCGCCATGACCGAGACCCTGACCCCTGCCGCCGACAGCTGGACCGTCGCCGGCCGCACCTTCACCTCGCGCCTGATCGTCGGCACCGGGAAGTACAAGGACTACGCCACCAACGCCGCCGCCGCTGAGGCGGCCGGGGCGGAGATCGTCACCGTGGCCGTACGCCGGGTGAACATCTCCGACCCCAGCCAGCCGCTGCTGATGGATTTCGTCCGGCCCGACCGCTTCACCTACCTGCCCAACACTGCCGGCTGTTTCACCGGCGAGGAGGCGGTCAGGACCCTGCGGCTGGCGCGCGAGGCGGGCGACTGGTCGCTGGTCAAGCTGGAGGTGCTGAGCGACCCGAAGACCCTCTATCCGGACATGGAAGAGACGCTGAAGGCGTTGAAACTGCTCGTCAAAGAGGGTTTCGATGTGATGGTCTACTGCACCGACGACATCGTCTACGCCCGCAAGCTGGAAGAGGCCGGCGCCGCCGCCATCATGCCGCTTGGCGCGCCGATCGGCTCTGGCCTCGGCATCCAGAACAAGGTCAACATTCGCCTGATCATCGAGCAGTCCAAAGTGCCGGTGCTGGTCGACGCGGGGGTCGGCACGGCCTCGGACGCGACCATCGGCATGGAGCTGGGCTGTGACGGCATCCTGATGAACACCGCCATCGCCGAGGCGAAGGACCCTATCCGCATGGCCCGGGCGATGAAGTACGCGGTCATGGCCGGGCGGGACTCCTACCTCGCCGGCCGCATGGCCCGCCGGATGTACGCCGACCCGAGTTCGCCGCTGGCGGGGCTGATCTAAAGTCGCGATTTGTGCCGCGATGTCCTGGGAGTATCGGTCCCGGGAGTCCCGTTCCTACGCAGCCGGGTCAAGCGCCTCGGCGACGGCCACCGGGTTGCGGGCGATGACCAGCAGGTAGGCGCGGGTGGCCGCGTCCGGCTCCTTTCGGCCCTGTTCCCAATCGCGCAGCGTGCCCAGCGGGATGCGGAACCGCCGGCTGAACTCTTCCTGGGTCAGGTGCAGCGCACGGCGGATAATGCTGACGCGCGGCGTGGGCCTCATCCGCGCCATGTCGGCATCGGTCATAGGCCGGGCGTCGGGATCGGCCAGGGCGGCGATGTGCCGCTCTTCCGGCGTCATGGCGTCGAAGCGGGTCCAGTCGTGTTTCGGGGCTTCAGGTGTCTGGCTCATGGTAGCGTCTGCGTTCTCGCGGGTCGGCCCCGCGCGCGGAAATGACACGGATGCGGTCGTTTCGGATGGTGTAGCTCACGCTGAGCAGGCGACCGTTCACCGTGCCGAGCGTGACATGTCGGACCTCGCCGTAGTGCTCCCTGTCATCGAGCCAATCCATGGCGAACGGGTCGTTGAATGCATCCCTTGCCGCTTCGAAAGCGACCCCATGCCGCGCGATGTTGGTTCGCGCCTTGGCATCATCCCATTCGAATTGGTCGTCGCGCATGAAACTACTGCAATGCCGTAGTTCAGTCAAGGGAAATGTAACTATAGAGTGTGATTTGGATAATACAATAAAAGGTGGTGGCGGTGATGGTTGCCCTCCTGCGCCCGCCCTCATAGCCTCCTGTCCAGCACAGGGGGTCCATATGCGCATTGGTCTGTTCGCCGGCGTCGCCGTGGCGGGGTTTGTCATCGGCCTCGCCGAGCCGTCCCGGTCGGCGGACGAGCAGGTCATCGACGCCCTGACCCTGTCGATGATCTGCGGCAACGAGGCGGACAGTTCGGGCGGAAGCGCGCCGCCGATCGCCGTCGCGGCGCTGAAGCTGTCGCAGGGCTTCGGCAATGGCGGATTTTCGATCAGCACCGGCAATCCCGAGGCCCAGCGCTGGTTCAGCTTCGGCATCCAGCTGGCCCAGGCGTTCGCCCATGAGGACGCCAAGGCCGCCTTCAAGGAGGCCGCGCGGCTCGACCCCGCCTGCGCCATGTGCGTCTGGGGCCAGGCCTTCGCCGAAGGGCCGACGATCAACTACGGCATCAGCGGCGAAGAGCGCGCCAAGGCCCTGGAACTGGCCGTGAAGGCGCAAAAGCTGGGAACCGGCGCGACGGCGAAGGAGAAGCGGTTGCTGGCCGCCATGGTCCGGCGCTATCAGCGCGTCGGCGGCGACGGCGCGTATGCGGCGGACATGGTCGCGATCGCGGCGGCCTGGCCTGACGATGACGCACTGCAGGTGCTGGCGGCGGAAGCGCTGATGGATACCAGCAGCAAGGCCCGTGTGCGCGAAGCGGACGCCCTGCTCGAACGCGTGCTCGCGCGATCGCCGGACCACGTCGGCGCGATCCACTTCTACATCCACTCCAGCGAGTGGATCGACGAGGGCGGCAAGGCCGAGCCCTACGCGGACAAGCTGGGCCGCCTGGCGCCGGCGGCCAGCCACCTGATCCATATGCCGTCGCACACCTACTATGTGGTCGGGCGCTACCGGGAGGCGGGCCGGGTCAATCTGGCGGCCATCGCCGTCGATACGCAACGGATGAAGGCCGACGGCGCCGCGACCGGCTGGAAGATCCCCTACTACGGCCACAACATCCGCTTTGCCGTGGGCGGGGCGATGATGGCCGGCGACGCCGAGGCGGCGCTGTCGATCGCGGACCTCTACACCAGCGTACCGGTCGAGATTGCCGAGAAGCAGCCGTGGCTGCAGGCCAGCGCGGGGTCGGGCTGGTTCGCGCTGGGGCGCTACGGCGATCCGGACAAGGTGCTGGCCATGGCCGGGCCCGGCGACCGCCTGCCGCTGGTGCGGGCGATGTGGCGCTATGGCCGGGGTGAGGCGCTGGCGCGCAAGGGCGACGCGAAGGGCGTGCTGGCCGAGGCCGCCGCGCTGACGCCGACGTCGAAGGAGATGGCGGGGTACCGCCAGGGCGGACCGACTGCCGGGGCGCTCATTCTGATCGCTCATGAAACCCTGCTGGGCCGGGCGGCGATGCTGGAGGGGCGTTACGGCGATGCGGCGGCGGCGTTCCGCAAGGCCGCGGCGAAGCAGGAGAAGGTGTTCGGCTTCGGCGGCGACCCGCCGATCTGGTGGTATCCGGCGCGTCGCAGCCTGGCGGCGGCCCTGCTGGCCGGCGGCCACGCCGATCAGGCGCTGGTCGAAGCCAACGCCGTGCTGGCCAAATGGCCGAAGGATCCGATGAGCCTGCTGGTGTTGTCCCGGGCCGAGGCGGCGCTGGGACATCGGCCGGCGGCCGCGGACGCCCTGACGCGCGCAAAGGCCGGGTGGAGCGGCAGCGCGGTCGAGGGGCTCAGCCTGAACGGGATCTAGCGTCAGCTCGCCGGTCGGAGCGCGCCCTTGCCCGGGCCCGCCGAGGCCTGTTGACCTGAACCCGGCTTGCGGCGGAGTTCCGCGGCGATGGCGGCCTTCAGCGCGTCCGGATCGGCGCCCGGAATCAGCGTGTCGCCGACGATGAAGGCCGGCGTGCCCTCGATGCCGAGGCCGCTGGCGATGCCGTGGACGTCCTGCAGGTAGCGCTTGCGCTCGGCAGAGGCCTGGGCCCGACGAGCCGCCTGCGGGTCAATGCCGTGGGCGGCCATGATGCGGGCGGCGACGGCGTCATTGAGGGGTTTCGCGGCCATGAAGTCGCGGTGCAGCGCCGAATAGGCCGCCGGCGATGTCGCGAGCGATGCGGCCGCCGCGGCGAACTCGCTGGTCTCGCCGAAGATGACCATGTCCTTGAACACGAACCGCACCTGCGGATGGGTGCGCGCCAACTCGAGAATCTGCGGGGCGATCAGCTTGCAGTAGCCGCAGTTGTAGTCGAACAGCTCAACGACCGTGACCTTGCCACCGGGGTTCAGGACCTGGTCGCGCGGGTCGTTTTCCAGCTGCTGACGGTAGGCGCCGAGCGACTCCCTGGCCTGTTTGGTCTTCAGGGCGGTGCTCACCTCAATGAGGATTTCCGGATTGGCCAGCAGATAGGCCCGCACCTTCTGGCCAAAGGCCGGGTCGACCTTGGGCGTGGTCGACGAAGAGCCGCAGGCGGTCGTCAGGATGGCGAGGGCGGCGATCAGCATCGTACGCATCGGGAAACTCCGGCGGATTTGAACTCTGGGGCGGATTGTCTGGCGTCGCGGGTCAACGGCGACGGGAAGTCGAGCCTTCGTCGGACAGCACCCGCAGATCGAGGTCCGTCGGGTTCGAGGCCATGATGATGTCGGTGGCCCGGAGCCATTCGACGGTGCTGCGATCAAACAGTTCCCGGGCCCGGACGGCGAAGTTGCGGGATTCGCCCAGGGCGCCGATGGCGAAATACTGTTCGGCCGTGGCCAGCCGGGCCAGGCCCTCATCGCCGCGGGCTTCGTAGGCCATGGCCAGCAGACGCCACGCTTCGGCGTTGTCATCTTCCAGCAGCGTCACGCGCTTGAGCTCGGCGATCCCTTCGTCGCGCTTCTTTGCGTCGTTCAGGTTGATCAGCGTCTGACCCAGGTTGATGCGGAGAAGGGCGGCGTCCGGCTTGAGGGCGACCGAGCGGCGCTGCGGCTCCTCCGCTTCGGCCACGCGGCCGAACTCGAACAGGATCTGACCCTTCAACTCCCACAGGTAGGGGTTGTTCGGCTGTTCCACGAGCATGGCGTCGATCAGCCGGATCGCACGGTCCGGATCCTTGATCTGGTAGTAGGCGATGGCCCGGGCATAGCGGGCCGGATAGCTGGTGTCGGCTTCCTTGTATTTGGTCAGCGACAGCTGCGGGTTCACGAAGCCATCGATCTTGGCCTTCATGATCTGGAATTCGAGGATGTCCGCCGCCGAATCCGCAGCGGGGAAACTGGCCTGGGCCTCGACCCGGCTGCGCAGGAGCTCAATCCGCTGCGACGACAGCGGGTGGCTGCGGAAATAGGGGAAGCGGCGATCCTGGGAGAAGACCTCCTGGTACCGGAACTTGTCGAAGAAATCGACGAGCCCCTTGCCCGACTGTCCGGTCTTTTCGAGGAATCCGACCGCGGCCTGGTCGGCGCGGCCTTCCTGTTCGCGGCTGTATCCCAGAGCGCCGAGGGCGCCGAAATACTGCGAGTTCGCCATCAGGATCGCGCCCGCGTCCGGCGCGCCGGCGAACATGGCCAGGACGCCCAGACCCATGGTCAGCAGCATCGGCTTGAGGCCGGCCCGGGTCAGTTCGCCCGAGCGGATCGGGTGGCCGCCAGCGAGGTGGCCGGTCTCGTGGGCGATAACCCCCTTGAGCTGGTTGGGGGTCTCGGCCTCGAGGATCAGCCCGGTGTGGAGGCCGAGTTGCTGGCCCTGGGTGGCGAAGGCGTTCAGAGTCGGGTCGCCGATCAGGAGGATGCGGACATCCTCCGGATGCAGGCCCGCGGCGCGAAAGATCGGGTCAGCCTCGTGGTGGAGGATTTCCTCGATCTCGGTGTCGCGCAGCAGGGTAGGGCCCCGCTCGGAGGACTGCGCCCAGACAGGCGCGGCCTGGGTCATCATCGCCGCGGTGAACGCGGCGATGATGCCGAGGGTCTTGCCAGGCTTCCGGATCGGGGAGGTCATGCCGCAATACTCTCCGTCGCGCCCCCGCGCGTGATTAGCCTACCGGCCCGTTAGCCACGGCGCCACCAGCCTCGCTTGGGCTTCTCTGGCGGCGCGACAATCTCAGCCGGATCGGGCTGAACAATGGCGGCCGCCGGCGGCGCGACGATTTCGGCGACCGGCTCGACGACCGGTTCCGGGGCCGCCTCGACAGCAGCTTCGGCGGCGACAGCTTCCGGCTCAGGCGCCGGCCTGGCTTTCGCGCGCGACCGACCCTTCGGCTTGGCCGGCGGCGTCGCTTCCGGTTCGGGCGCGACGTCGACCGGGGCTTCGGAAACCGGCGCGGCGACCGCTTCGGTCACGACATCGGCGACCTCTTCGACCGGCGCGGCCGTGGCCTTGCCGCCGCGCGGCTTGCGGGCGCGGCGCTTGGCGCCGGCTTCCGGCTCCGGCGGCAGTTCGACCCAGATGTCGACGTCGGACGGCGTCGCGGCGATGACGGGCGCCGCCTCGACAGGCGCGGCTTCCGTGCGAGGGGCCGGTTCACGGCGAGGCGGACGGCTGTCGCTGGCCGGGGCGGGAGCGCCGCCCTCGACCAGCGTCGCGGGATCATGCCAGACGAACGGATCGTCGCCGAACGGCACGCGGGGGCGGGTCCAGGAGAATCCGTCCTGTGGGCGGGCGTCGTCCCGCATGCGGCGTCCGCCACGACGGCCGCGGCGGCGGCGGCGCTGGGCTTCGCTGTCACCACCTTCGGCGTCGGCGTCGTCGCGGGCCGGCGCTTCGGCCGGAGCGGCGGCAGCTTCCGCGACATCGCCCTCGTCGCGACGACCGCCGCGACGGCGACGGCGACGGCTGCGGCCATGACGGCCGCCGCCTTCACCAGCATCACCGTCCTCGCGCGGGGCGCGGGCCTCACGGGCCGGTCGGGCCTCGCCTTCGTCCTCGTCTTCGTCGTCGGACAGGCCGCCTTCGTTCTCTTCGGCCTCTTCTTCCTCTTCGTCTTCCTCGTCTTCGTCCTCGAAGTCGGCGCCGTCATCCAGCAGATCGTCTTCAGGGTCGTAGGCGACGCGTCCGGCCGCGGGGAGCGGCTCGAGGTCATGCAGCGAATGCTCGCCGCTGGCCGTGCGTTCGATCTCGTGGTCGGCCTGGCCGAGCGCGGCGTCGATCTGCACCGTGACGAACAGGTGATGCGTCTGGTGCACGCGCGTCAGATAGGCGCGCTTCTCGTTGAGAATGTAGAGCCCGACGGCTGGCGACACCTTCAGCGTCACCTCGCCGCCGCCCTGCAGGGCTTCCATTTCCACGGCGCGGAGAGCGGCCAGGGCGCTGGACTCGGCGGAGCGAAGGCGGCCGGTGCCCGCGCAGTGTTCGCAGACGTGGGTGGTCCCTTCCAGCACGCCGCTGCGGCGACGCTGGCGGCTGATTTCCATCAGGCCGAAGGAGCTGATCTTGCCCATCTGGATGCGGGCGCGATCGTCCTTGAGGGCATCCTTGAGCTTCTTCTCGACGGCGCGATTGTTCTTCGCCTCATCCATGTCGATGAAGTCGATGACGATCAGGCCGGCCAGGGCGCGCAGGCGGAGCTGGCGCGCGGCCTCCTCGGCCGCTTCCATGTTGGTCTTGAGCGCCGTCGCCTCGACATTGCGCTCGCGGGTCGACTTGCCGGAGTTGACGTCGACCGCGACCAGCGCCTCGGTCTGGTTGATCACCAGATAGCCGCCGGACTTCAGCGGCACGACCGGCGTGTAGATCTGCGACAGGTGGCCCTCGACCTTGTGCGCCACGAACAGCGGCGTGGGCTCGCGGTACAGCTGGACCTTCTTGGCCTGCGACGGCATCAGCATGCGCATGAAGTCGCGCGCATCCTTGTAGCCACGCTCGCCCTCGACCCAGACCCCGTCGATGTCCTTGTCGAACAGGTCGCGGATCGCGCGCTTCACGAGGTCTTCTTCCTCGTAGATCAGCGCCGGCGCGATCGAATGCAGCGTCGTCTCGCGGATATTTTCCCAGGCGCGCAGCAGATAGTCGTAGTCGCGCTTGATCTCGGTCTTGGTGCGCTTGGCGCCGGCCGTGCGGACGATCAGGCCCATGCCCTTCGGCACGTCCAGGCTCTGGACGATCGTCTTGAGCTTCTTGCGGTCGGTGACGGTGGTGATCTTGCGGCTGATGCCGCCGCCCCGGGCGGTGTTGGGCATCAGGACGCCGTAGCGGCCGGCCAACGACAGGTAGGTGGTCAGGGCCGCGCCCTTGTTGCCGCGCTCTTCCTTGACGACCTGAACCAGCATGATCTGCCGGCGGCGGATCGCTTCCTGGATCTTGTAATTGCGCATCAGACGACGGCGGCGGCGGGCCACCTCTTCGTCCATGACGTCGTCTTCGTCCTCGGAGGCCTCGTGATCGTCATCGTCGTCGTTTTCCGACGTCGGGGCGGCCGAGCGGCCACGGCCGCGGGTCTCGGGCTCGTCGTCATCCTCGGCCTGGGCGCGCATCAACGCTTCGCGGTCGGCGAGGGGGATCTGGTAGTAGTCGGGGTGGATCTCGTTGAAGGCCAGGAAGCCGTGACGATTGCCGCCGTATTCGATGAAAGCCGCCTGCAGGCTGGGCTCAACCCGCGTCACCTTGGCGAGGTAGATGTTCCCGCGAAGCTGTTTCTTGTTCTGGCTTTCGAAATCGAACTCTTCAACCCGGTTTCCGTCCACGACGACGACCCGGGTTTCCTCCGGGTGGGCCGCGTCGATAAGCATTTTCTTGGTCATAAAAAGCGTCTCCCCGGCGCGCGGCGGGCGCAAGGCCCGGTCGCCGGCATGATGTGAAGGCGCGCTCCGTGTGGCCGTCCGACGCGCCGCGATCTGCGGTGCGAAGGGGCGAATGCCAGGCCAGGGCGTGTGCGCAGCCCATGAGGAAATTTCCTTGTCGCGCCAGGATCAGCGCGGGATCAGATGGTTGCGTCGATCGCCGGTGGGCGATGGGCCCGACGCGCGGCCTTGAAGTGTCTCGTGCGCGGAGAGTTTCCGTCAGTCGCGGGAACCGGCGCGCAAGGAGACCTTACCCCTATCCGGGCGCAAAAGGAAAGCGCGTCGCAATCGCCGGTCGTATGCAATGCCTTAACCAATTCGATACGCGTCGCGGGCGATGATGATCGTTCAATCGCAAAGCGATGTGTGGGACGTAGAATGCGGGCGTTGGCGACCGGTCGATTTCTGACGGGATGGAGAGGCTTTGCCCTCCTGGCCTGCCTGAGTCTCGCGGTCATGAGTCTCGGCGGCGTCGCCCGCGGATCCTCCAGCAACAGTGGCCTGCTCAAGGTTCGTGTCGGGGGCGACCAGACCGAAACCCGTGTCGTCCTTGATCTCGACCGCTCGGTGACGGGCAAGCTCGTCCAGGACGGGGCCGGCGGCAAGATCATCGTCGCCCTCCCGCGCCTCGACACCTCCGGCGATCTGAGCGGCGGCGGGCAGGGGCTGGTGCGGCGCTGGAGCGTCGAGCGCGGCGCAACCGCCCTGAAGCTCAATATTGATCTGGCGCGCGGCGCCGAAGTTCGGCGGCGCTTTCTGCTGCCGCCCGGCGATGGCGTGTCGACCTACCGCTATGTGATCGACCTGAAGGCGCTCAACGCCACGCCTGGCAAGGGGCCTGTGGCCCGACCCGAGCCGCCGGCCCCCGTGGCCGCCGCCCGGGCGTTCCGTCGCAGCGGTCCGCGCGTGGTGGTTATCGACGCCGGGCACGGCGGCAAGGACCCCGGCGCCGGGGGTACGACCGCGCATGAAAAGGATGTCACCCTGGCCGCCGCCAAGGCGCTCAAGGCCCGCCTCGAGCGGACCGGCCGGTATCGTGTCGTGCTGACCCGCTCGACCGACGACTATATTCCGCTCGAAAGCCGGGTGCAGATCGCCCGGTCGGCCGACGCGGACCTGTTCATCTCGCTGCACGCCGATTCGGGACCCACGACGGCGATGCGGGGCGCGAGCGTCTATACCCTGTCGGAACGCGGTGAGAGCCGCGTAACCAAGGTCCTGCGCAAGGACGACTGGCTGATGCCGGTGAATTTCCCGGGGGCGGACCGGACGGTCGGCGAAATCATCCTCGATCTGACCCAGCGCGCGACTCGCAACCGGTCGGCAGATTTCGCCGAGATGCTGCTGACTCACATCGCCGACGAGACGACCCTGTTGCGCCGCAGCCACCGGGACGGAAATCTGATGGTGCTTCTGGCCCCTGACGTGCCCGCCGTGCTGCTGGAAATGGGCTTCATCAACAATCCCGCCGACGAGCGACAGCTGACCAATTCCGCAAGCCGCAAAAGGCTTATGGACGCCGTGGGCGACGCCGTGGACGCCTGGTTCGCCGGCCAGGCGGGACGCGCGAACACTTAGCCGCTTCCTGACGCGGGAGCCGTTGGCGCCCGGCTCCAGTCAGGCTAAGCAGGCCCATGCTTGAGAAGGCCCTACTGCGTCTTTGGCCGTTTGAGGAGCCGCCCGAACGATGGGTGGCCATCGTCGGCGTCAGTGTGCTCAGCCTCATCGCCGTGGCGGGGTTCACGCTGGCGATCTATGCGGCGTGGCTGTTCCACGACATGCCGGACGCGGGCGACCTCACCGACTACCGTCCGCCCACCGCGACGCGCGTCTATGCCTGGGATGGCACGCTGATCGGCGAATTCTCGCGCGAACGGCGGATTTTCATCCCCTACGACCAGATTCCGCCCCGCCTCGTGCAGGCGTTCCTCGCCGCCGAGGACCGCAACTTCTTCCAGCACAGCGGTGTCGACGTGCAGGGTCTGTCGCGGGCGATGATCAAGAATGTGCTGAACGCCATTCAGGGGCGCCGCCTCGAAGGCGGGTCCACGATCACCCAGCAGGTGGCCAAGAACGTCCTGCTGACCAGTGACGCCACGGTCGGCCGCAAGCTCAAGGAAGCGATTCTCGCCCGGCGACTCGAACAGACCCTGACCAAGGACCGCATCCTCGAACTCTATCTCAACGAAATCTGGCTGGGGTACCGGTCGTTCGGCGTGGGCGCGGCGGCCTACAATTACTTCGGCAAGCCGGTGTCCGATCTGACCCTGGCCGAGTGCGCCTATCTGGCGTCGCTGCCCAAGGGGCCGGACAACTACCATCCGATCCGCCGCAAGAAGAACGCGATCGGCCGTCGCAACTGGGTCCTGAGCCAGATGGCCGAACTGGGCTGGGTCAGCCATGCGGACGCCAACGCGGCGATGAAAGAGGACCTCAAGGTCCAGGCCGCGCCGTCGCGCGCCAAGTATCGGGACGCCGACTATTTCGTCGAGGAAGTCCGCCGCCGCGGCATGGTCACGCTCGGTCCGCGCCTCAGCGAGGGCGGCTACTACATGCGGACCACGCTTGATCCGCGGCTGCAGACGGCCGCGCGCGTCGCGCTGATGGACGGGCTGGAGGGCTATGACCGCCGCCACGGCTGGCGGGGGGCCTGGGGCACGACCGATATGGCGCCGGGCTGGGAAAAGGCCGCGATGAAGAAGACGCCGCCTTCCGAGCGTCGGGGCTGGCGGGCGGCCGTCGTCGAAAGCGTCGCCGGCGGGGTACGTGTCCGCCCGGCCAAGGACTACGGACCCGGCGCGCTGGCCGGCGAGGACGTGGCCTGGGCCAAGGCCGGCAAGGGCCTCAAGGTCGGTGATCTGGTGTTCGTCGAGCCGACCGCGTCGGGCGTCTATCGCCTTAAGCAGGTGCCCGCGGCCAACGGCGCCCTGGTGGCGATGGAGCCCCACACCGGCCGCGTCCTGGCGATGGTCGGCGGCTATTCGTTCTCGCTGTCGAGCTTCAACCGCGCAACCCAAGCGATGCGCCAGCCCGGCTCGGCCATCAAGCCGTTTGTCTACGCCGCGGCCTTGGAGCCTGACGGCGGCTTCACCCCGGCCAGCTACGTCACCGATGCCCAGATCGTCTTCAAGGGCGGAGTAAACGGCGAGGACTGGACGCCCGAGAACTACAACAAGAAGTACTACGGCTCGATGCCGCTGCGGCGTGGGCTGGAGCTGTCGCGCAACGCCATGACCGTGCGCCTCGCGCAGGGCGTCGGCATGAAGAAGATCGTCGATCTGTGCGTCAAATTCGGCATTGTCCGCTCGATGGAGCCGGTGCTGGCGATGGCGCTGGGCGCCGGTGAGACTACTCCGTTCCGCCTGACCGCCGCCTACACGGCCTTCGTCAACGGCGGTCGTCGGGTGGAGCCGCATCTGATCGAACTGGTCGAGGACCGGGAAGGGCGCGTGATCTATCGCGCCGACAAGCGGGACTGCCCGCGCTGTACGGCCGGATTCGGCGGCGAGGAGAGCCCGCGCATCGCGACGGCCGGCGAGCAGATCATCGACCCCGTTACCGCCTACCAGATCTCCTCGATGCTCCAGGGCGTGGTTCAGCGCGGCACGGCCACCCAGGCCCTCGTGCTCGGACGGCCGGTTGGCGGCAAGACCGGAACCACCAACGAGTACCGCAGCGCCTGGTTTATGGGGTTCACACCGCAGATCGTGGTCGGCGTCTTCATCGGCTTCGACGACAACAGGTCGCTGGGTGAAGGCGAGGCGGGCGGTGTGTCGGCCCTGCCGGTGTTCATCGACTTCATGCAGGAAGCCATCAAGGGCGTGCCGGCGCAGGACTTCAAGCCGCCCAAGACCGCCAAGTTCGCGGTCGTCGGCGGGCAGCGTGAGGCCTTCCGGCCGGGCACGGAGCCGCATGGACCCGTGGGGCCCGTCGCGCCGGTCAACGCCGCCGGTCCGGTGAACTACCAGAACGCCTGGCCGGGCGGGCAGCTGAACAGCGAGCAGCCGCCGTCGGCGCCCAAGGCTCCGCCGAAACCCAAGATCCCCGACGACCTGACGGGATTGTATTGAGGCGACGCGCGGGGTAAGGCCCGCGCCCGCTTGATCGGAGACTTTCATGAGACCGGATGTTGAGGCCGCCAAGGCCGACATCGAGCAGTCCGCCGGACTGCTCAGGAGGCGTCTTTGACTGGGATGCAGCCCTAAGACGCCTGCACGAGCTGGACGCTCGTTCCGAAGACCCCACGCTGTGGGACAAGCCCGCCGAGGCCCAGGCCCTGATGCGCGAACGGCAGCAGCTGGCTGACCGGGTCGAGGCGGTTCGCAGCCTCGAACGCGATCTCGCCGACGCCGTCGAATACGCCGAGATGGCCGACGCCGAGGGCGACGAGTCCTCGCTGGAGGACGCACGGGCGCAGCTGAAGACCCTCAAGGCCCGCGCCGGCAAGGCGGAGCTGGAGGCGCTGCTGTCCGGCGAGGCCGACGGCAACGACGCCTATATCGAAATCAACTCGGGCGCCGGCGGCACGGAGTCCTGCGACTGGGCCAACATGCTGCTGCGTATGTACACCCGCTGGGCCAATGCCCACGGCTACAGCGTCGAGCTGGTCGAAGAGACCGGCGGCGACCAGGTCGGAATCAAGTCGGCGACGCTGCAGGTCAAGGGGCCGAACGCCTATGGTTGGCTGAAGACCGAGGCCGGGGTGCACCGTCTGGTCCGCATCAGTCCTTATGACGCGGCGGCCAAGCGGCACACCAGCTTCGCGTCCGCCTGGGTCTATCCGGTCATCGACGACACCATCGAGATCGAGATCAACCCGGCCGATGTGCGGACCGACACCTACCGGGCCAGCGGCGCCGGCGGCCAGCACATTAACAAGACGGACTCAGCCGTGCGCCTGACGCACATCCCGACCGGCATCGCCGTGGCCTGCCAGGCTGGCCGCAGCCAGCACCAGAACCGCGAGGAAGCCTGGAAGATGCTCCGGGCGCGGCTGTACGAGATGGAACTGCAGAAGCGCGAGGCGGCGGCCCAGGCCCTCGAGGACCAGAAGACCGACATCGGCTGGGGCCACCAGATCCGCAGTTACGTCCTGCAGCCCTACCAGATGGTCAAGGACCTGCGGACGAGCGTCGAGACCTCCGACACCGCCGGCGTTCTGGACGGTGATCTCGACCAGTTCATGGGCGCCGCCCTCGCACAGCGCGTCGGCGCGACGCGGGATGCGGTCGA
>CAZISF010000071.1:0-15954 GCA_964541915.1 uncultured Caulobacter sp.
GATCATCGCCAGGGCGGCCAGGGCGGCGAGGGGAAAGAAGACGCGGTCACGCATGAAGCGGATATAGCAGGGCGCGCGCGCGGTTGAACCCCGCTTGACGCCCCCGCGCGTGGGCCTTAGCCCCCTCTGCCATGTCCAAACTCATTCTCCTCCGCCACGGCCAGAGCCAGTGGAACCTCGAAAACCGCTTCACCGGCTGGGTGGACGTCGACCTGACCGCCGAAGGCGAGGCCCAGGCGACGCAGGGCGGGGCGCTGATCAGGGCGGCCGGCGTGCACATCGACAAGGTCTATTCGTCGGTGCTCAAGCGGGCCAACCGCACGGCGCAGCTGGCGCTGGCCGCGGCCGGGCAGGGCGACCTGCCGATGGTCCGCGACTGGCGGCTGAACGAGCGCCACTACGGCGGGCTGACCGGGCTGAACAAGGCCGAGACGGCGAAGCTGCATGGCGACGACCAGGTCAAGGTCTGGCGCCGGTCCTACGACATCCCGCCGCCGCCGCTGGCCCCGGGCGGAGAGTACGATTTCACCACCGATCCGCTCTACACCGGCAGCGCCATCCCCGACACCGAGAGCCTGAAGACCACGCTCGACCGGGTGCAGCCCTACTGGGACGCCGAAATCGCCCCGCATCTCAAGGCCGGCGAAACGGTGCTCGTCGCCGCGCACGGCAACAGCCTGCGGGCCATCGTAAAGCTGCTGTTCCAGGTGGCGGACGACGCCATCGTTGACGTCGAGATCCCTACGGGCAACCCGCTGCTGATCGACCTGGACGGCGCACTGCGGCCGACGAGCGCGCGGTATCTGGATGCGAGCCGGGCAACGCCCCTGCCTGCCCTCTGAACTCCGCTCATCCTCGCGAAAGCGAGGACCCAGGCTTTTTCAGAGCTTCGGCGCACGGTTCAGGCAAAGTCTGCGGTCAATCGGAGAGGTGAGCCGCTGCTTCAAAAACACCTGGGTCCTCGCTTTCGCGAGGATGAGCGGTGAAAAAGGGGCATGAGCTCCGATTCAGATTTCATGCGCAGGGCCATCGCGGCGGCCCTTCCCAACCTCGGCCTCACCGCGCCGAACCCCGTGGTCGGCTGTGTCATCGTCCGGGGCGGCCAGATCCTCGCCGAGGCCGCCACGGCCCCCGGCGGCCGCCCCCACGCCGAGGAACAGGCGCTCGCACACATCGACGCCCGCGGCGCCACCGCCTACGTCACGCTGGAGCCCTGCGGCGCCCGCTCGTCGGGGACCGCGTCCTGCTCGCAGCGCCTGGTCGCCGCCGGCGTGACGCGCGTCGTCTATGCCTGCGAAGATCCCTCGCCGCTCGCGTCAGGGCAGGGCAGCGAACGGCTGGTCGCGGCCGGCGTGACCGTCGAGCGTGGCCTGCTGTCGCACGAGGCGTTTGTTACTCTAGGGTACGGTTCTTGGAAGGGCGACGTTAACCCTGCTCAGGCATAGGTTTTCTCCAACGGAGACAAACCCATGAGCGCCGCCCCGGCGTCGAAGAACAGCCCTCGACGCCTGACCCAACAGGACGTTGATCTGATCTGCGCAAGGCACGACCGCCTGTTTTCGGCGCGGATGGGCGGGGCGCGGGCGGTGTTCGCCTTCCACGATCTCTCGGGGCTGACCCTGTCGGGCCGGAACCTGTCGGACGCCGACTTTACCGGCGCCATCCTCAACGAGGCGAATCTGGTCGGGACCAAACTCGACAACGCCAGCTTCTTCGGCGCCGACATGCAGGGCGCCAACCTCAGCGACGCCTCGATGCGCCGGGCCGACCTGCGCGGGTCCTGCCTGCGCGGGGCCAACCTGACCGGCGCCGATCTGTTCGAGGCCGACCTGCGCGAGGGAACCATCGCCTCGCCCGATCGCGACAAGGGTCTGCGGTTTCACGAGCATACGGCCCGGTCCGGCGACGCCTGCGGCGCGATCCTCGCCGGCGCCAATCTGGAACGCTCGCGCCTGTCGGGCGTCATGGCCACCAAGGCCGACTTCAGCGACGCGATCATGAAGGATTGCAAGCTGGTCAGGGCCAACCTCAAACAGGCCAACCTCAGCGGCGCCAACCTGGCCGGGGCCGACCTGTCCGGCGCGGACATCTCGGGCGCCGACATGCGCGACGCGGTGCTGATCGGCGCCAAGACCCATGGCTGGACCAAGGGCGACGCCGACATGACCGGCGCCCTGACCGATGCGCCGTCAGGCAAGTCGATCAGCGACCTGCCCTATGAGGACATGCTGCGCGACCATGCCCGCTGGTGCGAGACCGGCGGCGCCGAGGGCAAGCCGTCGGTGTTCGACCGCGCCGACCTGCGCAATCTCAAATCCATCCGCGGCTATAACCTGACCGCCCTGTCGGCCCGGTCTGCCGTGTTCTACGCCCTCGACATGGAAGGCGTTCAGCTCCAGGGCGCGCATCTCGAAGGCGCGGACCTTCGCGGCTGCAACCTTCGCCGGGCCGACCTGCGCGGCGCGCGGCTGACCGGGGCCAAGCTGTCGGGCGCGGACCTGCGCGACGCCCACCTCGGCCCGCTGCTGATCGCGGCGGACCGGCTGCTGGCCTGTGATCTGACCGGCGCCCAGCTCAAGGGGACCGATTTCGCCCGCGCGGACCTGAGGCAGGCCCTGCTTGTCGGCGCGGACCTGACCCGGGCCAACTTTTCCGGCGCGCAGACGCGCGGCGCGGACCTCGCCAACGCGAAACGCACGGGCGCGCGGGGTCTCGATGTCTGAGGTCGTGCGCGGGCTTAACCATTCTGCTCGCGGAACCGCGTTATGTTGCACGGCCCGATGATTCGCGCGGTGGAGGATCTGTCTTGAGCGTCACGCAACCCAGGCTCGCGGGACGTCGCCGTCTGACCCAGTCAGAACTCGACATGATGGTCACCGCCCATGAGCGCTTCCTGAGCGGGAAGCCCGGCGGCAAGCGGGCTTCGCTGCGATTCCTCGACCTGACGGGCCTGGACCTGGCCGGCCGCAACCTGACGGACGCGGACCTCTCGGCCTCGATCCTCGACAGCGCCCGCATGATCCGCACCAATCTGGAGCGGGCCAACCTGTTCGGCAGCGACCTGCGCAAGGCCGACCTGCGCGGGGCCAATCTCAAGCGCGCGGACGTGCGGGGCTGCTGCCTGCGCGGGGCCAACATGATGATGGCGGACCTGACCCAGGCCGACTTCCGGGAAGGCCAGATCGCCATGCCTCACCCCACCAAGGGGCTCAGCATCGTCTCGCATCAGGCGCGGGCGGGCGACGCGGACGGCGCGATCTTCGTCGGCGCGACGCTGGACGGCTCGAAGTTCAACGGCTCGTCGGCCTTCGCGGCCGACTTCACGGACTGCTCCCTGAAGGGCGCGAAGCTGGCCGGCTGCAATCTCAAGGACGCCAACCTGACGGGGGCGATGCTCGAAGGCGCCGACGTGGCGGGCGCGAATTTCGAGAACGCCAACCTCAGCGGCGCGATCCTGACCGGCGTCGACACGGCCACCGCGAAGATGGGCGGCGCCAATGTGTCCGGCTGCCTGCGGGCGCCGACGCCCGAAGCGCTCAAGCGCGCCGAGGCGCTCCGGGATCTCGCCCAGGGTAACGCGGCCTGGTGCGAAAGCGGCGGCCAGCGCGGCTCGCCCGCGAAGTTCGACGGCGAAGACCTGCGCCCGCTCGGCGCGCTGCTGAAGGGCGCCCGTCTGACGGCCATGTCGGCCAAGGGCGCCTGCCTGGTCGGGCTCGATCTCAGCGGCGCCCAGTTGCAGGGCGCCAACCTCGAGGGCGCCGACCTGCGCGGCGCCTGCCTGATCAAGGCCGACCTGCGCGGGGCCAAGCTAGCCGGCGCCAACCTGACCAAGGCCGACCTGCGCGGCGCCTGCATCGGCGTGCTGCCGCTGACGGCCGAGCGCTCGACGCCGGCGACGCTCAACCAGGCCCGCATGCGCTACACCTACGCCCAGTCCGCCGACCTGACCGCCGCCATCCTCGACGGCGCCGACCTGCGCGGCGCGGACTTCACCGGCGCGAGAACGGCCCGAGCCTCATTCCGCGACGCGGATATCGAGAACGCGGTCGGCTACGCGGCGGAATAAGAAAAAGGCGGAGCCTTTCGGCTCCGCCCTTCCGAACGACTGGGGATCGTTCTGCTGGCGTCTTAAGCGGCCTTCTTGGCCTTGGGCAGGGCCGGCGCGGCTTCGGACGTGGTGGAGATGGCGATCGTGCGGGGCTTGAGGGCCTCCGGCAGCTCGCGCTTCAGGGAAATCGACAGCAGGCCGTCGGCCAGGTTGGCGTCGGTCACGAGGACATAGTCCGCCAGCTGGAAGCGGCGCTCGAAGTTCCGCTCGGCGAGGCCGCGGTGCAGGAACTTGCGGCCGTCGTCATTGGCGGCCTTGCTGCCAGTCACGGTGAGGAGGTTTTCCTTCACCTCGATGGTCAGTTCGTCGGGCCGGAAGCCGGCGACGGCGATCTCGATGCGGTAGGCGTTCTCGTCGGTCCGCTCGATGTTGTAGGGCGGATAGCCCGCGGCGCTGGTCTGGGTCGCGGCGGCGTCAAGCTGCGCGGCGAGCCGGTCGAAGCCGACGACGGAACGGTACAGGGGGGAAAAATCGATCGTACGCATGGTGCAAATCCCTCTTTCAAAGCAAGGTTGCGGTTTGTCGTACGGGCCGGTGGCGAGCTCGAAAGCCTCGTCTTGACCCGGAAGGCCCGGACATCCAGCGCCTCCGTTCATTGAGGTGGGAGACGCCGGTCGGGGTTTCAAGTCCCCCACTTGATCGAGGGACGAACCTCGCTACGGTCCCCGATCTGGTGAGGGAGAAGCCCATGTTTGGACGGCGCGCGATGATCGGACTTGGCCTGGCGGCGCTGGCCCTTGCGGGCTGCGCCTCGCTGGGCGGCCCTCGGGAAGACGCCGCCCTCAAGGCCGTGCTGGCCGGGCCCCAGCGAGCGGCCGACAGCGTCGCGCGGGACGGCGCGCGGCATCCCTACGACAGCCTCGTGTTCTGGGGCCTGAAGCCGAACCAGACGGTCATCGAGCTGGTGCCCGGCGGCGGCTACTGGACCGAGATACTCGCCCCCTACGCCCGGGCGACGGGCGGAACCTACATCGCCGGCGTCGCTGATCTGGCCAATCCGAACCTGTCGGCCGGCGCCCGCAAGGGCCGCGCGGACTTCGAGTCCAGGTACGCCGACACGGCGAAGTACGGCCCCATCCGCTACGCCAACTTCGGCGCGGCGTCGGGGCCGCTCGGCGCGCCGGGATCCGCCGATCTGGTCCTGACGTCGCGCAACGTCCACAACTTCATCTGGACGCCGGGTCAGCTCGACAAGGTCATGGCCGACGCCTTCGCGGTGCTCAAGCCGGACGGCGTGCTGGCGGTCGAAGATCATCGCGCCGACCCCCGGCCGCAGGTCCCCGAGGCCCGCGACGGCTATGTCGCCACCGCCACGGTGGTCGCCGCCGCCGCGAAGGCGGGTTTCCGCCTCGCGGCCAGCTCCGAGATCAACGCCAATCCGAAGGACACCAAGGATCACCCCTTCGGCGTCTGGACCCTGCCGCCAGTGCGCCGCAGCGCCCAGCCGCCGGCGCCGGCCAATCCTGACTTCGATCACAGCCGCTACGACGCCATTGGCGAGAGCGATCGGATGACCCTGCGGTTCGTGAAGCCTCAATAGCGCCGCTTTGACCCGCTTCCCTGCGCGGGGTAAGCCGGTTGCTCACGGTGCGGGGGCGGCGTTGTCGAAACATTCCATGCGTTCAGGGTCTTCGGGAGCGTCGAGACGGCTGGTGCTGACCGGCGCCGCCGCGCTGGCCTTGGCCGGCTGCAAACCGAAAGCGAAGGCGGCTGATCCGGCCGTCATGCCGGCCAAGGGCGGCCCGCAGACGATCGTCGAGGCCGTCGCCGGCGACTGGCGCCTGCCGGCGGACCGGGCGCGCGATGTCTGGCGCCATCCGGTGGAAACCCTGACCTGGTGGGGCCTCAAGCCCGGCATGACGGTGGTCGAGTTCTGGCCGGGCGCCGGCTGGTACACCGATATTCTCGCGCCCTTCCTTGAAGCGACGGGCGGCCGGCTGTTCGAGGCCAATCTCGAACCGACCAGTCCCGCCGCGGCCCAGGCGGTTCAGGCCTACGCCGCCAAGCTCGCGACGAAACCCAAGCTCTACGGCAAGGTCGAGATCACCGCCTTCGGTCCGACCAGCGGGCCGGTGGCGCCGAACGGCTCGGCCGATCTGGTGCTGTTCCTGCGCAATCTGCACAACTGGATGGCGGCGGGCATCGCCGACAAGGCGTTCAAGGCCGCCTTCGCCGCCCTCAAGCCCGGCGGCGTGCTGGGCATCGAGGAGCACCGGGCCGAGCCGGGCCAGACCCAGGACGTCCTGGCGGCCAGCGGCTATGTCCAGCAGGCCTATGCGATCCAGCTGGCCAAGGAGGCGGGCTTCATCCTCGCCGGGACCAGCGAGATCAACGCCAACCCCAAGGACACGCGGGACCATCCCTTCGGCGTCTGGACCCTGCCGCCTACCCGCCTGTCGGCGCCCCGCGGCCAGCCGGCCCGGCCCGGCTTCGATCATTCTCCCTATGACGCGATCGGGGAAAGCGATCGCATGACCCTCAAGCTGGTGAAGCCCAAATGAGCCTGACCCGTCGCAGCCTGGCCGGACTCGCGCTCGCGACCCTCGCCGTCGGCCCAGCCTTCGCCGCCGATGCGCCCAAGACCTTTCCGGCCAAGAAGATGTTTCCTTTCCTCGACCTGTACCTCGGCATCCCGCCGGCGGACCGGACGCGGTTCACGCTGGCCTATTACCTGCGCAGCAACGGCAAGCCGGCCACCGGCGTGGCGCTGACCCTGATCAGCGCCACGGGCGTCCGCTCGACGATCCCGGTCGGCGCTGATGGGCGGCTGCTGAAGACCCCCTCGATCGCCGACCTCAAGGACGGCCAGATCGGCATCGAGAAGAGCAACCCCGCGGCCAAGTTCCAGCTCAGCATGGAGATGCAGGCCGTAACCCGCATGGCGGAGGTCCTGCCGGCCGCCGATCTGGCCGCCGCGGTCACCCAGTGCAACGCGGCGATCAAGGCCAAGGCAGGCGTGATCGGCTTCGCGGCGCCCAAGATCGAACAGGTCGCGTTCCCCGGGCTGACCGGAGGAACCGCCGTCTTCGCCGACGGCCGCACCGCCGCGCTTCCGCTCTACAAGGGCATGCCCGCCTGGGATCCGGCGGCGCTGTCGGGCGTCGCCAGCCTGAAGTTCGCCCGCGCGCCCTCCCGGGCCCTGCTGGCCGGGAAGAAGTAGCTCACAGCTGCTGCTTCCACCGCGCCAGGGCGTCCGCGGCGCTCTCGGCCGGGGCAAACCCCAACTGGTCTGCGATCATGTCGGACAGGCCCGGCATCACCGCGCGGTCGACCTGCGCGTCAGCCTCCCACAGGCGCGCGCGGATCAACGCCTTGGGGCAGTGCAGGAAGGCTTCATCCACCCTGACCTTGACGATGCAGCGCGGCGGTTTTCCGAATTCGACGAACCGGGCGAGCAGCGCCGGATCGTCGGTCAGGCTGGCCCTGCCATTGACGCGATAGATGTCGTCGAAGCCGGGGATCATGAACATCATCCCGATCCGCCCGTCGCCCCCGACCAGATTGCGCAGGGTGTCGAGCCGGTTGTTGCCGGGGCGGTCCGGCAGCAGCAGGGTGCGCTCGTCCTCGACATGGACAAACCCGGCCGCCCCGCCGCGCGGCGAAACGTCCAGGCTTCCGTCCGCCGCCGCCGCCGAGATCACGCAGAACGGCGACAGGGCGATGAACTGCCGGCCGTACTTCTCCACATGATCGAGCGACTTGGCCTTCGTCACGGGCTTGGGCTGGCCGTAGATCCGGTCCAGGTCGTCCAGGGTCATCAGGTCCGTCATCACGACCTCCAGCTGAGAGCGGCTTGCTACGCCGTGCGAAAGTGGCGCGGGCGTCATCTTTTTTGTTTGGTCGACCGCAGTTCGCTTGTGCGTTGAGCGCGGTCAAGTTATCGGTTTGACCGCATCATAACGGGAGGCCGCCAATGGCTACGCTGCAAGAAATTACCGATCGCGTGAAGACCGCCGTTGGCGCCGATTCCGGCCTCGGCAAGTCGCTGAAGTTCGACCTCAAGGGTGACGGCTTCATCCACATCGACGGTGGCTCGGTCACCAACGAGGACGCCCCTGCCGACCTGACCATGACCATCTCGCTGGCCGACCTCATGGAAATGGGCGCCGGCAAGCTCGACGCCACGATGGCCTTCATGTCGGGCCGCCTGAAGCTGTCGGACATGGGTCTCGCCATGAGCCTGCAGCCGCAGATGGGCGCCCTGTTCGCCAAGATGGCCTAAGGGTCAGACAGTGACCGACACAGCGCCTCTGGTATCCATTCCCGAGGCGCCCGTTCCGGCTAACGGAACGGCGGAGTGGTTTCGCGGCGCGGGGGCCTATCGCCTCCGCGCCGCTCTGTTTTTGCCGGACGGACAGCCCAGGGGCTCGGTGGTCCTGAGCGGCGGCCGTACCGAACCGATCGAGAAGTATTTCGAGGTCATCGCCGAACTGCAGGGCAGGGGTTTCGTCGTCCTCGCCCATGACTGGCGCGGCCAGGGCCTGTCGCAGCGCCTGCTGCCCGACGGCCTGAAGGGCCACGCCCACGGCTTCGCCGACTTCGTCGAGGACTACCGCTGCCTCCTGACGCAGTTCGAAGCCCGCCTGCCGAAGCCGTGGATCGCCATCGGCCATTCGATGGGTGGCTGCCTGACCCTCCTGGCGCTGGCGCATGGCGTCGGCGACTTCAAGGCGGCGGTGCTGTCGGCCCCGATGCTCGGCCTGCAGACCGGCGGCCGGCCCAAGCGCGCGGCGCGGGCGCTGGCCTGGATCATGTCGCGTACCAAGCCCACCGAGTACATCCTCGGCGACTCTGGCGACGCTCATGTGAGCACGTTCGAGACCAACATCCTCACCCACGACCCGAAACGCTATGCCCGCAACCTGGCGCAGGTCGTCGCCGAGCCGGGCCTGAAGCTGAACGCCGGCACCTGGGGCTGGCTCGACTTCGCCTTCGCCGCCTCGGCCTGGCTCAAACGCGCGCCGGGCGTGGCGAAGATATCCATTCCCGTTCTGGTGCTCGGCGCCGAGGAAGAGCGCCTCGTCGACAACGCCGACCAGCGCGAAATCACCGCCCGCATCCCCATGGGCCGCTGGCTCCAGGTCGACGGCAGCTACCACGAGATCCTGCAGGAAACCGACGCCATCCGCGCGGTGTTCTGGCGGGAGTTTGATGGAGTGGTCGCGGGGCTCTGACCGCCGGAGAGGGTTGAATGAAGAACCAACTCACGCGCGGCCTGAAGCGGCGACTGATGTACGTCGAAAACAAGGACGGCGACATTGATGGCGCTCAGGGCCGCATCGGCTGGGTGACGTTCTCCCGAACAGGGCAAACCGTCCATTATCGGGGCCGGGAGCTGGGGAAAGGCAGCGGCGTCAGGGGCAACTTCTTCGACGCCGAAACCGGTGAGGAATACTGGGTGTCGGGCGTCAAGAAACGCGGATCCAACGCCCATTGGGCCGAACGGATTACTGTGGAGGTCGATGAGGATGCCCTGGAGGCCTACCAGGCCCTGAGAGCATCCTAGTCCCGCGCTGCCCGCTTCAGCGCCACCAGCGCCTCATCCAGACAATCCCGGTCCCCGGCGAACGCGAACTTCCCCCCGTCCGAAACCGCCGGCGACCCGTCCCAGTGCGCGCAGACGCCGCCGGCGCCCTCGACCACGGCGATTACAGCCTCGACGTCCCAGACCTTCAGGCCCGTATCGAGCGCCAGGTCCATCGTTCCGGCCGCCACCATGGCGTAGCCGTAGGCGTCCAGCCCCAGCCGGGCCAGCTTCGCCGCCGCCCGCACCTGGGTCCAGGCGCCGAGCTCCGGCCCGGTCAGGATGGCGGGGTCGGTGGTGCAGATGATGGCGTCGGTCAGTCTGGGACAGGCGCGCACCTTCAGCGGTGTGGCCTTGCCCCGGCTCATCAGGCGCGAACCGGTGTCGGCGCCGCCGATGTACAGCTCGCCGATATAGGGTTGTCCGATGGAGCCGAGCACGGGCCGGCCCTCGTGCCGAAGCCCGATCAGGGTGGTCCACAGCGGCAGGCCGGCGATGAAGGCGCGGGTGCCGTCGACGGGATCGAGCACCCAGACGAACTCGGCGTCCGGGCGGTCCTCGCCGTACTCCTCGCCGATCACCCCGTGGTCCGGATAGTGCTCGGCGATCATCTCGCGGATGGCCCGCTCGGCGCCCTTGTCGGCCTCGGTCACCGGGTCGAAGCCGCCCTGCAGCTTGTTCTCCAGCCCGTGATCGGCCCGGAACAGCGGCAGGATGGCGCCGGCCGAGGCGCGGTTGAGCGCGATCAGGAAGGCGTCGAGGGCTTCGAGGCGGTCGGCGGAAAGGGTCATGCCCCACGGTTAGCCGGGGCCGGGTCCCTCAACAATAGCCGTCGTGGCCGGCCCCCTGGGTCCCGGACCAGCCGCGAGGCCGTCCGGGATTACACAGGGGTACTGGCAGGCAATCAGGCCGCGTCGGTCTCGCCGTTGAGCGACAAGGCCAGCTCGAGCAGGCGCCGACGGGGCCGCTCACCGAGCTGGTACTAGGCGCCGATCAGGTCGAGGGTTTCCTTGCGGGCGAACATCTCGCCGCCTTCGCCGGAACTCTCGCTCTGCAGCTCGCGGCGGTCCGCGTCGGACAGGCCGTCGTAGAAGTAGCCGACTGGAACCTCGAGGGCCTCGGACAGCTGCCAGAGCCGCGAAGCGGAGATGCGGTTCGCGCCGCACTCGTACTTCTGGATTTGCTGAAAGCGCACCCCGACCGTGCCGGCCAGCTGCTGCTGGGTCAGGCCGAGGAGTCGGCGACGGCGGCGAAGCCGCTTGCCGAGATGAACGTCGATGTCGTTGCCCATGGGCGGTCGCCCCCGTGTGGTTGTTCAGGACGACTGTTCCGAAACGGAACGGTCAGGCTTCTGTCGCGCAAGTCGCGCGCCAAGCGATCCGGGCCTGTGGACAAGCACCTGTCGGGGGATCACGCCGGGGGCGATTCCCACTCAGCCCCGAAGCACGCTAGGTAAGGAACATGGGTGACAAGCGCATTTCAGTCGGACAGGACCTGGCGTGGCGGCTCGAGGCCGCCGCCTTCGACGTCTTCACCTTCCTCTTCAGGCTCTTGCCGGTCGATGCGGCGTCCTGGCTGGGCGGGGCGGTGGCCCGGCGGCTCGGCCCGCTGACGAAGACCCACCGCCTGGCGGACCAGAACCTGCGCCTGGCCTTCCCGGAAAAGGACGCGGCCTGGCGCGCGCGGATTCTCGACGAGCAGTGGGACTGCAATGGCCGTACGATCGCCGAGTTTCCCATGATGGACCGTCTGCTGCCCTCGACGGGCCGGGTCGAGATCGTGGGCGGCGAGCGGCTGGCCGAGATCGCGGCCGGCGGCAAGCCGGTGGTGTTCGTTTCGGGCCACTTCTCGAACTGGGAGGTGATGCCCGCGGCGATCGTCAATTCCGGCATCAACTGCGAGATAACCTACCGCGCCGCGAACAACCCCTATGTCGACAGGCGCATCCGCGACAGCCGCTTCCGCTATGGCGTGCGGCTGTTCGCCCCCAAGGGCGGCGACGGCGCGCGGGAGATGCTGGAGGCGCTCGGCAAGGGCGTGTCGGTGGCCCTGATGAACGACCAGAAGTTCAATCGCGGCGGCGTGGCCGCGCCGTTCTTCGGCCGGCCGGTGATGGCCGCGCCGGGACCGACCCGGCTCGCGCTTCGGTTCGACACGGTGCTGCAGCCGATGTCCGTGCAGCGGACCAGGGGCGCGCGGTTCCGCGCGGTGGTCCATGAGCCGATCGTACTCAACCGTACGGGCGACCGTACGGCCGACATCGAGGAGGGCGTGCGCCGCGTCACCGCCTTTGTCGAGGAGCGGGTGCGCGAGCGGCCGGGGGAATGGTTCTGGGTGCACCGGCGCTGGCCCAACGAGGCCTACGCCGAGCTGGCGGCCTCGGAGGGCTAGGCTCCGCCGGCCATGGCCATGGGCTGGGCGCCGGCTTCGTCGATGCCGCGCCGGCGGGGGCCGAAATAGTCTTCGGTCCGGACGAACGGGCGCGGGTGGAACACGACGGCGGTGATCCGGTCGATGATCGACCGGGCGGTCACCGGCTTGACCACAAGTTCGGTCACGCCGGCGTCGCGCGCTTCACAGACACGTGGACGGTCGGCGAAGCCGGTCATCATGATGATCGGCAGATAGGGGTTCTTGCTGTCCGCCGCGTTGCGGACCATGCGGGTGAACTCGACGCCGTCGATCGGATCCATACGGAAATCGACGATGGCGATGTCCGCCGGCCAGTCCCGCAGCGCCTGCAGGCCTTCGGCGCCGTCGCGGGCCTCACGGACGTCCCGGATGCCGACCCCCTTCAGGATCGTCGAGACGATGGCGCGCATGTGCTGGTTGTCGTCCACCAGCAACACCTTCAACGCGCCCAACCCGGAATCCATGAAGCCCTCGATCGCTGCGCCGGAACATGGCCGGCGCCTTGTTTGATTCAGGCATGAATAGGGGTGCGCACCCTTCCGAAAGGTTACCTCAATTCGAGGAATTGAGCCCCACCATGAGCATCGGGTCGAGGTTGCGTCCGCGCCATTTCATGCGCCAGCAAAGGTGGGGTCCGGTGGCCCTGCCGGTCATGCCGACCGCCCCGATCACCTGACCCGTCGTGACCCTGTCGCCGGCCCGCACATCGATGCGCGACTGGTGAAGATAGACCGTGATCAGCCCCTGCCCGTGATCGATCATGGTCAGCCCGCCCTCGAAGTGCATCGCGGGATTGGACAGCGTCACGACGCCGTCGGCCGGGGCCATGATCGGCGCGCCGGTCGGCGCCGCCAGATCCGAGCCGAAGTGAGGCGTCTGGGGGACGCCGTTGAGAATGCGCTGGCCGCCGAACCGGGCGCTCAGCCTCCAGGCCGAGAGCGGCATGGCGAAACCGGTCCGGAAATCGTCTTCGTCGGCGCGGCTGGCGAAGCCGACCGCCTTCAGCGCGACCTCGGCCTTGATCCGTTCGAGCAGGGCCGGGTCGGTGGGCGCCACGAGGTCCTGCCGCAGGCCGCTGATCCGCTGAACGTCGAAGTCCCCCGGCGCGATGGTCAGGGTCTGGGCAGCCGTGCCGAGTTCGGTCTCGACCGTCACGACGGTCTGCGGTGCGGCGTCGCGGTCGAAGCCGACAAAGAACCTGCCGGCCGCCGAGGCGGTCCCGACCGGTTGGTCATCGACGTAGATCTTCGCGCGCGGGCTGGTCAGACCCAGGGCGCACCCGCCCTGCCGGTAGCGACCGCTCAGCTGCAGCGCCGGCCCCGCCGCGAACGCCGGCCCGGCCAGCCCGGCGATCGCCAGGCCGCCGAGCAGCGCGCGACGGTTCAGGGGTTCAGCTCCTGCCAGCGCTTCAGCGCCTCCGCCGGACCGGCGTAGGCCTCCTGCAGTTCGGCGTTCCAGTAGCGCAGGACCTCCAGCGGGATCTTCCGGCCGCTGACGGCGCAGATCACATGGAGGCCAGGCTTGAGCACGGCGAACTCGCCGTCACCGTAGTGCAGCGTGGCGATGTCGCGTCCGAGGTCGCGGTCATAGGCGTTCATGCGGACAATGTAGCGGTTTGGGGGCGGCGAGAACAGACCGGCTGGCTCAGAAGTCGCACCTCGAAGTTCAAATAGGTCCGTCATGGCCCGACTTGTTCGGGCCACCCAAGCGCGGCGACGGTAGGGATTGTCGCGCCAACGTTCATAAAACCCGGGTCTCAGAAGGTGTTCTTGGGTGGCCCGAACAAGTCGGGCCATGACGCTGAATATGAGTGAATCTCGATCAGCTCTAGAACAGGTCTCCCTGTCCCGGAGCCGCCGCCGGCTTCGTCGCCACAGGACGCGGCGCGGCCGGCGCCGGCGGGGCAGGGGGCGCCGCTCCCGTCCCGTCGATCACGGCCTCGCGGGTGACGTCCTCGAACATCAGATGCACGGCCTCGCCGGGGGCGAGCTCCGCCCCGTTGCGCGCCAGCGACCCGTCGGCCCGCGTCAGCAGCACGAAGCCGGGGCGCGGCGGGCGCTTGGGATTGAGCGTCTGCAGCAGCTTGCCGATCGCCTCCAGCCGGGTGGCCTCGGTGTCGAACCGCCGGCCGATGGTTCCGTTGAAGCGCAGGTTGACCGCGTTCAGCCGCTCGCCGAGCTGTTCGGTCCGCCGTTGCAGCATCGCCGGACGCAGCGGCGCGGCGGCCTGGGTCAGGCGGCGCGCCTGGACATCGACATTGCGGCGCAGGCCCATGGTCAGGTGGCTGGCGGCGAAGTCCAGCCGCTGCCCGGCCATGGCCAGCAGGTCGGCCGGGCGGGGCAGGCCGCGCACCGCGCCGGTCAGCCGGCTCCGGCGATCCTCGATCAGCCGCCCGCCGGCCGTGGCCAGACGCCGGTCATGGTCGGCGATCAGCGCCTTCAGCTCCGACAGCACCGGCGTCGCCATCTCGGCGGCCGCCGTCGGCGTCGGCGCGCGCCGGTCGGAGACGAAGTCGATCAGGGTGGTGTCGGTCTCGTGCCCAACGGCCGAGATCAACGGAATGCGGCTCTCGGCCACCGTCCGGGCCAGGGCCTCGTCGTTGAACGCCCACAGATCCTCGACCGACCCGCCGCCCCTGGCGACGATGAGAATGTCCGGCCTTGGAACCGGGCCGTCCGGCGTCATGGCGTTGAAGCCGCGCACGGCGGCGGCCACCTGTCCCGCGGCGGCGTCGCCCTGGACCACCACCGGCCAGACCACCACCCGGCAGGGCCAGCGGTCGCGGATGCGGTGGAGAATGTCGCGGATCACGGCGCCGGTCGGGCTGGTGATCACCCCGACCACGGCCGGCATCGTCGGCAGGCGCTGCTTGCGCGAGGCCTCGAACAGGCCCTCGGCCGCGAGCTTGGCCTTCAGCCGCTCCAGCTGCGCCAGCAGGGCGCCGACGCCGGCGGCCTCCATGCTCTCGATGACGATCTGGTAGCGCGACCCGGCCGGGAACGTCGTGATCCGCCCGGTGACGATCACCTCGAGCCCCTGTTCGGGCCGCACCGACAGCCCGCGCACGCTGCCCTTCCAGACCACGCCGTCGAGGCTGGCCTTGTCGTCCTTCAGGGTCAGATAGACGTGACCGCTGGCGTGGTGGGTGACCTTGCTCAGCTCCCCGCGCAGCCGCACGAAGCCGTAGGCGTCCTCCAGCGTGCGCTTGAGGGCGAAGGCCAGTTCCGAGACGGAATAGGCCTGGGCGTTGGAGGTGGCGGCGGGGTCCGCTGAGTCGGTCATCGAAGGGAGTAGGTCTTAGGGAGTAGGGAGTAGCAAGACCGAGGCGCTGCGAGCGACGAGGACTACTCCCTATTCCCTACTCCCTACGCCCCTAGATGTACCGCCGCAGCGACCGGGCCAGTTCCGTCGGGCCGGTCTTCTTCTTGCCGGACTGGGGCTGCTGGTAGGCGACCTGGGCGTGTTCACGGCAGTAGGGGCCGACGTCGCCGTTGCGGCGGCCGCAGAAGGTGAAGCCGTCGCTGGACGGATCGCCGATCGGCCACTTGCACATGTGGGCGCCCAGGGTCAGCACGGTGGCGCTGCCGGGTTCTTCCAGACGGTGCACGGGCACAGGCATCGGCGGGGTGCGGACGTCCTCGGTGACCACGCGGCGCGGCGCGGCCGGGGCGGTCGCCACCGGACGGGCGGGACGCGGCGCCTTGAACACCGGACGGGCCGGCTGCGAGGGCGCGGCGCGGCCGCTGAGGCCCAGGCGGTGCACCTTGCCGATAACGGCGTTGCGGGTGACCCCGCCCAGTTGCTTGGCGATCTGGCTGGCCGAAAGGCCATCGAGCCAGAGCTTCTTCAGCGTCGCCACGCGATCGTCGGTCCAGCCCATGATCCAACCCTTTGCTACAGAGGGGCGACC
>CAZISF010000072.1:0-15828 GCA_964541915.1 uncultured Caulobacter sp.
CGCTGGACCTGCTGAAGGCCTGGAATACGGGCCATCCCGGCGGCCTGGCGACCATCCATGCCAATAGCGCGGCGGAGGGCCTGACGAGGCTGGAGGATCTGATCGGGGAGGTAACCCAGCGCATTCCCTACCGGGCCATCACCCAGGCGATCAACCTGGTGATCCATATCGCCCGTGCGCCGGCCGGACGGCGGGTCCAGGAGGTCTGCCGGGTGACGGGCCGCGAGGGTGACGCCTATGTCCTGGAGGCGTGTGTCGAGGGGTAGGCGGGTAGCGTGTGGACGCGGCGCCGGCCCAGAGGGCTGGGCGCCAGTTCTATTTTAATGTAAGTCTTCTACGACATTAAAACCCGATAGCGTCATCATAAGATAACATTATGCCCGCCGCACACCGCCCTTCCGTCGCTACTCGCCGTGCGCTTCGCAAGCTGGGCGAGGATATCGGCAATGCGCGCCGTCGTCGCCAGCTGACCATGGAGATCCTGGCCGAGCGGGCGTTTACGACGCGCCAGACCTTGCAGAAGGTCGAGGCCGGCGATCCCATGGTGGCCATGGGCATCTATGCGGCCGTGTTGCAGGCGCTGGGCCTACTTGACGGCCTTGGCAATCTCGCCGCGCCGGGCCAGGACGAGGTCGGGCTGTCCCTGGCCGACGAGGCGCTGCCCAAGCGGGTGCGCCTGCGGGTTCGGAGTACGCCCCATGCCTGACATCGAGGTCCATATCGACCGGCCGGGGGGCGCCCAGCGCGTCGGAACCCTGCACCGGCAGGCCCGGCGCGGCGGCGAGGCCGTGGCTTTCGAATACCATTCCGACTGGCTGGCTGATCCTGACCGGTTCTCGCTAGAGCCGGCCCTGACCCTGAACCGCGGCGCCTTCGCGCCGGCGGCGGGCCTGGCCATGTTCGGCTCCCTGGGCGACTCGGCGCCCGACACCTGGGGCCGGCGGCTGATGCAGCGCGCCGAGCGGCGCCGGGCCGAGCGGGAGGGCCGGGCGGTGCGCACCCTGGCCGAGGCCGACTATCTGATCGGGGTCGCCGATGTGTCGCGCCTGGGGGCGCTGCGCTTCCGCTATGCCGGCGGCGAGGTGTTCGAGGCGCCGACGGCCCAGGGCGTTCCAGGCCTGGTCGAGCTTGGCCGTCTGATGGCGGTGACCGATCGGATCCTGCGCGATGAGGAGACCGACGCGGATTTGCAGATGATCTTCGCGCCGGGGTCTTCGCTGGGCGGGGCCCGGCCCAAGGCCTCGGTGATCGACCAGCACGGCCGGCTGTCGGTCGCCAAGTTCCCAAAGCCCGATGACGACTACAGCGTTGAGCGTTGGGAGTCAGTGGCGCTGACCCTGGCCGGGATGGCCGGTATCCGGGTGGCCGCCCATGATCTAATCGAGGTGGCCGGCCAGGCGATCTTGTTATCGCGGCGGTTCGACCGCGAGGGGGAGGGGCGCATCCCGTTCCTGTCGGCGCTGTCGATGATGGGTCTGAAGGATGGGGAACGGGGGAGCTATCCCGAGCTGGTCGATGTCCTGGTGCAGACCGGCGCTCAGGCGCAGCGCGACGCCGCCGAGCTCTATCGGCGGATGGTGCTGAACGTCCTGATCTCCAATGTCGACGATCACCTGCGCAACCACGGCTTCCTGTGGTTGGGGCAGGGCGGTTGGACGCTGTCGCCGGCCTACGATCTCAACCCGACGCCGGTGGACGTGAAGGCGCGCATCCTGACCACGACCATCGATCTTGATGATGGCACCTGTGACCTGGCCCTGGTGCTGTCGGTGGCCGGGTTGTTCTCGCTCAGCGACGCCGACGCCCGGCACATCGTCCGCGAGGTGGCCCAGGTGACCCGAGGGTGGCGGGACGTGGCCGCCGCCGCCGGCGCGCGGCCGGCGGAGATCCGGCGCATGGAGAGCGCGTTTGAGCATGACGATCTGGTCAAGGCGTTGGCGCTGTAGCGTAGACGAACCGTGTCCAAGTCTGTGAGGGGGAAAGCCTTCCCCTGCGGCCGAGCCCAGGTCTCGGCCGACCCCTTCGAGCGGGGACACCCCGCAACGCCCCAGGATGGAGAGCGGCCGGCGGGCGTGCTCGGTCCCGCCGCTTCGCGGCTCCTGCGGGTCCGCCCCTGGCGGGCGCCTTTAAGGCGCCGCCGGCCACTCGACGGCGCGTTCCGCCACGCGCGATGCGCGGGCTCCTTGCAGCCTTCATTTTCAATGGAGGAGGCCCCCCGGGCGCCGGATAGGGCCGAACTAAGGCATCAACCGCCATGGACGGCGCAGTAGCCGCCCTTAGCTCGGGCCTCGAGCCACTCGCCGAGCTCAAGACCGGTCAACGCTTTCGCTGTGTTGCGGCATCGGTCGCCGGCCGTCGTCGTGCCGCCGCAACGCACCGAGCCCCAACCCTCCAGCCACTCGAGATAGTCCTCACGGCTGGCGTTCAGGGCGGCTGCGACGCCGAGATCGGGATCCTGCAAATACAGGCGAATGTGTTCCGGACGCAGCTCGACCTTCTGCATGCCCCAGAGACAGAGCGTATCGATGGTCTTGGGCTGGCCACGCTCGGCATGGAGGGTCAGGACTTCCCGGTCGAAGGCCGTGGGGGCCGTGTTTCGGACGGGTCGTTCGACATAGACCGAAGGGGCCTCTGGCCGACGGCTGGTCTGGCAGGACTCGCAGATCGGCAGGACGCCGCGCTTCAACTTCGCAGTCAGCACCCGCTTCAATTCATCTCGGCTGCGGACGGCGACCGGCTTGCCGCAGGCCGCACAGGCCACCGCGCTGGCGTGGGTTCCAGATAGCTTGAAGAAGGCCTGCTGGGCCCTGCCTGCGGTCAAACCCGTCGCCATCTCGGCCAGCGGCGCGACCGGCACCTCCGGCATGTTCCAGTAGATCCAGACGGCCAGACGCTTGGCGAGCTCGGGGTCGTCGATCTTGGGAACCGCTGGCGCTAATGCCGCCTTGCAGTCCTGGACAACCAGCTCGGCGGCACGCAGAGCCGCCACGGCCTCGGACAAGGCGATGACGGCTGAATCCAGGGCTTCCAGGCCGGGATGGTCGGGGCGTTCAGCCAGGGTGATGGGCGGAGCCATGGGCCTCCTCGAGGGATTGGGGCTGATGGGCAGGATTCGTAGGCGAGACCCGTGTTCTGCCAGTGGCGGTCGTCTTCGGACGCGCCCAGGTGGGGAGGGCGTCCAGAGTTTCCAGCTCGAACCGCAGGAGCGGATCGAAGAGTTCGGGTAGCAGGACCGCGATCGCCGCCCACGGCGCCTCGTAGTCGAGCACGAAATTGCCGTCGCCCAGCGCCAAGGCGCGATCGAGGTGCTTGCCGACACTGCCGAGCAGGAGGTCGTCCGCCCCGCAGCGTTGGAGAATCTCCTGCATGATCAGCGCGAAGGGCAGGAGGTTCTCGCTTGGCAGCTTGCTGTTCAAGAGGGCCTGAACATTGTCCTGGCGCGAGGCGTAGTTGCGGAACGTCCCGTTGGCGTGGCCCAGGGCTGAGAAGATAACGGCTATCAGGTTCGCGATCATCCACTGGCCTTGATAGGTCTCCGCTTCCCACTGGCGCAGGCTTGGAACCAGGCCACAAAGATGGTCATTGGCCGCCAGAAACGCGGGGCTGCGCAGATCGGCGTATGAGAAATCGGGGCTCCGACCCCTTAGAGCGGCCCGCCATGGCGTCCGTGCGGCCTCGCCCCGCGCGAGGAGGCCGGGCGTGACCCGATCCTCAAGGTAGGGCGGACCCCTCGTGGGGAATGTGAGGTCGTCTAGGGTGATCAGCCGGCCGGCCTCAAAGCGACCGTCCGGGCCGCGAAGGTAGCATTTCAGGACCAATGTGCGGCGGGCCAGCGACTCCGCCACGGCCTCGTCATCCAACAGGAAGCCGTTACCCCGGTGGCGAAGCACCACGTCCCGGAAGGACTGAGGAAGGTCGTCGGCCTGCATGTCGAGGCCATAGAGCACCCAGAGCAGGCCGACCCCTTCGCGTTCATAATGCAGGCAGCGCGCGGACACCTCGGTCTGGAAGGTGTTGGATAGCTGGATCTCCACGGCGATCTTGGGGGCGCCCCGCCGGACAATCAGGACGTCGGGATAGCGCCCGCGCTCGTTGTCGGTGGGCGGCAGATATTTCGACACTTCCGCGGAGGTGCACCGTTCATCGACGGCGGCGAGCTCGGCGATCTGCTCGCAGAGCATGCGATGGGCGGGGGACTCCTGGGCGCCGCCATACTGGAGCGCCCGGGCGTCATCAGGGTGCAGGGTCTCGCCCGTATGCCAGGGACAGGTCGAATCGCCGCCCTTGAAGTGGGCAAAGTAGGGGAGTCGAAGCTCCCGAAAGACGCGCGCCTGGATGAAGATCGGACCGGAACACATCAAGCAGCGCGCCACATGCTCAGGTGGTCGTGCGCGGCGACCGTCAGTGATTGCGGATCGCAGCAGGCCCCATTCAGTCTCCGACAGAGCGAGCAGCCGTTCCACTGAAATGGGGCCGATGCCTTGCAGCAGTGCGTGCTCAATGATGCGCTTGGGTTGATTGTTCATGGGGTGCTGCCGCGGGTCAGGCGGCGCCAGCCTCCTGCGGTCTCTCCACGGCGCGCCTGCCGTGGGGGTATTTCAGGGCCCTGTCGCGCGAAGCCGGCGCCCCGGCTGTGCGCTCCACCTCGGCGGCGTAACCACGTCGACGCTTGGCTGCGGTGATTTTCTCGAACGCCGCGAGGGCGGCCTGTTTGGTCGAAAACCAGTAGGACCGCTCTTGGCCTCGAGAGCCGATACGGCCCCAGTTTCGCACGAGCAGCACCTCTTCAAACAAGCTGGGCTGGAGGCGCGCATACCAGAACCTGGACATGTTGCGGCTGGCGTCAACGCGGCGAAGCATCAAAGCTGGCCAATCGTTCGCCGGAGCGTGTTGGGCGGCGGCCATCTTCATGCTGTGGCCTCCGGGTTTGGCGCCGCTTCGATTCGCTCAACGATGCTCAGGCGGCTTTCCGGCCGATCAAGGCCCCAGCGGCGGATGGCATAGAACTCCAGGGCCCGCCGGACAGTGACGGACAGTTCATCGTCCATGCCGTAGTCCCAGCACACCGCGCGCTTCTGGTTTTCCTCAAGGTGTGAAGCCGGCGCCAGCCTGAGCGTGACCCAAGAGCACCACTCGGCATCGACCGGCAGTTGGGCGACTTCGCCCCCGGCCTCGACCTGGTCGGCCGAGAGCGAGATCCGGGACAACACGAAGTCCCTGTAAGCCTCTCGCAGGTGGCAATAGGCCCGCACGTGCCAGCGCTGCCCGTCTGAGACGAAGGCCGTCGGCGTGATCGAGCGATCTTCCGCCGAAGAACGGCGCATCGTCTGGTAGGCGATGTGAACAGTCTTACGATCCCGGATCGCCCGGTAGAGGCGCGCCATCAGGCCGGCGTCGAGAGGGCGATCCAAGGTCGGCAGCACCTCGACCGCCAGACCCGCCTGACGGGACCGTTCCAGCCAGGCGTCGACGTTGGGTGCCCCGAACACCGGCTGGAAGGAGGCCAATGCCTCATAGCGCCGCTGGCGGGTGTCATAGATCACTTGGCCTAGGGGCAGGGCGGTGAGGTAGGCCTTGAGGTCCAGCGCGGCTTGCGGCTGCGAGACACGAAACGTGTCGATGAGGTCGCGGCGATTGACCCGACCCTCCCAGAAGAGAAGCCCGTCGAGGAATCTCTGCCTGGCTTCATGCGCGTATCGCGGCGTGGGGGACGACATGCGGAGAGTCTAGTTGACGGCCCAGCTTTAGTCCATATAGAAACTATACATACGGGAGGTTGGGCGCAGATGCGGATATTGCACACATCGGATTGGCATCTTGGTCGGACCCTGGCGCAGGAGAGCCTGCTCGACGACCAGGCCCGGCTTCTCGACCAAGTGTTCGAGGCCGTCGTCGAGCATCGGGTCGATGCGCTGATCATCGCGGGCGACCTGTTCGATCGCGCAGTGCCGCGCAAGGAAGCCGTCCAGCTCTTCAACGATTTCCTGGCCCGCGTTTACGGCGAGACCGGCGCGGCCATCGTGGCGATCGCGGGCAACCACGACGCGCCCGACCGCATCAGCTTCAACGCCGCTCTTCAAGATCCCCACCGTGTGCTGATCCGCGGGCCGCTGCGAGATCGGCCGCAGGCCCTCATTCTTACCGATGAACATGGCCAGGTAGCGTTTTCGGCCCTGCCATATTGCGAGATTTTCGCGGCGCGAGAGGCGTTTGGTGATGTCGGCATCGCCAGTCCCGCCCACGCCCTCGCCGCTCAACTGGCGCAGGCCCGCCAACATGTGCCTGCGGGTGCGCGGTGGGTAGTAGCGGCCCATGCCTTCGTGGAAGGCGGGCGGATCACCGAGACCGAACGGCCCTTGGCGCAAGTGGGTGGAATTGAAACGGTGCCGAAGGCGATATTCGACGGTGCGGCCTATGTGGCTCTGGGCCACCTTCATCGCGCACAGGAAGCCGGGGCGCCGCACATCAGATACTGCGGCTCGTGGATGGGTTTCGGCTTCGACGAGGCTGATGAGGGGAAGTCCCTGACGCTGGTCGATCTGGACGCCGCAGGGGTGTCGAAGATCACGGAGATCCCGCTCACCAGCCCACGCCCGCTGCGGATTGTCACAGGCCAGCTCGATGACCTGCTCGCCGCTGGTCGTGCGCCGGGCGCCCTTGGGGCCGACGCCTTGATCAAGGCGGTGTTGACCGACGAGGGCGCGCTCATCGATGCGATCGGCCAGTTGCGGGCGGTCTATCCGCATGTGCTGCAGCTTGAGCGTCTGAACCGGCTCGCGGCTGTGGGCCCGGGCGCCGCGGCGGCGATTGCGGACCGGCGCGACCCGGTCAAGCTGGTGGCTAGCTTCCTCGATGCCGTCCGAGGGCGCGTCCCTGACGATACTGAGACGAGCATGATCGATGAGGCGCTTACCGATCTCCAGAACGAGGAGGTGTAGCCCGTGCGCCCGATCAAAATGACCCTGACGGCCTTCGGACCGTTCGCTGACACGCAGAGCCTCGATTTTCGACCTGCGCTCAGCGGCCGGCTGTTCGGAATCTATGGGCCAACGGGGGCCGGCAAGACTTCGATCCTGGATGGCATCTGCTTCTCCCTGTTTGGGGAATCGTCCGGCCAGGAACGCCAGGGCGATGACCTTCGGTCGCACCATGCCGCCCCCGAGGTAGAGACAGAGGCAAGGCTGGTTTTTGAGGTCGGAGCCAAGCGGTATCACGTCGTCCGGCGCCCGCGTCAGACCGTTCGCGGCAAGCGCGGCGATGCCCTGGTCGAGCGCCAGCACTGGGCGGCCCTCTATGACGCCACGGATATCGATGTCGACGACATTGACGGCGACAACCCAGGTGTCGTGATGGAGGAGCGCAAGGTCGAAGTTGTCGCTGACCGGATGCGCTCGATCTTGAACTACAGCGCAGCACAATTTCGTCAGGTAGTTCTGCTGCCCCAGGGGCAGTTTCGTCAGCTTTTGACGGCGTCGAGTGATCAACGCTCGGCCGTGCTGCGTGGCCTGTTCGATGTCTCTCTCTACGAGCGTTTCGTTGAGCGCCTAAAGGCTGAAGCGTCCGACCTGCGTGACGAGGTCGAACGCGGCCGGTCGGTGATCAACGGCCATCTGCAAGCCCATGACGTGTCCGACACCGACGCATTGGCCCAGCTTATCGAAACCTTGAAGATCGATGCGGGTCTCCAGACAGTGAGCCGGGACGCCGAGCGCACCGCCAGAGACACGGCACGGGTGACACTGCAATCCACCCAACAGGTCGAGGACCGGTTCACCGAACACGACGCTGCTGTAGCGGGCCTTAATGACATCCTCGCCCGCGCTGACGAGGTCGATGGCCTGAAGCTGCGGAAATCAGCGGCAGACCGGGCACTCAGCTGCGTGGCGGCCGATAGCCGGGCGACCGAGGCCGAGGTCGATCTAAAGGCTGGCCTTGAGGTTCAAGCCAAGGCGGAGGAGCGGTCCGCCGACCAGGAACGTGTTAGCGCCGCCGCTGCGGCGGCCCTTCAGACCTCGTTGACCCGTCAGCCCGAGAGGGATGCGGCGGCCGCCAATGTGACTCAGCTGGAGGGCTTCCAGGCTCGGGTTGCAGGCGCCGAACCCCTGCGGGCTGCGGCGGGGGAAAGCGCTTCAGGCGTCGTCCAGGCCAAGCGAGTCCTCGACGAGGTGGTGGGGGCACAAGCTGCGGCAGAGCTGGCTCAAACGACAGCCGCAGCCGAGCATGAAGCCGTGCAACGCCGGACACTGCGCATCTCGCAAATCGAGGGCGCGCTCCAGGACCTAAAGCAGGCGCAAGAGCGCGCATCGTCTTTCGCCAACGCGACGGCCGCAGTTGGAAGGCTGGCGGTCGCCCGCTCTGACGCGCTTGCCAACCTGGAGGGTTTGCGCCGGGCACTGACGCAGACCCGCGAGGCAGAAGTGATGGCTGAACGCACGCTGGCCTCGGCCCAGGCGGCCCACCTGGCTCATCAATTGGAAGATGGACAGCCATGCCCAGTGTGTGGATCCCCTGACCACCCGCGACCCGCGGGCGCCGCCGAAGAGGGCCTTGGCCTGGACGCCGCGTGGCGTGAGGCTCGCGGTGCGCGAGAAGCCGCCGATGCCGAGGAACGAATCGGCGCGCAAGCAGCGGCGCGCGCAGACGGGGAATGGACGCAAGCGGTTACCCGGCTCGCAGAGCTTCAGGTGCCGGATCGCGAGGTCTCGGCCATCTCGTCAGAGCTTACCGCGGTCGAAGGCGAGCTGGCGTCGCTCCGTGACGGCCCTGATCTGAATGCAACTCAGGCTGCGCTGGGCGTGGCCCGAACACATGTCGCGTCGACCCTCGCGGATCTGACTGCTGCGCGTGACCGCCATGCAAAAGCAGACAAGGCGGCGACCTCCGATGCATCGGCGTTTGAGGCCTCGCTGGCCGACGTGCCGACGGAGTTGCGTGACGTCACGGCGATTGCCCGACAACTTGAAACGGCCATTCAGCGCCGTGACCAGCTGAACGCCGCTCACCAATCGGCCATTGAGGCCGAGCGCCGGACCAGTGAGGACGTTCAGGCCGCACGTTCCGCCCTCGCGCACGCCCAAGCTCGGGTGAAGGAACTTAGCGAGGCCCGCGCCACCCATCGCGCGGCTTTCAACACCGCCAAGGTCGCGGCCGACCTGACAGACGAGGACTACGCCCAGGCTAAGTCCGACGTGCCAAATCTTGAGAGCCTGAATACGAAGATCACGGAACACGTCACAGCACTTGGCGCCGCGCATGATCGGCGCGACCGCGCTGCGGCGGCGATCAATGGCCTCGATCGTCCCAACCTGGAGGCCATCTCCGCAGCACTCGTCGAGGCCGACGCCGCCTTGGCGAGAGCCGAGGAGATCCTCACCACCACGACGATCAAGCTTGGCCAGATCGAAGCCACCCGGGCACTGGTCGCTCGGCTAACCGAGGAGCTTGCGGCCGCCACCGAACGATACCGCGTGCTCGGCGAACTGGCGCAACTGACCGACGGTCGGAACGCGCATCGCCTTCGGCTGCGCGATTTTGCGATCGCGGCGACGTTCGACCTTGTTCTGGAAGCGGCGAACCAGCGCTTCGCGCGCATGTCACGCGGGCGCTTTGCGCTGTTGCGGAAATACGAAGGCGGCGACGGTCGAGCTAGGGCTGGCTTGGACATCGAAGTCTACGACGCCCACACCGATCAAAAACGTGACGCGCACACGCTCTCAGGCGGGGAGGGCTTTTTGGCCTCTCTGTCCCTCGCGCTTGGCCTGTCCGATGTGGTCCAAGCCGAAGCGGGGGGCGTCAAGCTAGATGCGATCTTCATCGACGAGGGTTTTGGCCATCTCGATGACGAAACGCTCGATGTCGCCCTCGACACCCTCCGCGATCTGGTGGGCCATGACCGCGCTGTCGGGGTCATCAGCCACGTCGAAGCCGTGAAGGAACAGATCCCAATGGGGTTCGACGTCGTCCGCCAACCGCAGGGCAGCGTCGTCAGCGAACGGCTAAGTGTCTAGGGAGCAGCTATGACAGCAAATTTGGCGATAGATCTGGCGACCGCAATCCGCGGGGCTGCCGAGGCGGCGCAGGCCTGCGTCATCGACGGTTTACCTGAACAAGCGGATCGCACTGCGGTCCCCCTGGTGCGGCTCGAGGAGGAGGACGCCGTCCGATTGATATCTGCCGCGCGCCCCAAGGCGGTATATCTGGTCGAGGTTGCCTTCGATCCGGACGGAGAGATCGCCGACGCCACTGAAGGCCTGGCGGACCTCGGCGTTGAAAAGCTGCCTGCGTCACTGACGGCGGCTCATCGGCGCGTCGCCGGCCATGCGGGTGAAATCAGAACGACGCTGGCCGGATTCATGGTCGATGGAGTGCTGCACACGTCGTCCGCATCGGCCGCGTGGCATGATGCCTTTGATGAGGTTGTCGACGAGGTCCTGGACGCGGCTAGGGAAGACGCTCAAGCCCACGGTCGGGCAGAGGCCAAGGTTGCCAACGCCGAGACTGCCGCCAAGGCGGCCGTCCTCGCCGCCCATCCATCATTCAATTTCAGTCGCGTTTCGTTCGAGAAACGGCTGACCCTCGCGGCGGCGCTGTTCGGTGACGCTGAGGAGGATCATCTCCACGAGATCACCCGCAGGGCCGAAAACCTGTTCTGGCTCGAGCAGTCCGGCTTCAAGGCGCCCGCATAATCGACGGCCGGTGGCCTACACCAGAGTAGCTTTGGCCGGTTCCTGCAAAGCCTTGCGCGCATCCTCCGCGACACTCCGGCGCTTCCTGTAGCCCGCCTGGAAGGTGTCGAGTGCTTGCACGTCGCTCATCATTTCGGCAGGCGTCGGCACGGGAACGTCGCGGCCCGCCGGCATATCGTGGCCGGATCGTTCGGAAACGTGTTTCATGGCGAAAAAGATGGTCTTGTAGTCCTCGTCGCCGACGACGACCCCACCTAGCCTCTGGGTCATGACATCAGGGACTAATCGCTGGACAGTCTTGTTGAGGACGATCTCCTCGACGCAACGCTCCCAGGTCTCCCGCAGGTCGGAATAGAAGTCCTTCGCAGAGCGGCGATAGTCGTCTCCAGCGAAATCGGTCTCACTGGCCAGCACCTTGGCGCGGGCTCGGAGATCGTTGATCCGGGCGTTGACGCCTTTCGCCAACCACGGCTCGGTGTCCTCCTCGACAACGCCGAAACCGTCGGTTTCAGTCTTTCGGACGAAAATTTTGATCAAGGGCGCGCCGTCGCCAACGCGCGCTGCCTCGGACACCATTTCATTGAAAAACACCAGATTGTGGGTGAACACCACAACCTGTCGGCCCTTCACAGCCTCCTGCACCAGCCGCTGAGCCACCAGCCGGATCCGGCGCTGGTCCAGCGACGAGACGGGGTCGTCGACGACCAAGCCGTAGGTGGCGCCTTCATCCGCGATCTCCGCGAGGAAGCAAGCGAGGGCGAGGGCGCGTTGTTCGCCCTCGCTTAAAATCTGGTTGTTCGCGATCTTATCGACGCCCAGCAGCCCAACGGCAAATTTGCTTTGGCCTTGCTCGCTCGAGTCGCTGACCCGGAACGGAATGTGGTCGAGGTCGAACCGCTTGATCTCAGCCTGGATGCGCGACTGAAGGTTTTCCGTGACGAGCTTGCGTCGTAGCGCGCTGATCTGGAGCGATATGGCTCGGGTTTGAACCTGCGTTTGGCAGACCTTGATCGCCGCCAAGTCGTGCAGCTCTTCGGCCCGCTGCAGAACCGTCGCGAGATCGTCATGAAGCTTGCTGCGGTCCTTCAGCTCGGCGATGCGGTTCCGGTCCGCATCCAACGCGGCGGCATGGGTAGCCGTCGCTTCCAACTGCACCGCTTCAGCATCGAGCTTCTCGATGTCGGCCGCCACGATGGTGCGTAGGGACGCGGGCAGGGGCGGCACTTCGAGCGCAGGGTCAGTGGTCCGATCGATCATGGCCTTTCGCCGGGCGGCGTAGGCAGTCAGGGCGGTTTCGATCTGGATGACCGCTGCGGCCCGCGTTGCATCTATCCCAGCATATCCGGTCAAGCTGTTGGCGACGACCTCGGTGGGCGGGACGACCAGGCCCTCCAGGACCGCCTTCGCCGTATCCAAGGCCTCGCGCGCGGCGTCTGCCTTTTTCGCCGCCTCGCTTTGCACATAGGCATTGAACCGCGCCATGCGGGCGGCAGCCGTCTCGCCGAGCGGTTCTTGGCACAGGGGGCAGGTGTCGCCGACCTGATCCGCGATCTTTTCCGTCGGCCCTCCCGACAACACCGCGAAATCGCGCGCAGCTTGATAAAGAAGCCGCCAGGCCTCACCGCCCGCCCCAACCATGGGTTCATTGCCGAACTGGGCCGTCGCCGCCAGGCCAGCGGCGCTCGCCGTCGCGCGGGCCTCGTCGACCAACTTCCCAAGCGCCCCCAGCGCGGCATCGGAGAAGCCGTTCTCAAACGATGTGAGGACTTCAAGGAGTCGCGCCATGACCTGGGACGCGCGCCGCCGCGTGGCGGCCTGGGCAACCGGATCTTGGAGAAGCTTAAGCTCCAGGGCTTTCAGTTCTTCGATCTCGCCAGGGCTCAAGCCCGCGAGGTTTTCGATCTCGGTCTTCGTGGGGATCGTCTGCGATTTCGAATCCAACCGTGCAAGAAACACCTGCATCTTTCCGCCGGGGGTGTAGCCGGCGGGCAGGGGCGTCTTTAGGCGTTTCTCAATGGCGGCCTGATGCGTCGAAAACTCTGTGCCGAACGCGCCACATAGCTGCCCATGATGCTCCAAAACGGCGATCTCGACGGGGAGGTATGCAATACGATTTTGCTGATCGACATAGAGGCGCGCGTTCTTGCTGTCGAACACCGAGATCTGCTTCAGCGCAGGCGGCGGCGGTGTTGTCGGAACCCAATCGAGTTCGGTGACCGGGTCGTCGCCGATCTGGAAACGCAGCTTCACCTGAAGCGGCCCGTCCGGTTTAACCTTGAAGACGTCGCCCTTCAGCTCGTCAATTGAAAGGCTTCGACACAGCCGTTTCGCGATCCGCGCATACCCGCTCTTCCCGCTGCCGTTTTCCCCGAAAATCAGCGTGACCCCGGTGGGCGCAAAGCGCAGCCGCTGATCCTTCGCTAAACGGTCGATGTTCTGGAGCGGTCCGATCGACGCCAATACGGCGCGGGGTCCTGTTTCGGAGCATTGTGATAGGTGCTCAGCCGTCAACGCATCGCATGCCGGCTCATCGCCGATGCCGCCCGCAGCATATTTGATCCGATCAAGGATCGCCTTGCGGTCCTCCTCGCTGACCATAAACCCAGCGGTCGTGGATATCCGGCGCAGTGAATCTTGAACCCAGGCAGCTTGCTTTCCGGCCCACTCAACGAGACTCAAGTCTGCCATGCGTCCCCCGCCACCTGACGCAGCCATTATTTTGGCAGATGGTAACCCCTGACAGGACGCTCGTCATCCGAGTAATAGTGAAGCTTATGAGTGGTTACCCGTAGAGGCGCGACGACTTTCGTTAACCCTCACTGACGCCATGTATCGGGTGCGTGTCGCGCTGTATTTGAAGGCGTGACGTTCGAGGAACGATTGTCGATCTTGATGTGAGCGATGACTCACGCTGCGGCCGGTCATGGCGGTGTGGAATAGGGCTCCGTGGCGGCGTTCTTGGCGTCGTTGAGGGCCTGCAGCTCGCCTGCGACCTGCTCGGTGGCGGAGGTGCCCGCCAGAGCGATGGCGCCGATGATCGCCAGGCCGAAATCGAGGCAGGCGCAGAGTCCGCGAATCGTCTCGATGTGGTGCGCGCTGTATAGGCTCGTGTGAGTCACCGCGGTGAACTCGTCTGGGCGGTCTTCGTCGAGCGAGACGTGGCCGAACACGCCCTTGATGTTTGGGTGGGCGCCAAAGTCGATCGCGCTGTCATATGCCAGGATCGCCAGCTCATGGATGTCCGGCGCCCGATCCTTCAGGGGCTCGATCGCCTTGGCAAAAGTGAAAGCCTTGCGGCAGGCGTTCCTGGCCGCGTCGTCACGATGGCGGTCGGTCCAGACTGTCGTCAGCTCGGGCTTCGCCGCGATCAATCCACCATAGGCCGCCGATTCCAGCGCCGTGCGCAACAAGGGGAAGACCGCTACAGAGTGGCCGCTGAGCGCCGCGCGCACGCTGGCCAGGAACAGCTGGTAGGCGTTCATGAACAGGATGAGGGCCATGGCGTCCGGCGCCCCCGCGCTCCACAGTCGGGTGCGGAAATGCAGGTCGTATTCCCGAAGAGTGGCGACCAGAGGATCATTCGACGCCAGCAGCTCGGCCGTCGTCTCGTCGGCGGCGGCCAGATAAGCCTCCAGGCCGCCGCCCAAATCTACGCGCACGTTGCCTTCGGCCATGCTCAGACGAGTCCTTGAACGGACCGGACGAACTGATCGCGCGGCGCCCTGCAGAGCGCAAACTCGCCCTTCCGCAGTGGCGCGCCGCCATTGATCCGTCGCGCCAGCTCGTCGCCCGCGAGGAAGAAGATATGGCCCTGGAAGTCGAAGAAGACGTGCGCCGTCGCGCGCTTCCATTTTTCGATGAACTGCTTGCTGCGGCCCATCCAGCGCATGATGAAGAAGGTGTGGCTGTCGACTTGATGGGGGCGACTGCCGAAGTCGAGCGAGAACCCGAAGCTGTGGCCAGTGAAGGACGTCTCGGTGCTGTAGACGTGCACCAGCCAGAACATGCGGTGTCCGCAGGTATAGAAGGCCTCCCGCGCCCCGCGCTCCTCCTCCGAGATCGAGGAGTGCTGCAGCTCGAGGACCGTCGAGGTCGGCGTCCCCAGGCCGCACAACACGTCGGCCCGATGACGCTCGCCGGTCGCGCCGTCGACCAGGCCGACTTCACGGCAATTCAAATCGAACTGTTCTTTCCAGCCGAGGTGCCAGGGGCCCTCCGGCTCGCTCCAGGGATCGCAGTCGCCGGCCTTGTGGCGCCAATGGTTGACGTTCTCGACGGGCATGACCGACGTAAGGAGCCCGCCGCAGCCGGGGCACGTCGTGCGCTCGCCCTTCGCTAGGGGAGGGCGCTTCACGCCGTCGATCCATGCGTACAGCATTCAGGTAGGCTTCCCCGGTCTTCGACCTTGCATCGACTTCACGATATCAGAGATAGGCGCCGCCCAAGAGAGCGGTTGGAAGGATAAGGGTGGCATGAGCGACACTTCGGAGCGCACGAAGTACAAAGCGCAGGTCTACGACCTTGCGCTCAACGCCTTCTTCAAGCTCAGGGAATTTGACTCGGCGGCCCTGGACCAACCTCGCGCCGAGATCGGCTGGGACATTGCGGAAGCCTTCGTTGCTGCGGCCGTGAGCGGGGTCACCTACAAAAGCTCCAGCCAGGATCGCCGGTTCGAGGCGGCCAGCCTTCTTCAAACCCTCGCGGACCAAGTCGAGCAAGACGGCCTGGCCAGCTTGGAGTGGGGCTATCAAGGCAGGCTCGACGCACGGCACGCGTGGCGTCCCGACATTCGTTCAGCCGACGGGCTCTCGGAGCTCGATCAGCGCACCGACGCGGTGATCGAGGGTTTGATGCGGCCGCTTCGGGCGCTGACCGTTCCTGATCGGCGCGCGATCGTCTGCATGTCGTTCGTGCGCATGGCGTTAGCGCACATCGGCGACCTCATCGAGCAGGAGCCTGCTGACGCCCAGCAAATCCGGGATTACACCATTGAAGCGCTCTCGCCGTTCCTCGCAAACTTGCAGGGCCAGACCACGCCGGGCTGACCGACAGGGTGCCATCACGGAAACGCTTCGAGCATATCATGCGGACATAAAATACAATAAACTCAGTGTGTTACATATTGCGCATAATAAGCATTATC
>CAZISF010000073.1:0-15684 GCA_964541915.1 uncultured Caulobacter sp.
CTCGATCGCCCGCAGCTGACGGCTCATGTAGCCGAGCTCGTCCTTCTGCTTGAGCGTGTCCGGATAGAAGACGCCCCGCCACGGCTCGAACGTCCAGCCGCCGACGCCGACGCGGATTTGGGAAGGGTTTCTCATCGGTCCTGCGTCCTTCGAGACGCCCGCTGCGCCGGCTCCTCAGGATGACGAACTTGGGTGGGCCGCACAAATGGCGTCATGGTGAGGAGCGAGGCTTCAGCCGAGCGTCTCGAACCACGCACCCTGCTCAGCATTCCACCCGGTTCACCGCCAGCCCGACGGCCAGGCCGCCGAGCGAGGTTTCCTTGTAGATCTCGTTCATGTCCTCGCCGGTGCGTTTCATCGTGGCGATGACCTTGTCGAGGCTTACGCTGTGCTCGCCGTCGCCCAGCAACGCCAGCCGCGCGGCGTCGATGGCCTTGATGGCGCCCATGGCGTTGCGCTCGATGCAGGGGATCTGGACCAGGCCGCCGATCGGGTCGCAGGTCAGTCCCAGATTGTGCTCCATGCCGATCTCGGCGGCGTTCTCGATCTGGCTGTTGGTCCCGCCCAGCGCTGCGCACAGGCCGGCGGCGGCCATGGAACAGGCCACGCCTACCTCGCCCTGGCAACCGACCTCGGCGCCGCTGATCGAGGCATTCTTCTTGTACAGGGCGCCGATGGCGGCGGCGGTCAGCAGGAACGTGCGGCGACCCTCGGCCGTGCCCTGGTAGAAACGGTTGTAGAACCGCAGCACCGCCGGGATCAGCCCGGCAGCGCCGTTGGTCGGGGCGGTGACCACCTTGCCGCCGGCGGCGTTCTCCTCGTTGACCGCCAGGGCCCAGAGGTTGACGAAGTCCATGGCCGCCAGCGGGTCGCTGATCTGCTTCTCGACCTTGGCCATGATCGCCTGGTGCACCTGCTGGGCCCGACGCTTGACGTTCAGCCCGCCCGGCAAGGTCCCGCCGATGCGCATGCCGCGGTCGATGCAGGCTTCCATGGCCTCGAAGATCGTATCGAGCCCAGCGGTAACCTCGGCCTCGGACCGGCGCACGCGCTCGTTGGCCATCATCGCCTCGGCGATGGTCACCCCGGCGGTCGCCGTCATGGCCAGCAGTTCGGCGCCCGACTCGTAGGGGTAGGGCACGGGCGGCCCTTCCTCATCGCCGGTGTTGCGGTGAATTTCGTCCTCGTCGCGCACGAAGCCGCCGCCGATGGAGAAGTACGAGCGCTGCAGCAGCACGGCTTCACCCGAGAAGGCCGTGAAGGTCAGGGCGTTGGGATGTTGCGGCAGGCGCTCGCGGCCGGCCCAGACGATGTCCGTCGCCGGATCGAAGGCGATGCCGGGGCCATCGCCGCCCAGCACCATCCACTGCTCGGCACGGAGGGACGCCAGCGCCGCCTCGCCGGCGTCGGGATCGAGCGTCGCGGGCACGAAACCCATCAGACCGAGCATCACCGCCGTGTCTGTGGCGTGCCCTTTCCCGGTCAGGGCGAGGCTCGCGTAGAGCTTGACCTCCACCCGCGAGACCGGCGCGGGCAGGCTGGCCGCCCGCAGCAGCCCGACGAAGCGCACGGCGGCGCTCATCGGGCCCATGGTGTGCGAACTGGACGGCCCGATGCCGGACTTGAACAGGTCGAAGACGCTGACGGTCATGGCCTTGCCGGGCCTGTCCCTAGTTGCGCTGGGCCGCCGTGGCGTCGCGGGTGGCCTTGAACTCGGAGCCCGCCTGCCACTCCGGCCAGCGGCTGGAGTTGGCCAGGTCGAGGCCGAGGCCATAGAGCAGGCCGATGTCCGTGGTCATGCCCGACAGGTCCCAGTCGTCCGACCATTCATCCGCCGGCTGGTGGTACATGTCCTTCACGTAGCGCTCGCCGTAGGCCTTGCCGGCGGCCACGCCGCCGTTGATCAGGTCCTCGCCCGAGCCGATCGAGATGGCCGGCACGCCGCGCTTGGCGAACGGGAAGTGGTCCGAGCGGAAGAAGTGGCCGGCTTCCGGCGCGGGGTCGGGCGTGAAGGTCCGGCCGTGGGCCTTGAGCGCCGCGACCAGATCATCCTGCAGGCTGACCTTGCCGTCACCAGACGTCGTGAAGTCCCGCGCCGGGCCGGTCGGGCTCAGGGCGTCCATGTTCAGGTCGGCGACTGTCGTGGCCAGCGGGTAGAGCGGGTTGGCGGCGTAGTATTCCGAGCCCAGCAGGCCCTTTTCCTCGGCCGTCACGGCGAGGAACACCAGCGTGCGGTCGGTGGGCGGGGCGGCGGCGTACATCCGGCCCAGCTCCAGCAGGGCGGCGATGCCCGTCGCGTTGTCCACGGCGCCGTTGTAGATCGTGTCGCCCTTCGCGTCGGGCCGGCCGACGCCCAGGTGGTCCCAGTGGGCGGTGAAGAACAGGCGCTCGTCCGGGCGCGTCTTGCCGGGCAGGACGCCGACGACGTTCTTCGAGACGATCACCTGATGGTCGACGTTGTAGCTGGCCGAGAAGGTCACACCCGGCAGTTCGACGGCCTTGAAGCCGCGCTTGGCGGCCTTCTTCTTCAGCGCGTCGAAGTCGAGACCGGCGCGGCGGAACAGGTCGACCGCGACGTCGCGCTGCATCCAGGCTTCCAGCGGCGGGTGGCTTTTCGTCGGCTCGGCGCGGACGATGTCGAACATCACATTGGTGTTGGAGTTCTTCACCGTGGCCCAGCCATAGGAGGCGGGCCCGGTCTCATGAACGATGATCAGGCCGGCGGCGCCGAGACGGGCGGCTTCTTCGTACTTGTAGGTCCAGCGGCCGTAGTAGGTCATGGCCTTGCCGCCGAAGTCGCCCTTGCCGGACTCGAAGTCCGGGTCGTTGATCAGGACGATGACGATCTTGCCCTTCACGTCCATGCCCGCGAAGTCGTTCCACTTGCGCTCGGGGGCGTCGACGCCGTAGCCGGCGAACACCACCGGCGTATTGGCCAGGTTGACGCTGTCGGCGTTGGTCAGGCTGGCGCGGATGGCGATCTGCTCGCCCTGGTTCAGCGCGATCTGCTGGCCGCCCACCGAGAAGCTCGAGGTCACCGGCCCCTTCATCTCGAACCGGCCGAGCGGCACGTCCTGGGTCCAGGCGCGCTTGCCGTCCTTCAGGTCGCCGCCAGGCTGCAGGCCCGCCGCGATCATCTGGCCGATGATCCAGGCTACCGCCTTGTCACCGCCTGGGGTCGCGGGACCGCGGCCCTCGAAGGCGTCGGACGCCAGGACTTTGATGTCGGTCGCCAGATGGGCGGGATTGACCACGGGCTCGGCGGCCAGGGCCGCAAGCGGCAACGCGGCGACGAGGGCGGCAAGCAGAAGCTTTTTCATGAAACAGCGCTCTTGATGGCGAGGATTTTGCGGTGCGGACCCTATCGTCTGAAATCGCTCACCGCAAACCACCCATTTAGAGGGTCAGACCACCGTCGACGATTATCGTCTGACCGGTGATGTAACCGGCCAGCGGCGAGGCGAGGAACAGCGCGGCCCCGGCCATGTCGGCCGGCGTGCCCAGCCGGTGCATCGGGATGCCGCGCAGGGCGCCGGCCAACCGGTCCGGATGCTCGGTGGTGACCTTGGTCAGCTTGGTGTCGACCAGTCCCGGGGCCACGCCGTTGACGCGCACGCCGTCGGTCGCCCAGGCCTGCCCGAGCGTGCGGGTCAGGGCCACGACGCCCGCCTTGGAGGCGTTGTAGGCGGGGTTGCCGCGCGTGGCGTGATAGGCGGACGTCGAGCTGACAGTGATGATGTTCCCGCCCGACGCCTTCAGGTCGGCGAGGAAGCGCATCGCGCAGGCCATCATGCTGTCGAGGTTGACCGAGACCACCTTGCGGAAGCCGTCCATCTCGAACTCGCCCTTGCGATAGAGCACCGTGCCCTGGGCCAGGATCAGCACGTCCAGGCGGTCGAACGGCGAGGCCGACGCGGCGACCGCGTCACTGTCGGAGGCGTCGAGGCGAGCGAAGGTCAGGCCGTTGAGATCCGAACCGTCCTCGATCCTGTAGTCAGAGGCGTCCCGCGTGCCCCAGACAGCAACCCTCGCGCCGCGCTCGCGGAAGGCATGGGCGATGCCGTTGCCGATTCCGCTCGTGCCGCCCACGACCAGCACCCGCTTGCCGCTGAAATCCAGGTCGTTCATCGCGTCGCTCCGTGGTTTTCAGCAGTTTGCACGCCTGACCCGGGGAGAGCGCAAGAGCCTGATCAGACTTCTCCGGCCCGGGAGAAGACGCCGGTGCGACTGGTCCGCCGCGCATCAATCGCCCAGCGCTCGATGGCGCCGTCGTCGGAAACCACGTGCAGGGCGTCATAGAGATTTATTGTCGGGTCGCAGTGGCCCGGCTGCAGCCAGACCAGGCCGCCCGGCTTGGGCGCGTCTTCGGGCCAGGGCGCGGCGGGATCGGCGTCGAGCGCGTCGACGGCGTTGATGAAGTCCCCGCTCTTCAGGGCCGACAGGCCGGACGGGTGGATGATCATGCCGTGCTCGTCGCCCATCGGTCGCCACAGCGAGCCGTCGGCGGCGCCCGCCGCGATGCGCGCGGGCGGGCCGTCGCTGGAGAAGGCCTTGAAGCCCGCGTCGATCGTGACGTGGCTCTTGTGATTGGTCGAAACCACGGCAGCGACGACGAACAGGGCCTGCTGAAAGGGCCAGCTGCCCTCGGGCCCGCCACAGGCTTCATACTCGACGTCCATGACCGCATAGGAGCCGGCCTGGATTTCGGTGAAAACGCCTGAGTCGAGATCCCAGGCGTGCGTTCCTGTGCCGCCGCCGGTGACGACGCCGGGGGCGAGGTTGGCCTGTCGCAGCTGCTCGACCACACCGGCCAGGCTGGCCGTGACCGCATCGTCGGCCGCGCGCCGGGCCCCGATGTCGTCCATGTGCTGCAGATGCCCGGCATAGGCCTGCACGCCCGCGTAGTTGAGCCCTTCGGTCGCCGCCGCCAGGGCCGCCAGCGCCACCACCTTCGACGGATGGGCGCCGGTCCGGTGCGTGCCGGGGTCGATGTCAATGACGCAGTCGAGGGTCACGCCCGCCGCGCGGGCCGCCGCGCCCAGCCGCTCGATCTGGCGAGCGTCATCGACCGTCGCGCCGATGCGCGCGCCGCCCTTCGCCAGTTCCGCCAGCCGCGCCGAGCCCCAGTCGGGATGCGGCGCGGTGACCAGCACGTCACGGATGCCGCCTCTCACGAAGGCCTCGGCCTCGCCGACGCTCTGGGCGCACAGGCCGACAGCGCCGCCCGCGACCTGCAGGCGCCCCAGCGTCGAGCATTTGTGGGTCTTGCCGTGCGCGCGAAGCCGGACGCCGGCCCTGTCGCAGCGGCTCTGCATGGTGGCCAGGTTGTGGTCGAGCGCCGAGCGCAGGACCACGAGCAGCGGTGTCTGGGGCGGGACGAAGCCGGGGATCATCAGAGGTCTCCCGCGAGGATGCGGCTGAACAGGGCCGGGTCGATGTTGCCGCCGGACAGGACGATGCCGACTGTCTGGCCGGACACGGCCAGCTCCCCAGCCAGAAGGGCCGCCAGTCCGACGACCCCGCCCGGCTCTACGACCAGCTTGAGCGTCGTGTAGGCATACCGGATCGCCTCGGCGACCTGGGCGTCGGTGACGGTCAGAACTCCGTCCAGCGTGCGCTGGTTGATCGGGAAGGTGATCGCGCCCGGCGAGGGGCTTTGCAGGGCGTCGCAGATCGAGCGGGCCGCCGGGTCGATCGCCTCCCGCCGGCCGCTGACCATCGACCGGGCCGTGTCGTCGAAGGCGGATGGTTCGACACCATAGACCTGGGCGCCCGGCTGGAGGTGTTTCACGGCCGTGGACACGCCCGCCGCCAGACCGCCGCCGCCGACCGGCGTCAGCACGACGTCAAGACTCGCGCCGAGCTCCTTCGCCTGTCCGACCAGTTCCAGCCCGACGGTGCCCTGGCCGGCCACGATGTCCTCGTCATCGAACGGCCAGACGATGGTCATGCCGCGCGTCGCGGAGATATCGCGGGTGATGGCGTCGCGATCCTCGCTGTAGCGGTCGTAGTGGATCACCTCGGCGCCATAGCCGCGGGTGTTGGCCACCTTCATCGCCGGGGCGTCGGCGGGCATGACGATCACCGCCGGCGCGCCGAGCATCCGCGCCACCAGCGCCACGCCCTGGGCATGGTTTCCGGACGAACAGGCGACCACGCCGCGGGCGCGCTGCTCGGGCGAAAGCTGCGAGATCTTGTTCATCGCGCCACGGAACTTGAAGGCCCCTGCATGCTGGAGCGTCTCGGGCTTCAGCAGGATGCGGGCGCCGAGGCGCGCGTTCAGCGCCGGACTCTCGACCAGCGGAGTCCTGACGGCCAGGCCCTCGAGGCGTCCGGCGGCGGCTTCGATATCAGCGAAGGTCACGGTGCTCATGCCCCTCTCCTAGACCGATGCGACAAAAAGGGCGACGGTGAGCGCAATCACATCCGGAGTCGATTTATGAACGCCCTGACCATCGACCGCGAAGGCTGGACCGCCGCCGGCGACGCGCTGCTGCATGACGCCATCGAACTGCGCCGCGCGATCCATCGTGAACCGGAGCTGGGGCTGAATCTGCCCAAGACGACGGCCAAGGTGCTGAAGGCTCTGGAAGGCCTGCCGCTGGAGATCCGACAGGGGCCGTCGACGACAGGCGTGCTGGCCATTCTGCGCGGTTCGCCCAACGGCCGTACTGTCTTGCTGCGCGGCGACATGGACGCCCTGCCGCTGACCGAGGACACGGGGCTGGACTTCTCGTCCGGCACGCCCGGCGCGATGCACGCCTGTGGTCACGACACCCACGTGGCCATGCTGGCCGGCGCGGCGCGGGCGCTGTGCGCGAAGAAGGACCAGCTGGCCGGGACGGTGATGTTCATGTTCCAGCCGGGCGAGGAGGGCCATCACGGCGCCCGCTTCATGCTCGACGACGGCCTGATCGACCCGCTGCCCGACGCGGCCTTCGCGCTGCACATCTCGCCCAACATGCCGACGGGCGTGTTCGCCGGTCGGCACGGGCCACTGCTGGCGTCGTCCGACAGCATCCGCATCAAGGTCATCGGCGCCGGGGGGCACGCCTCGATGCCGCAGGACGCCATCGACCCGATCCCTGTCGCCTGCGAGATCGTCACGGCGATGCAGACCATGATCACCCGGACCATCTCGGTGTTCGATCCGGCGGTGCTGACCATCGCCCATATCGAGGGCGGCACGACCTACAACATCATCCCCGAGTACGCCTACATGCGGGGAACGGTGCGGACCCTGTCCGAACACACCCGCGAGGCGGCCCATGAAGGGATCCGCAAGGTCGCCGAGAACATCGCCGCCGCCCACGGCTGCGTCGCCGAGGTCGAGATCGAGAAAGGCTTCCCCGTCACCGTCTGCTCCGGACGCGAGGTCGATCTGGCCGAGCGGGTGGCCCAGGATCTCTATGGCGACAGCGCCTGGATGACGATGAAGACGCCGATGATGGGCGCGGAGGACTTCTCCTACGTCCTGCAGAAGGTCCCCGGCCTGATGGCCTTCCTCGGCGCCGCGCCGACCGGAGTCGGCGGCGACTATCGCAGCTGCTGCGCCCTGCATTCGAACAGGATGACGCTGGACGAACAGGTCATGGCGCGCGGCATCGCCATGCACTGCGCCTATGCCGAGGCCGTGCTGGCCGGCGCGCTGAGCGACTAACCGCCCGAGTGCTGTTTCGCGAGGGTGTCCTGCACGGTGATGATCGCCGGGCCGAGGATCATCATGAACAGCACCGGCAGGAAGAACAGGATCATCGGCACGGTCAGCTTGGCCGGCAGGGCGGCGGCCGTCTTCTCGGCGGCCGACAGGCGCAGCTCGCGGTTTTCCTTGGACATGACCCGCAGCGCCGTGCCCAGCGGCGTGCCGTAGCGTTCGGCCTGGATCATCGCCGTGGCCACGGCCTTGATGCCCGGATGGTTGGTGCGCCGGGCCAGGCCCTCGTAGGCCTGGCGGCGCTCGGGCAGGTAGCTCAGCTCGGCGCTGACCAGTGTCAGCTCCTCGGCCAGCTCGATCGAGGTGCCGCCGATCTCCTGGCTGACCTTCTGGATCGCGGCCTCGATCGACATCCCGCTTTCAACGCAGATCAGCAGCAGGTCGAGCGAGTCGGGGAAGGCCTGGACGATCGATTCCCGGCGCTTCTGGGCCACGTTGCTGATGTAGACGTTGGGCGCGTAGTAGCCGAGCAGCAGCGCGGCGACGCAGATCGTGAACCGGCTCATGGTCGGCAGGCCGAAGTCGTTGACCACGAACAGATAGAAGGCCGCCGCCATGGCGAACACGAACGGCATGACGAAGCGGAAGAAGTAGAAGGCGCTGATCGGACGGGGCCCGCGGAATCCGGCCTGGGCCATCTTTTCCGCGACCTTGGGGTCTTCCAGAAGCCGTGACAGCTGAAGGCGGTCGACAACCTTCTTGTACAGCCCCTCGTCGGTCTGGCGCAGGCTGCTGCCCGAGGCGCGTTTGGCCATCTCCTCCCGGGACCGGCGGCGCAACTCCTCGCGGCGGTTGGACACCGACTTGAGGCGGCTTTCCAGGCTGGACGTGAACAGCATCGGCCGGACCAGCGTCACGATGGTGGCGAAGGCGACGATGGCCACGAACCCGGTCAGGACGTTGTCGGGGTCGGTGAGAAGCTGGACGAAATCCATCGGCCCGCCCTCAGAACTTGAAGTTGATCATCTTGCGCATCACGAAGATGCCAAGACTCATCCACATCACCGCGCCCATCAGGATCAGGTGCCCGCGCGGGTCGGTGAACAGCGGCGCCATGTACTTGGGCGAAGTCACCGAGATCATCGTCACCACGCCCGGGGGCAGGCTGCCGATGATGAACGACGAGGCGATGGCTTCCGACGACAGAGCCTTGATCTTCTCGCGCATCAGCTTGCGGCCGCGCAGCACGACCGAAAGGTTGTTGAGCGCCTCGGCGAGGTTGCCGCCGGTTTTCTGCTGGATGGCCAGGACGATCGCGAAGAAGCGCAGCTCGTTGGTCGGCATGCGCTCGTACATTTTCTCCAGCGACTGATCCATGGCCATGCCCATGCCGACGTTTTCGACCAGGCGACGGAACTCGCCGGCGAGCGGCTCGGGGCATTCCTTGCCGATGATCTTCAGGCAGTCGTGGACGGGCAGGCCCGACTTGATGCCGCGCACGATGATGTCGATGGCGTCAGAGAAGGCCTCGGTGAACTTCTTCATCCGCCCCTTTGCGAGGAAGCCGACAATCCAGCGCGGCAGGCCCAGCCCGGCCGCGAAGGCCAGTCCCACTGCGATCAGCGGCGATTTGCCGAACGGCAGGGATATGGCGCCGATAACCAGGCCGAACACGGCGCTGGTGATCCAGAACTGCTTTTCGGTGAAGGCCAGCCCGGCCTGCTGCAGCCGCGCGGCGATCGACAGCGTGGCCTTCTTCTGTTGGCGATCCTGGTCCTTGAGGGTCTTGAGGATCGCCTTGCGCCGGGCTTCGGGCGTGTTGGCCGCCGCCCTGGCGTTGCGAACGCGGCTCGCCGCCGGGCCGCCGCTGACGAGCGCCTGGGCCCGCTTGGCCGCGCGGGCGTTGCCGGAATCCCCGCCGGCGAAGACGAAGCCCAGCCCGGCGATGGTCACAAAGGCCAGAACGGCGACAAGGACCATGGTCATGGTCTATTCCGCCGCATCGAGGGCTTCGGCCAGCTCACGCTCCAGGCCGTAGTAGCGGGCGCGGTCCCAGAAGCGCGGACGGGCGATGCCGGTCGATCGGAACTTGCCCAGCACCCGGCCATTGTCGTCCTCACCGGTCATTTCGTAGACGAACAGGTCCTGGGTGACGATCACGTCGCCTTCCAGTCCGACCACCTCGGTGATGTGGGTGATGCGCCGGCTGCCGTCGCGCAGGCGCGCGGCCTGGATGATCACGTCGACCGAGCCGGTGATCATCTCGCGAATGGTCTTCGAGGGCAGGCCGTAGCCGCCCATGGTGATCATCGACTCCATCCGGCTGACGGCTTCGCGGGGACTGTTGGCGTGAAGCGTGCCCATCGAGCCGTCGTGGCCGGTGTTCATCGCCTGCAGCAGGTCGAACGCCTCCGGACCACGGACTTCGCCGACGATGATCCGCTCGGGACGCATCCGCAGGCAGTTCTTGACCAGGTCGCGCATGGTGATCATGCCCTGGCCTTCAAGGTTCGGCGGCCGGGTTTCCAGACGCACCACATGCGGCTGCTGCAGCTGAAGTTCGGCCGCGTCCTCGCAGGTAATGACCCGTTCGGTCGGGTCGATGAAGGCGGTCATGGTGTTGAGCAGGGTCGTCTTGCCCGAGCCGGTGCCGCCGGAGATGACGATGTTGCAGCGGCAGGCGCCGATGACGCCCAGAACCCGCGCGCCCTCGGGGCTGATGGAATTGAAATCCACCAGATCCTTCATCGTCAGCTTGTCTTTTTTGAACTTCCGGATCGTCAGGGTCGGCCCGTCCAGCGCCAGCGGCGGAGCGATGACGTTGACGCGTGAGCCGTCCGGCAGGCGTGCGTCGCAGATCGGCGAGCTTTCGTCGACGCGGCGGCCGACCTGGCTGACGATGCGCTGACAGATGTTCATCAGCTGGGCGTTGTCGCGAAACCGGACGTTGGTCAGCTGGACCTTGCCGCCGACTTCGATGAACACCCGGTTGGCCCCGTTGACCATCACGTCGGCGATGTCATCGCGCGAGAGAAGCGGCTCAAGCGGCCCGTAGCCCAGAACGTCGTTGATGATGTCCTGAACGAGATGCTCGGTCTCGGCGACCGACATCTGCACGTTCTTGATCGCCACCAGCTCGGCGACGATGTCCTTGATTTCCTCGGCCGCGGACTTCTGGTCGAGTTGGGCCAGCTGGCTGAGGTCGATGGTGTTCAGCAGGGCGTTGAAGATCGTCGTCTTCGTCGCGTGGTAATAGTCGCTCTGCTCCCGGACGATCTGCGCCGTCGGGCCCTGGGCCGAACGCAGCTGGTCCAGACCCTTCATTTCCTTCGGCTTGGTGCGCTGGGGGCCGGCGGGGGCCGTCGCAGGATTGTGCGGCTCGTGGGCGCGAGAGGACGCCCCGCCGGCCGGCGGGGCAGCGGCGGGCTGCGGCCGCGTGGCGATCTGCGCGCCCTCGGACGCGGGCGGAGGCGCCCTCCGCTCCGGCGGTGCGCTGCCATCGGACCTTTTGCCGAACACGCTGGACTACTTCTTTCTGAACAGGCCGCCGAGAAGCGACGATTTCTGCTGGGGTGGCGGCTCACGCCGCGCGACGAGACGGGCGAGTTGCTCGATGCCTTCCGCCGCCTTTGATTTCGGGGCGACCTCGCCGATCATCTGGCCGTGATTGGCGGCCTGACCAAAGGCCTTGGGCTCGAACGGCAGGACCAGTGACGGCGCGATGCCGAGCGCCTCGCCGAAGTCCTTGACCGGAATCTCCGGGCGGCCGGGCACGCCGACCTGGTTGAGCACCAGCCGGGGCGGGACGTCATTGGGGCGCGCCAGGCGGACCAGGTCGATCACGTTCTTGGCGTTACGCAGCGAAGCGAGGTCGGGGGTGGCGACAATGACCAGATCGTCCGAGCCGATCAGCATCTTGCGCTGCCAGCCGCTCCAGGTGTGTGGCAGGTCCAGCACGACGAACGGCGCGGCCGCCCGGATCTTCTGGGCGACCTCCTCGAAGGCGTCCGGATGGATGTCGAAGTCCTGATCCAGGGTCGCCGGGGCGGCGAACAGCGACAGACGGTCGGTGACGCGCGCCATCATCCGGTCCATCAGCACCGGGTCGAGGCGGTCGGGCTGTCCGAGGGCGTCGACGATGCCCTGCAGCGGGTCCTGGTTGAAGTTCAGGCCGGCGGTGCCGAACGGCAGGTCGAAGTCGGCGAGGACCGTCCCGGTCTGCATCCGCTCCGCGAGGCACCAGGCGAGGTTGTGGGCGATGGTCGAGGCGCCGACCCCGCCGCGCGCGCCGACCACGGCGATCTGACGGCCGATGAACGGCGCTGTGGGGTCGGCGTAGAGGCTGGTGATCGACCGGATGATCTGCAGCGGGCTGAGCGGGGGAACCAGATACTCGCTCACGCCGCGGCGCATCAGTTCGCGATAGAGGGCGATGTCGTTGGCCGACCCGATGGTCATGACCTTGGTGCCGGGGTCACAGACCTCCGCCAGCAGATCGAGCTGCGCCAGTAGTTCCGGCGCTGGATCGAGGCTCTCGACAACGACCAGCGAAGGGGTCGGCTGGTTCTGGTACTGCGCGACGGCCGCCTGAACGCCGCCCGGGAAAATGGAGGTCGCCGCGCGCGCCATCCGCCGGTCGGCGGCGGCCTGTTCGACCAGTTCAGCCGTGTCCGGACGGGCGCAGAAGACATGAATGGAGATGCGCGGGACGCTGACGTCGCCGAGGCCGTCGCCGCCCGACGAGGCGATTTCCGGCGCGTATCCGACAGCGGGGCGACCGCCCTCAACCGCGGGCATGACCGAGGGGGTCAGTTCGGCAAAGGGGTCTTCCTCGCCAGTCTGGCGGGCCAGCGGGAAGCTGGCGAACGGATCGGGGCCGTCGCTGTCGGACGTCGTCTCACGCCACGGATCGTTCGTGGTCGAGGCGAAATCGTCGTCGGCGTCGAAGCCCAGATCGAAGGGGTCCTGATCGTTGAGTCCTGGCGGCATGGTCTACTGCACCGCCGTCGAAACCGCGCCGGACGCCTGTTCGTCCTTGGCCGTTGAGGTCGTCTCGCCGTTCCGGTACTTGCCGAGCACCGTCGTGCGGCGTCCGGTGTCCGCCGGATCCATCGGCCGCGCGCCGACGAGATCCCCGGGATTGGCCACCTGGGCGGCCATGTTGGCGCTGACGGCGCAACCGAGGTTGCCATAGGGCAGGTTGGAGGCCGTGTTGGTCGTCGCGGTCCAGGCGCCGCAGCGGGGCGTGACGGCCGCGTACCGCTGGAAGCCGACGATGACCGGGGCGTTCTGGACCCCGCCGGCGTCATAGCCGACCAGTCGCACCAGTTCCGGCCGGGCGCCCTGGCTGACGAGGAAGGCGCGCGCGTCGGCGCTGACCTGATAGGCGCCGCTGTTCTGGTCGCCTGTCGGGGCGGCGACCGTGATCACGCCGCCTTCGGCGAGGGTCCAGCGGCTCTGGAATTCGACGAGGGCGCGGGCCTGGGTCCCCGAAAGCCCGGTGGGGTGGGGCGCCAGGCGGATTTCGTCCGGCTGTGACACGACCTGGACCCGCGCGGACCAGGTGTCCAGCGGCATGGGCGCGACCGGGCCGGCGGCCGGGGCGGGGCCGGAGGCGCAGGCCGTCAGGGCCAGGGCGGCGAGGACGGGCGTCAGTCGGGTGAGGGATGACGTCATGGCGCTACTCGATCACGTAACCAATGGGGCCCTGGTAGGCGCGCCCGGCATTGGCTCCGGGCGGGGCGCCGACGGTCTTGTTCAGCTTGCCGAACAGGATGGTGTCCGCGTCGCTGGCGAACTGCAGGCCGTCGGCCGGCGTCTGGAAGGCGCCGGGATTGTTGGGGTCGACGATGTAGGCGGTGACGATCACCACCATCTCGGTGTCTCCCGACAGGAAGTCGCGCGACCGGAACAGCGAGCCGATGATGGGCACAGAGCCCACGCCGGGCAGGGCGTCGAGGTTCTCGCGGGTGGTCTGCTGGATCAGGCCGGCGATCATCATCGACCCGCCTGAGGGCAGTTCGATCGAGGTCTCGGCCCGTCGCACCGTCAGGGCGGGGATGGTCAGGCTGGTGCCGCTCGACGAGCTGCCGAGCGTGAAGGCGCCCTGGGTGGTCAGCTCTGAAATCTCGGTCGAGATCTTCAGCGAGATGCGGCCGCCGGACAGCACGACCGGCGTGAAGGCCAGACCGACGCCGAACGGCTTGTATTCGACGGTCACCGAGCCGTTGCTGGCGTCCTGGTTCACCGGCACGGGATACTCGCCGCCGGCGAGGAACTTGGCCGCTTCGCCGGACACGGCGGTCAGGTTCGGCTCGGCCAGGGTCCGGACCAGACCGACCCGCTCGAAGGCGCGGATCGAACCGTTGAGAATATCGGCCGGCGTGTTGGAGCCGGTGTAGTTCCCACCGACCGTGATGCCGCCGCCGAGCGAGCCGTTGATGCTGAAGGCGGCCGTCTGGGCGAGGGTGATGGCGCCGCTGCCCTGTTGCAGGATGGCGTTCAGGTTGACGCCCAGCTGCTTGATGACGCTCCGCTGGACCTCGACGACCCGTACGCGCAGCATCACCTGGTCCTTGCCGGCGATGCTGAGCATGTTCAGCACCTGTTCGGGCTTGGACACGTAACGCAGGGCGATCTGGGCGGCCTTGTCGGCGTCGCCGGCGTTGGCGACCATGCCGGTCAGGATGACCGCGTCGCCGATGGGCTCGACCTGGACACGGGCGCCCGGCAGCACGCGGTTGATGGTCTCGGCCAGGGCCCCGAAATCGGCATCGACCCGGATGTTCAGCGACAGGATGCGACGGCCTGCGGCGTCGAACAGGACGGCGTCGGTCTGGCCGGACGACATGCCCAGCACATAGATCTGGCGCGGCGACCGCAGGACGGCGTCGGCCACGGCCGGATTGGTGATCAGGATGTCCCGGACATCCACCGGCAGATCGATGATCGCGGACTTGCCGCGAGGCAGAGCCAGGTTGCGAGCCGCGCCGCCGGCGCCCAGGTCGATGCGGACGGTGGCCGGGCCGGCGCCGACGCCGCCGGAAAGCGCCCGCGCCTGGACCGGCAGGTCCTGCGCCTGAACGGCGGGAGCCGCGGCCTGGAGAAGGGCCGCGGCGATGAGGGCGGGGGCGGCGATGCGCGTCATCCGGATCCTGGTCATCGTGACACCGTCACTTCGCTGGACTGTCCCGCCCGGAAGACCCGGACCGTTCGGCCGGGTCCGCTTGGACCGCCGCCGCCGCTTCCCGCCGGTGCGCCGGCGTCGGTGTAGGCGCGAAGGGCGAGCACGAGCGATCCGCCCTTCTTGGCTTCGGCCTGCGCCGCCGCGAGGACTTCGGAGTCTGATGCGGCGACCTCGAGGGTGGCGACGGCCCCGACGATGGTCTTGGTGTCCTTGGCCGGTTCGGCGGCCTGATCGATGGCCAGGACCCTCAGGTTGCGCAGGACGGTCCCGGTGGTGATGCCCTTGTCGCCGGCGTCGCGGCTCAGGACCACGTCGACCCGGTCACCCGGCATGATGAAGCCTCCGGCGGCGCTGTCGACGCTGACCGGCACCGCCATGGCGCGCATGCCGGGCGTCAGGACCACGGACATGAAATTCCCTTCGCCCGCCTTGACGATCTTGCGGGCGATGACCGGTTCGCCCTGCAGCACCGGTTCACGGACGACGGCTCCGATGATCGACTGCATCGCGGCGCCGCCGAACAGGTTCCCGGCGGCGTCAGCCGCCTTCTTCGCCGCCCCCGCCGCGCCGGTCGGCGCGACCTGGGCCCCTGCGCCATCGGTGATGAAAGCCGCGTTGATGTTGGCGGCGGGCCATTCCTGCCAGGTCAGATCCGCGGCCGTCAGGCGTGTTCCGACCGGCAGATCATGCTGTGCGACCAGCACCTTGACCATCGGCGTGGCGGCGGGTGTCGCCGAGGCGGCCGTCGTCGCCGGCGCCGAGTCCGGTTTTCTGGGCGCAAAGGCGCCCCGCACGACAAACGCCAGCGCAATGGCGGCGATTGCGGCGATCACCAGGATGAACA
>CAZISF010000074.1:0-15674 GCA_964541915.1 uncultured Caulobacter sp.
GAGGGCTCAGAGTCGCCCCCAGGAAGCTCGCGGACGTGAGCGAACTGGCGGAGACGCCGCTCAGCAGCATCGTCTCGCCTCCGGCGAAGGTCACCAAGGCGCCGCCGGACTGGTCGGTGACAGACTCCACCGCGCCATAGGCCGAGGCGTCGATCAGATCCACGCCGACGGTGAAGTCGTTGATCGTGTCAGAGCCGCCCGAGAACGAGACGACGAACACGTCCGTACCGGCGCCGCCGGTCAGCCTGTCAGTTCCGACGCCGCCGATGAGGATGTCATCCCCATCGCCGCCGTTGAGCGAATCGTTGCCCGTTCCGCCATCCAGCCGATCCGAACCGCCATTGCCGTTCAGTATGTCGTTACCGCCGAGACCATTGATCATCTCGTTACGGGCGTCGCCGTTGAGCGTGTTGTTGCCGTTGCCGCCATTGAGCGTCCGAGCGTAGGTCACCGGCGGCGGCGGGCTCGGAGGCGGAGGACTGGGCGGCGGGGACGGCGGAGGGCTCGGTGGTGGAGACGGCGGCGGACTCGGCGGAGGACTCGGCGGCGGAGACGGCGGAGGGGATGGAGGCGGGCTCGGCGGCGGTGAGGGCGGAGGACTCGGCGGCGAGGCGCCCAGCCCAATGAAATTGTTTGTCCCAAGGGAGCCGACGGACACGCCCGTCAGGGCCACGGTCACGCCGGTGGCGAGCACGATGAGCGTGTTCGCACCGACCTGGGAAATGCTCTGGACCGCGCCAAAGGCGCTCACGTCGATGGCGTCGGAAGCGACGTTGAAGTCGGCTATGGTGTCGTTGCCACCGCTCACCGAGGTCACGAATACATCGGCTCCGGCGCCGCCCGTGAGGGTGTCATCGCCCGCGCCGCCGTTAAGGGTGTCAGCGCCCCCGTTCCCGGAGATCGTGTCGTTGCCGCCGTTGCCGACCAGCAGGTTCGCAGCGCTGTTCCCGGTGATAACATCGGCCCCGGCGCCGCCGACCGCGTTTTCGATCACCGCGCCCTTCGCGATCGCCACGTTCCCGCGCAGGCTGACGCCGTTGTAGGTGCCGACGCTCGAAAACGAGCCCTGGTTCAGATTGATGATCTGGTCGTTGCCGAAGCCGGAAAAGTCGAAGGTGTCATTGCCGCCGGCGTCCCAGACCGCGAACACCAGCAGGGAGGTGGCCGACGTCGCCACGAACCAGGGCCGGTCGGCATTGGAGTTGAAGCCGTAAACCGTATCGCCCGTTCGCGTTGACGTGTTGACGCCATAGGATCTCTGGGCCGCCGCGATGTCATCGAGCATGACGGTGGCTGGATAGGCGGGCCCGAAATAGGCGCCCGTCTTGTCTTCGGTGAAGTAGCTCATCACCGTAAACTGATGGCTGTCTTCATAGTATTCCGCGTTCGCGGCGTAGGTAATCGAGCCACCGTCCCCCGCATCGTAGGATCCGGGATGCGAGAAGCCGATGGCGTGGCCCGTCTCGTGGACCAGGGTCAATGTCCCGTAGTTGCCCAGCACGGGATTGGCGTTGTAGCTCAGGGTGCTGTTGACCCACACATCGCCGCCGACCGACGAGGGGGCTGTACTGCTCGGCCCATAGGCGAACGCCGCCGCGCCGGCCGAACCGGTCGCGTAATTGCTGTAGAGCATGGTGGCGTTGTTGGAGTAGGCGTCCTCCCCATCCGTCCCGAACCCGACCCTGACGAAGACGATGTTGGCGACGTCAGACCAGGACGCCAACGCCAGTAGGGTTGCGTTGATCTGAGCGGTGTTGAACCGGCTGAAGCCGCCCGTGTCATCGGGCATCGAGGCCGGAGCCGTCGACCGGAAGGCGAACGTCACGACGGTGGTGGCGCCACCCCAGAACGGGTCGTCCCACCGGTTGTCTTCATGCGCCACACCGGCCCGTGCGTCGAAGGCGTTCCACGTGGCATAGGTACGATCGAGCCAGTAGGCCGCCTGCTCGATGGTCTTGGAAACCTTGCCCGTCCCGACATCGGTTCCGCCGCGGTCCTCGGCGTTGTTGAAGTAGGAGGGACCTCCAGGATCACCGCTGCCGGACAGCGAGAACGGCTTGTCGCCGGCGCCGAATGCTTCGTCATGGAAAGACGCGTCCTGCCAGGACAGCAACCCGTCGCCCGATGAAGCCGGCTGGTCAAATACAGGGGTGTGCGCGGGCGCGCCGGGCCCGTCCATCTCCGGCGCCAGGTCGGCGCGTCGGGCGTTCAGGCCAGCCCCGTCGTCGCTTCCCGTGTCATCAACGCCGTCTGGCATTCCGGCAGGAAGTGAGGGACCGTTTCCGCGAAGGCCGTCCCGAAACTTCGCCATGGCCAGGTCCCTGTAGAATACGCGCGATAGACAGCGTGCAGGCTAGGCTTGCCTTGGGGAAAATTCAAGAATCTCCGGGAGCTAGGCGGATCGGGTGATCGGCGGTTGGGTAAAGGTGACGGCCGCCCTCGGGGTCCTCGACCCGGACGGACTGTCCAGGCTCCCCGGACAGATAGGCCGGACCAATCGGCACCTTTCCGTATCCGTCGGGAATGTCGAGAATGTAGGTCGGCTGGCACAGTCCGGAAACCCGGCCGCGCAGGGCCCGCATCAGCGCCTGACCTTCCTCGATCGGCACGCGGAAGTGGCCGGTGCCGGGCGCCAGGTCGCCCTGGTGGAGGTAGTAGGGCTTGATCCGCGTTTCGACGAAGGCCCGCATCAACGTGGCGAGGGTCGCGGCGTCATCGTTCACCCCACGCAGCAGCACCGTCTGGCTGAGCATCGGCAAGCCGGCGTCGATGATCCTCGCGCAGGCGGCCCGGGCCTGAGGCGTCAACTCGCGCGAATGGTTGGCGTGGAGAGCCACATAGACCGCCTTGGTTGGGCTCTTCAGCGCCGCGACCAGGTCATCGGTAATGGTCTCCGGCGCCACCACGGGCACGCGACTGTGGAAACGGACGACCTTGACGTGATCGATGGCCTCCAGCCGCGCCATGACATCACGCAGTCGGCGGGGCGAGAGCACCAACGGATCGCCGCCGGTGAGGATCACCTCCCAGATAGCCGGGGTGGCGGCGATGTAGGCCAGGGCAGAGTCGAGCTGCGACGGGGTCAGGGTCCCCGCCCCGTCCGGCCCGACGACCTCGCGGCGGAAACAGAAACGGCAGTAGACGGCGCAGGTATGGGTCAGCTTGAGCAGCGCCCGGTCGGGGTAGCGGTGGACGATCCCCTCAACCGGACTGTGGGTCTCGTCGCCAACGGGGTCCGCCGACTCGAACGGCAGGGCGTCAAGCTCGGCGGCGTCAGGCAGGAATTGACGGGCGATCGGGTCTGCCGGATCAGCGACGTCGATCAGCGCAGCCATCGCCGGGGAGATGGCCACGGCGTAGCGGGCGGCGACCGCTTCCAGCGCCGGCAGGCTGTCGGGGGGCAACAGGCCGGCGACTGACAGATCGTCGAGGCTGTGCAGCGTGCGACCGTCGCTCATGGCGCCACCGGGACCCAGAGCACCTGCTCGATTCGGTTCGCACCCGACGCCAGCATCGCCAGCCGGTCGAAGCCGAGGGCCGAGCCCGAGGCGTCCGGCATGGAATGCAGCGCCGACAGGAAGTCCTCATCGAGCGGATAGCGCTCGCCGTAGACCCGGGCTTTCTCGTCCATTTCTTCCTCGAAGCGCCGGCGCTGTTCGACCGGGTCAGTCAACTCGCCGAAGGCATTGGCCAGTTCGACACCGCAGGCATAGAGCTCGAACCGCTCCGCCACGCGCGGATCGTGCGCGGTCGGCCGGGCCAGCGCCGCCTCGGCGGTCGGGTATTCGCACAGGATGACGGCGCGGCCGGCGCCGAGGTTGGGCTCGACCTTCTCGACCATCACCCGGCTGAACACATCGGCCCAGGTGTCGTCGTCGGCGACGCGGATGCCTGCGCCGCGCGCAGCGTCCGCCAGCGTGTCCCGGACCGTGGCGCCGTCGGCCGCCAGGCTGGCCAGCAGATCCACGCCCGCGAAGCGCTCAAAGGCCTGGGCCACCGTTATCCGCTCCGGCGTGGCGAACGGATCGACCTCCATGCCCCGAAAGCGGAATTGCGTGGTCCCGGCCGTAGCCGCCGCCAGGGCCAGGATCGCCGCACAGTCGTCCATCATCGATTCGTACGGTGCGCCGGTCCGATACCATTCGAGCATGGTGAACTCCGGATGGTGCAACGGCCCGCGCTCCCGGTTGCGCCAGACCCGGGCAAACTCGAAGATTCTGCTCTCGCCCGCCGCCAGCAGCTTCTTGCAGGCGAACTCGGGCGAGGTGTGCAGGTAGAACGGCGTCCGCCCGCCGGCCAGATCCAGCGCCTCCGTGGCGAAGGCGTGCAGGTGGGCCTCGTTGCCGGGCGAAACCTGCAAACAGGCGGCCTCGGTCTCGACGAAACCCTGATCCTCGAACCAGCGCCGCAGGGCCGCCTTGATCCGGTTGCGGGTCATCAGGAACGGCCGCCGGTCGGCGTGGACGTCGGGCCTCCACCAGGGGGTTGCGAGTGGGCTGTTCAAGGTCGGAAATCCGGGTCAGGCGACGCCGACGACGCGGCCGAGGGCGGGAACAAGCGAGAATTGCTGGCGATTTTGGCTCGGGACGCTATGGAGCGCAGGAACATATTCTTCCAGCACAATTGTGAGCGCCCCAACAGGCCGCCACAAACACCAGGGACGTATCACGTGAAGGTTGCCGCCAGTTCGCTCCGCAAAGGCGCCGTCGTTGAGCTCGACGACAAGCTCTATGTCGTCCTCACCGTCGACAACATCCACCCCGGCAAGGGCACGCCGGTGACCCAGCTCAACATGCGCCGCATCTCCGACGGCGTGAAAGTCGCCGAACGCTATCGCACTACAGAGGTGGTCGAGCGCGCCATCGTCGACCAGCGCGAGCACACCTTCCTCTACAAGGACGCTGAAGGGTTCCACTTCATGAACCCGGAGACCTACGAGCAGTATGTCGGCACCGAAGAGGTGATCGGCGACGCCGCCGCCTATCTCCAGGACGGCATGGCCGTCTCGCTGTCGATCTACAACCAGACCCCGATCGCCATCGAACTGCCGCGCACGGCCACGCTGGAGATCGTCGACACCGAGCCTTCGATGAAGGGCCAGACGGCGTCGTCGTCCTACAAGCCCGCGTTGCTGTCCAACGGCGTCAAGACGATGGTCCCGCCCTACATCGCCGCCGGCACGCGCATCGTCGTGCTGACCGAGGACGGATCCTACCTCGAGCGCGCCAAGGACTGAATTCGACGCAGGCGCGGACCGGCCTCAGGCGGCCGGACGCGCCTGCCAGTCGACTACGCCCGCCGCCGCCGCCGCGCCGGAGGCCAGGGCGGCTTGCAGGAGATAGCCCCCCGTGGGGGCTTCCCAGTCGAGCATTTCCCCGGCCACGAAAATCCCGGGCAGGGCCTTCAGCATCAGGCGGTCGTCGACCTGGTCCAGGGCGACGCCGCCGGCCGAGGAGATGGCGCGCGCCAGTCCCTGGACGCCGGTGAGCGTCAGCCGGACCGCCTTGATGCGCCGGGCCAGCTTGTCGGCCCCCATCGGCATCTCCCCGGGAATCTCCCGCAACAGACCGATCGCCGCGGGCGACAGGCCGGCGGCCTTGCGCAGCCAGTTCGTCACGCTGTCCTTGCCGCGCGGCTTCGCCAGACGTGCCGCCAGGGCTTCGATCGACAGGTCGGGCCGCAGGTCCACCACAAGGGTCGCCGCGCCATCGCGGGCTATGGCGTCCCGCAGGCCGGCCGACAGCGCGTAGACCGCCCCGCCCTCCAGGCCATAGGCCGTGATCATGGCCTCGCCACGAACGGTCTCGTCGCCGTGCGTCAGGGCGACCGGCTTCAGCGGTTCTCCCGCGAACCGCTCCGCGAATATCGGCGACCAGACCACGTCGAAGCCGACGTTCGACGGCCGGAATGGCGCCACGACCACGCCCTCGGCTTCCAGCCAGGGCCGCCAGCTTCCATCCGCCCCCAGCCGGGGCCAACTCGCGCCGCCCAGCGCCAGCAAGACGGCGTCCGGCCGTTCGGCGCGGAGCCCTTCGGCGGTCTCGAACATCAACGCACCGTCCTCGAAGCCGATCCAGCGCGAGCGGGTCCGCAATTCAACGCCCGCGGCCGACAATCGGGCCAGCCAGGCCCGGAGCAACGGAGAGGCCTTCATCGCCCTGGGGAAAACGCGTCCCGAAGACCCCACGAAGGTCGCCTGTCCGAGGCCCTCGGCCCACCCGATCAGGTCGGTCGGTGAAAATCGATCCAGCCAGGTAGCGACGACCGGGGCAGCCTTTCCGTAACGGCCCAGAAACCCGGCCATCGGCTCGGTGTGGGTCAGGTTCAGCCCGCCCCGGCCGGCCATCAACAGCTTGCGCGACGGAGATGGCATGGCCTCGTGCACCACCACCGCCAACCCGGCGGCAGCCAGGCGCTCGGCGGCCATCAGGCCGGCGGGTCCGGCTCCCACGATATGGACGGTTTGACGGGTCATCGGCCCTTCCTAGACCCACGCCGCCCGGACGGATACGGCTGCGACCCACTGCGGTCCCCGGGCTTGAGCGATATCAAGGCCGGGAACAGCAATCCCTGCACTATCGTTGAGCTGCGCCGACGATTCCCCGGTCAGGCGTGAGCAGGAGGACGGCGGGCTCCGGCCCGTCGCGCAGACAGCATGAACAGGCTCAAGGACAAGGTCGCCGTCATCACCGGCGCTGCGCTGGGCATCGGCCGCGCGACAGCGATCCGCATGGCAGAGGAAGGCGCCGCCGTGGCGGTGCTCGATGTCATCGATGACAAGGGCGAGGCGCTCGCCGGCGAGATCAACGGCAAGGGCGGCAAGGCCAGGTTCTGGCGTTGCGACGTGTCCAGCGAGGCGGAAGTCGCCCGCGTCATGACCGAGGTCGCCACCCACTTCGGCCGCATCGACGTGCTGATGAACAACGCCGGCATCTCCGGCGCGAGCAAGCCGACCCACGAGATCACCGAGGCCGAGTGGGACCTGGTCCAGGCGATCAACGTCAAGGGTGTGTTCTTCTGCACCAAGCACGCCATCCCGCACCTGAAGCTGGCCGGCGGCGGCAGCATCATCAACCTGTCGTCGATCTACGGCCTGGTCGGGGCGGCCGACGCGCCGCCCTACCATGCGTCCAAGGGCGCGGTGCGTCTGATGTCCAAGACCGATGCGATGATCTACGCGCCCGACAGGATCCGTGTGAACTCGATCCATCCCGGTTTCATCTGGACGCCAATGGTGTCGCATTTCCTCGAGGACCAGCCCGACGTCGACGAGGCCCGGCAGGCGGTGGCCTCGCTGCATCCGCTCGGCCACATGGGCGAACCGGACGACATCGCCTGGGGCGCGGTCTACCTCGCCTCCGATGAGGCCAGGTTCATCACCGGATCCGAGCTGGTGATCGACGGCGGCTACACCGCCCACTGACCGGAGCGAACACCATGACCCGCATCCTCGTCATCAACGGTCATCCGGATCCGGCGCCCACGCACCTTTGCGCCGCCCTGGCAGACGCCTATGTCCGGGGCGCGAGCGAAGCCGGCCACGAGGTAGCCCAGCTGGACGTCGGCGCGCTCGATTTTCCGCTGGTCCGCTCGCTCGAGGACTACAAGAGCTCGGTCATCGTCCCGGACATGCAGCGGGCCCAGGACCTGATCAAGCACGCCCAGCATCTGGTGTTCGTGTTTCCGATCTGGTTCGGCTCGCCGCCGGCGCTGCTCAAGGGGTTCCTCGAACAGCTGCTGCGGACCGGCTATTCCCTGAGTTCGCCACAGGCGGCCATGTCCAGCATCCTGACCGGCAAGTCAGCGCGGCTGATCGTGCCGATGGGCATGCCGACGTCGTTGTTCCGGTTCGTGCTCGGCGGTCACGGGCTGGCCGGGCTGGAGAAGGGCCTGTTCCTGGTCACCGGCGTCAGCCCGGTTCGGCGCACACTGCTGGGCGGGTCGGTCGAGGCCGACCCGGCCAAACGCGCAAAATGGTTGCAACAGGCCGAAGCGCTCGGCCGACAGGGCGCCTGAAACGCCTAGTGGGACAGGAAGAGTGCCGCCGGTGGCGCGGCCAGCAGGTCATGGCTGACCCCACCGAGGATGACTTCCGACACGCGCGGCCGGCCATAGAGACCCATCACCACCAGATCAGCGCCCAGAACCTTGACCTGTCGGCGCATTATGTCGGCCGCCGAGGCGTCGTGGCTGCGGTCGACGATGATGTTGGCCTTGATGCCATGCCGCTCCAGGTGACGTTGAAGCATCCCTTCGGGTCCGCCTTCGCCTTCGTGGGCGATGATCAGGACGTGGACCTCGTCAGCCTCGGTCAGCAACGGCCAGGCGTCATGCAGGGCGCGGGCGGACTCGCGGGAACCCTTCCAGGCAACCAGAATCCGCTTGCCCGGCGTCGCGGACAATCCGGCCTCGGGCACAACCAGGATCGGCCCGCCCGCCGCCAGCCCAACCTCCGCCGCCGCGATCTGGGTGATGCCAAAACTGGTGCGCGCCATGGGCGGCAACACAGTCAGGTCGAAGCGGCGAGCGCTGGCGATCAGGCCCAGATCGTCGTCGCCGCCGACTTCAAGCCACGACGACGAGACGCCAGCGTCGCCGGCGGCGGCCTCGAAACGCGATCGCGTCGTTTCGGACGCTTCGGCAACGCCCCGGGTGTGGTCCCTGAGCAAACGGTCGACCGTCTCCGGACCCATGTAACCGAAGGCTTCGGCGCCCTGGTAGGTGCGGAAGAATTCGGATTTCAGAAACACGCCCGTCAGATTGGCCCCCGCTGCGGAGGCCATAGCGGCTGCGGCGGCGGCGCGCGCTCTGCCTGCTTCGGTCTCATCGACCTGCACAAGGATGTCGCGGTAGACCATGAGAGAGCCCTCGGGTTTCGATCACCGTAGGCGCGGCGCCGGGCCGGGCCTTGATCACAGTCAAACCGACGCGGTCATCGCGCCGCGCTCGTCGTATTGACGGGCAGGTCGCATCCGTCGGCGGAGGCCAGGCCTTTGAGGTAGCCCCGCCGAACCATGCCAGACAGCACCGCCAGAGCCGTTTCACGGTCGAGGCGCTCGGCCCCCGACACTTTGCGGATCACGCCGCGGAACGGCAGCTTGAACAGGCTGCCCAGCGCCGCGATCGCCGTGTCTTCGGCAAAGCCCGGGCGCTTTTCGGGCGCGACATCCAGATCGGGTCCAAGCGCTTCATTCAGGGCGGCGATCTCGGCGACAAGGGCCGCGCAGCTCGTCGGCGTTGTCGCGGCATAGGGCGCGACAGCGGCGTTTGTCAGGACAGGAGGCGTAGCCTTCCGCATGAGCGCCAGGTCACGGAAGGGCTGTGAAACCGCATCCGCGCCGCGATCCGATGTTCTCTGGTTCGTGGTCGTGCTGCAGGCCGCCAAGCCTAGAACCAGGAAGGCGCCAATGAGGGAACGATGAGCGATCATCCGGGCACACTGGCCTTCCGGCGATCGCCCGCATTGATTTCCGTCAACCCTCGGCGGCGGGGTTTTTGTCCACAACCCGGCGATGGCCTCGCGCGACAACGACCTGTCATTGCCGTTTGAGACTGGACGCACCCAATGTCGCCTATAGGGTAGCCAATCGAAACGAAGGCGGGCGGTCATGACGAACACTTCCGACGGAGCCACCTCGCATCCCCTGCTGCGGGCGGCGGTCGCCCCGACCCTGGCGAGACTGGCGGCGCCCAACATGCTGGGCATGGTGGCCTCGACGTCCGTGTCTATCGCGGAGACCGCCTACATCGGCAGGCTGGGCGCCGAGCCGCTCGCGGCGGCGGCCCTGGTGCTGCCGCTTGTCATGCTCATGGGCATGATGAGCGCCGGGTCCATGGGCGGCGGCGTTTCATCGGCCATCAGCCGGGCGCTGGGCGCCGGCTCCCAGGACAGGGCCGAAGCGCTGGCCCGTCATGCCGTCGTGATCGGCCTTGGCCTCGGCCTGTTCTTCTCGCTCGTGCTGTCGCTGTTCGGCAAAGGCATGTTCAGCCTGCTGGGCGGTCATGGCGAGGTGCTGCGACAGGCGGTGATCTACTCCAACATCGTGTTCGCCTTCGCCGCGGCGCTGTGGCTGTCGAACATGCTGGCCTCCGTGCTGCGCGGTTCAGGCAACATGATCGGCCCGTCGGCGACCATGCTGGGCGGCGCGGTGCTGCAGATCGTCCTTGGCGGGAGCCTGTGCTTCGGTTGGGGACCCGCACCGCGGCTCGGCATCGTCGGCGTGGGGCTGGGCATGGCGACAGCGACATCGCTGATGGCGCTCGTTCAGTTTTTCCTGCTGACCCGGCCGACCGCCCGCGTGCCGCTGCACCTGACCGGCCCGCTCAGCCGGGAGCACTTCGCCGACATTCTGAAAGTCGGCCTGCCCGCTCTCCTCTCGCCGATCCAGACCGTGGGGACCGTGCTGGTCGTCACCGCGATCGCCGCACGGTTCGGCGTGCATACCCTGGCCGGCTACGGCATCGGCTCGCGGCTGGAGTTTTTGCTGGTGCCGATCGCCTTTTCGGTGGGCGTGGCGTCCCTGCCTATGGTCGGGCTGGCGATCGGAGCCGGCGATGTCGCCCGGGCCCGACGCGTGGCCTGGACCGCCGGGATCATGGCCGGTGGCATTCTGGGCGTACTCGGACTGCTGCTCGCGCTCGCCCCGGGCCTGTGGGTGGCGATCTTCACCCACGATGCCGAGGTCAGGGCCGCCGCCTCGACCTATCTGAGGTTCGTCGGCCCGTGCTTCGCCTTCTTCGGCCTGAGCCTGGCGCTGTATTTCTCCTCGCAGGGCGCGGGCCGGATTCTGGGGCCGCTGCTGGCGGGGACCGGTCGCCTGGCCGTGGTCGGCATCGGCGGGATCATCCTGGTCAGGACCCATGCGCCGGCATGGGCCCTGTTCGCGGTGGTGGCGCTGGGCATGGTCACGATGGGAACCCTGACCGCCGCCTTCGTCGCCCTGACCCCTTGGGGGCCGCGCCCGATCAGGACGTGAGCGCCAGCCCTTCGAGATCACCCGCCGCGCGCCACTCCTCCATCAGCTTGATGAAGGCGATCGAGCCCTTGCCATAGGGGCCGTTGCGAGCCGCCAGCGCCGAGGGCTTGCCCTCGTTGTTGTAGTAGCCCGGCGTGCATTCCTCCTGGAACTTCTGTCGCATCAGGGCCGAGTCGATGATCGTCTGGACCCAGGCGTCCTCGGCCGGCTTCGTCGCCTCGATGGTCTTCGCCTGCCGTTGCATGGCCTCGGACACGATCCAGGCCGCGTGCTGCGCCTGGGCGTTCAGCATGTGCGGGTAGTTCACCGAGAAGCCCGACTGGCTGTTGCTGAAGATGAACAGGTTGGGGAAGCCGTGCACATGCATGCCGTGCAGCGTCGAAACCCCGTCCTTCCACTTGCCCGTCAGGGTCAGACCGCCCCGGCCCGTCACTTCGTAGCCTGCCCGGCGGGCGTAGCTGGTGCCAACCTCGAAGCCCGTCGCGTAGACCAGGCAGTCGACCTCGTACTCCTGGCCGTTGGCCCAGACCGAGGTTTCGGTGATCCGGTCGACGCCGCGGCCCTCGGTGTCGATCAGGTGGACGTTCGGCCGGTTGAAGGTCGGCAGATAGTCGTCGTGGAAGCAGGGGCGCTTGCAGAACTGGTTGTACCAGGGCTTGAGCTTCTCGGCGGTTTCGGCGTCGAGAACGACCTGACCGGCCCGTGCGCGGATCTCCTCCATCTTCTTGAAATCGGCCAGCTGCATCAGCTCCTGCAGCTCCATCGGCGCCTCGCCCGCTTCCCGGTTGCGGCGACCGATGAGCAGGATGTTGCGGATGATGTCGGTCCAGCCGTCGCCGACCAGGTCCTCGGGCTCGAAGCCGCCTGAAACCAGGTTGTTGAAGTTGTCCATGCGACGCTGTTGCCAGCCCGGCTCCAGCGCGGCCGCCCAGGCCGGATCGGTCGGCCGGTTGTTGCGCACGTCGATCGAAGAGGGCGTGCGCTGGAAGACGAAAAGCTCTTTCGCGGATTCGCCGAGATAGGGCACGCACTGCACGGCGGTCGCGCCCGTGCCGATGATGCCGACCCGCTTGTCGGCCAGTCCGGTGAGGTTCCCGAAGGAGTCGCCGCCGGTGTAGGCATAGTCCCAGCGGCTGGTGTGGAAGCTGTGGCCCTTGAAAGTCTCCACCCCGGGAATGCCGGGCAGTTTGGGCCGGTGCAGCGGGCCATTGGCCATGATGACGAACTTCGCCTTCATGGCGTCGCCGCGGTTGGTTCTGATGATCCAGCGCGAGGACGCCTCGTCCCAGCTCATGTCGGTGATTTCGGTTTGGAAACAGACGTCGCGGTAGAGGTCGAAGTGCTCGCCGATCCGGCGGCAGTGGGCGAGTATCTCGGGCGCGCGCGTGTACTTCTCGACCGGCAGGTAGCCGAGTTCCTCGAGCAGTGGCAGGTAGATGTAGGACTCAACGTCGCAGGCCGCGCCGGGATACCGGTTCCAGTACCAGGTGCCGCCGAAGTCGCCGCCCTTTTCGATCATGCGCAGATCCTGGACGCCCGCCTCGCGCAACCGCGCGCCGGCGAGCAGGCCGCCGAAACCGCCGCCGATCACGACGACCTCGATCTCGTCCGTCAAAGGCTCGCGGGTGAAGCCCGGCTCCACATAGGGATCGTCGAGGTAATGGGCGAAATCGCCCTTGATCTCCTGGTACTGCTCGTTGGCGTCATCGCGGAGCCGCTTGTCGCGCTCGAAGCGATACTTTTCGCGCAGCGCCTGCGGGTCAAATCCGAGATCGTCGGCCATCGTCATCTCCCAGCGCGCCTGTTGTCCGTACCGGCGTTTCGAAAAGACTCTTCACCGGTGGACGCGAGGGAAATCAAGAGGTCCGCCGCGCCAAAATGTCGGACCTCCGTCGATCCTCGATCATCATTCGCGCGGCCTTTTCGGCGATCATCATGGTCGGCGAATTGGTGTTGCCCGAGGTGATGCGCGGCATGACCGAGGCGTCGGCGATCCGCAAACCCGCGACGCCGAACACGCGGAGGCGTTCGTCGACGACGGCCGCCGGGTCCGAGGCCAGGCCCATCTTCGCCGTGCCCACGGGGTGGAAGATGGTGGTTCCCAGATCGCGGGCGGCTGCCAGCAGTCCGGCTTCGTCCTCGACGCTGAAGCCGGGCTTCATCTCTTCGGGTCCGAAACGCTTCAGCGGCGGCTGTCCGATGATCCGGCGCACCAGTCGCATCGAGTCCACCGCCACGCGACCGTCCTCCGGCGTGGCGAGATAGTTGGGCTGGATCGCCGGCGCGGCGTCAGGATCCGGACGGGCCGCATGGATCGAGCCCCGACTGGTCGGTCGCAGATTGCAGACGCTGATGGTGATGGCCGGGAACGGGTGCAGCGGGTCGCCAAAGCGGTCCAGCGACAACGGCTGGACATGAAACTGCAGGTTCGCGGTCGCCTGGTCGGCCGATGATTTTGCGAAGGCCCCCATCTGCGACGGCGCCATCGACATCGGCCCGCGTCGCAAAGCCGCGTACTCAAGCGCCATCAGCGGGCGACGCCAGAGCGAGGCGTAGAGGGCGTTCATCGTCGGCACGCCGCTGACCTTGTAGATCGGCCGGATCTGCAGATGGTCCTGCAGGTTTTCACCAACGCCGGGAAGGTGGCGGACGGCATCCACACCCAAGGCGCGAAGCCGCTCGCCGTCGCCGACGCCGGAGCGTTCCAGCAGCACCGGCGTGGCGACCGCGCCGGAGGACAGCACAACCTCGCCGTCGGTCCGGGATTCGACCGTTCGGCCGTCGCGGGTCCAGGCCACGCCGACGGCCCGGCCGTTTTCGATCAGCACCCGGTCGACCCGTGCGCGGGTCTCAAGCGTCAGATTGGGTCGCTTCAACGCCGGCTTGAGAAAGCCCCGCGCCGCGCTCCAGCGGACGCCGGCCTTCTGGTTGACCTGGAAGTAGCCGCTGCCGGCATTGTCGCCGCCGTTGAAGTCCGGGACCGCCGCCACGCCCTCGAGGGCCGCCGCCTCGGCGAAGGCGTCGAGCACGGACCAGCGCATGCGCGGGTGCTCGACCCGCCACTCGCCGCCAGACCGGTGATGCTCCGTGGGCGGCGCGATGTGGTCTTCCTGGTCGAGGAACAGCGGCAGCACATCGTCCCAGCCCCAGCCGGTCAGGCCCAGCTGGCGCCAGCCGTCATAGTCGGCCGCCTGGCCGCGCATGTAGATCATGGCGTTGATCGCCGACGACCCGCCGATCACCTTGCCCCGCGGATACTTCAGGCTGCGGCCGTTCAGCCCGGGGATGGCTTGCGTCTCGAACATCCAGTCGGCCCGCGGGTTGCCGATCGAGAACAGGTAGCCGACCGGGATGTGGAACCAGATCCAGTCGTCCGTGCCGCCGGCTTCGAGCACCAGCACCCGGGTCTTCGGGTCGGCCGACAACCGGTTGGCCAGCACGCAGCCTGCCGATCCGGCGCCGACGATGATGTAGTCGAAGGTTTCGGCCATTCCGGCGATGCCTGCCCCAAGCGGTCCTTGCCCCTTTAAATCCGCTCATCCTCGCGAAAGCGAGGACCCAGGTGTTTTTGAACCAGCGGCTCACCTTTCGGGTTGGCCAGGCGCTCCACCTGAACCGTGAGCCGAAGCTCGGGAAAAACCTGGGTCCTCGCTTTCGCGAGGATGAGCGGAAGAGTGGGGCGCTACGGTCAGGATTGCACAGTCCGTATCGTCCGATACCCTCCTCCCATGACCCACGCCCGCGCCCTGACCGCCTTCAACACCGCGACCGCCAGCGAGAACCGGATCCATGCCGACGATGTCGCCAGCCGGTTCGGCTTCACCGGCGGGCTGGTGCCTGGGGTCGATGTTTTCGCCTACATGGCCCATGCCCCCGTCGCCCTGTGGGGCCGGGACTGGCTGAGCCAGGGCCGGATCCGGGCGAAGTTCGGCAAGCCGGTCTATGACGGCGACGCGACCACGGTGACCGCCGGGGAACAGACGGACGGCTCACTGGCCATCGCCGTGTCGGCGCGCGGCCTGGACTGCGCCAGCGGGACAGCCTGGCGGTCGGACGATGCCATCGCGCCCGCGATCCTGCCCGTGGCCGACCTGCCCCGCCCGGAAGACCGCCCGCCGGCCTCAATGGACAGTCTGCCGGTAGGCCGAGTGCTGGGCACGCTGAACGAGATCTACTTCGCCGACGTCGGCCTCTCGCACCTGCAGAACACCCGCGAGGACCCGGCCCTGTTCGATGGCGGCGACATCGCCAACCCCGCATATATGTTGCGCCGGGCCAACTATGTGCTGGCCCAGTCGGTCCGCCTGGGTCCGTGGATTCACCTGGAAAGCGACGCCCGACTGCACGGCCTGATCCGCGACGGAGAACAGCTCGAGACGCGGGGCGTGGTCGTGGCCAACGAGGAGAAGAACGGCCACCTGATCGTGACCCTGGACTTCACCGTGTCATCGCGGGACCGGCTCGCCATGTCGGGACGACACTGGGCGATCTATGAGCCGAGGCAGGTCCGGGAGAAGGCCTAGGCCACCCGCTCCGCCATCCCTCGCGCCGCCGCCTCAGAGGGCGAGAACCAGACCATTCCATCGCCCCAGTCGTGGCCGACCGCGTCAGCGGGCGCTGCCGCGTCCTCGCCGCAGAGAAACGTCAGTTCCTGTCCGGTCAGCACGCCCCACCGCGCCAACGCCTCGGCCGGCGTCG
>CAZISF010000075.1:0-15375 GCA_964541915.1 uncultured Caulobacter sp.
TTTCGCCCCGATCTGCGGGCGACGGCGGAGCAGTACTACGTGAGGGCGCTGCGGGTGGCGTTGAGCTGATGCTCTCCGTGGAGCGGGGAGGATTGCTCCGCTACCTCCCCGCAGCCGCCACCAGTTCCCGCAACGCGGCGTTGGCGATCGTCAGCTTGGCGAAGGTCCAGCCGCCGCCGGCCTGCTCGATCTCCTCGATCGTCTTGCGCACCGCGCGGCCAGGACCGGAGTGCATCTGCGCCCAGGAGGTGACCGACCCCTTGGCGGCGTCATTGTCCACCGCGGCATCCGGCGTGCCCGCGAAGGTCATGACGGCGCGGGCGACCTGCGCCTGTTCGGACAGCATGTCCTCGATCAGCCGGCGCACGGCCATCCGTTCGAAGTGGTCGCCACCGCGCTTCTCGCCGGCCGCCGCCCGCAGCCGGTCGAAGCTGAACGCCGCGCCGACCTGATGGTAGAGCCGGGCGGTCGCGGCCACCGGCCAGCCGAGGTCGCCGGCGAGGTCGACCAGTTCGGCCGCCGTGGTCAGGGGCTGGATCGCAGCGATGCTGTTGGCGAGAGCCTCGGGGGCGCCGTCCTTGACGAAGAGGGCCGCGCGACGGGCGACAGCCTTCTGCTCGAACGGCGACAGGATGCCCGGGGTCAGACCGCGCAGCTCGGTCAGGGCCGGGCCGTAGCGCTCGGTCAGCGCCCGGATGCCGCCGGGACCCGCTCGCCGCGCCAGCCAGAAGGTCTGGCTGCGGATGATGTGCGCCAGCGCCCGGAACAGGGCCAGCTGGCCCTCGGCGGGAACCTTGCCGTCGAGCGCCGCCACCGCGTCCCAGATTTCCTGGAACCGGAGGATCGTCCGGGCCGCCTCGAAGCCGGTCACCAGCGCGCCGGTGTCGCAGCCGGCCGCCGCCCGAAGGCGCGCCGGGAAGGTCGGCCCGCAGATGTTGATCAGCTCGTTATCGACCACGGTGGCGATGATCTCGCGCCGCAGCCGGTGACGCTTCATTTCATCCTCGTAGGCCGCCAGCGGCTTCGGGAAATAGGCCTCCAGCGTCGCCTCGAGGGCGGGGTCGTCCGGCGCCTTTGAAGCCACGATGCCGTCGAACAGGTCGAGCTTGCCATAGGCGAGCAGCACGGCCAGTTCCGGCCGAGTCAGGCCCTTGCCGGCCGCTGCCAGCTCGAGCATCTGGGTCGCGTCCGGCAGGCCCTCGACCTTGCGGTCCAGTCGGCCGGCCCCCTCCAGCTCACTCATGAACCGCGCGTGGTTTTCGAGCTCCGCGACCGCGTCCTGCTCCAGCAGCGAAACCGCCAGCGTCTGGTCGTAGTTGTGGGCCAGCACATGCTCGGCGACCTCGTCGGTCATCGAGGCCAGCAGCTTGTCGCGCGCCGGCCGGTCGAACTTGCCCGCGCGCTCGGCCATGCCGGTGAGGATCTTGATGTTGACCTCGTGGTCGGAGCTGTCGACCCCGGCGGAGTTGTCGATGGCGTCGGTATTGATCCGGCCCCCGACCCGCGCGAACTCGATCCGGCCCGCCTGGGTGAGGCCGAGGTTCGCGCCCTCGCCGACCACCTTGACCCGCAGATCGCCGGCGTTGACGCGGATCGCGTCATTGGCCTTGTCGCCGGCCTCGGCGTTGCTCTCGCCGCGCGCCTTCACATAGGTGCCGATGCCGCCGAGATAGAGCAGCTCCGCCTTCGCCTTGAGGATCGCCGTCATCAATTCGGCCGGCGAGACCGTCTCGGCTTTGATGTCCAGCGCGGCGCGAATTTCCGGCGTCAGGACGATGGTCTTCAGCGCACGGGAGAAGACGCCGCCACCGACGGAAATCTTGCTCTTGTCGTAGTCTTCCCATGACGACCGCGGCAGGGCGAACATGCGCTCGCGCTCGACCCAGGACGACGCGGCGTCCGGGTTCGGGTCGATGAAGATGTGCCGGTGGTCGAACGCCGCGATCAGCCGGATGTGCTTGCTCAGCAGCATGCCGTTGCCGAAGACGTCGCCCGACATGTCTCCCACGCCGACGACGGTGAAGTCGGTGGTCTGGATGTCCTTGCCGGCTTCACGGAAGTGCCGCTTGACCGCTTCCCAGGCGCCGCGGGCGGTGATGCCCATGACCTTGTGGTCGTAGCCGGCCGAGCCGCCGGACGCGAAGGCGTCGCCCAGCCAGAAGCCGTAGGACTCGGCCACGCCGTTGGCGACGTCGGAGAAGGTCGCCGTACCCTTGTCGGCGGCGACGACCAGGTAGGGATCATCGCCCTCATAGGCGATCACACCGGCCGGACGCACGACGGTGTTGTCGGCGGCGATATTGTCGGTGATGTCGAGCAGGCCGAACAGGAACGTCCTGTAGGCATGGATGCCCTCGGCGCGGATCGCGTCCGGCGTCCCGCCACGCGGCAGCTGTTTGGGATAGAAGCCGCCCTTGGACCCCACGGGCACGATGACGGCGTTCTTGACCTGCTGCGCCTTGACCAGTCCCAGCACCTCGGTGCGGAAATCGTCGCGCCGATCGGACCAGCGCAGCCCGCCCCGGGCCACCGGCCCGAACCGCAGGTGCACGCCCTCGACGTGAGGGGCCCAGACGAAGATCTCGCGGAAGGGCTTGGGCGCCGGCAGGTCGTCCAGCTCACGACTGGCGATCTTGAAGCTGATGTAGGGCTTCGGACCGCCGCCTTCGGCCGTCTGGTAGAAGTTGGTCCGCTTCAGCGCCCCGACAAGCAGGGCGAGCCGGCGCAGGACCCGGTCGTGGTCAAGACTGTCGACGGCCTGAAGGGCGTCCGTGATTTCCGCCATCACGGCGGCGGCCTGGCCTTCGCGGGCCTTTATATCCGAGGCGATCGCCGGATCGAACTTGATGCGGAACAGGTCGAGGATCAGCCGCGCGACGCCCGGATGCTCCGAAAGCGCCTGTTCCTGGACCAGCTGGCTGGGATCGAGCCCCGACTGTTGGCGATAGCGGGCCAGGGCGCGAACCAGGGCCGCCTCGCGCCAGGACACGCCAAGCTCCAGGACGAGACGATTGAACCCATCGCTCTCCGTGCGACCGGTCCAGACGGCGGTAAAGGCCGCTTCGAAAGCGTCCTGGATGTCGGCGAACACCAGGTGGCCGCCCTGCTCGTCCTCGAGCAGGAACTCGTGCACCCAGACCGGCGCGCGCTGGCCGGCGGCGACCAGAGGCGACAGTTCGAAGGCGTCCTCGATCAGGGCCTTCAGGCCCATATGTTCGAGGATCGGCATGACATCGGCCAGCGGGGCCGCGCCGCCCTTGCGATAGACCTTGAAGCGGAAGCGGGTCGATGGATCGCCGACCACCCGGAAGGCCCGGGTGCGAAACTCGTCGGGGCCCATGGCGTCGATTTCGGCCAAGTCCGTCAGGGCTTCGGCGGCCGGGTAGAATTCGCGATAGCCGCTGGAGAAGGCGCCCGACCAGCGGGCAAGGGTGGCGGCGACGCCCGCGGCCGGCGGGTCGGACCGCACCGCCGTGTCGAACCGGTCATCCCAGGTGCGGGCGGCCTCGGCGATGTCGGCCTCAACCTGGGTGATGTCGGGGTCAACCGCGTTTCCGGGGTCGACGCCCAGGATGAAGTGGACCCGGGCGAGCGGCGCGTCGGAGAAGCTCGGATAGTAGGCCGAGATGCGACCCTGGAAGGCCTCGGCGAGAATGGCCCCGGCCTTCTCGCGCACGCGCGAATCGTAGCGTTCGCGCGGCACGAACAGCAACACCGAGATGAACCGGTCGAACGGGTCCCGGCGGGCGAAGACCCGCACGCGCGGGCGGTCGAACAGATGCAGCACGCCCAGCGCCAGCACCAGAAGTTCATCCTCCGGCGTCTGGAACAGTTCGTCGCGCGGCCAGGTCTCGAGGATGTTGCGCAGGCGCTTGTCGTTGTGCCCGCCGGCCGAAACGCCGGCCCGCTCCAGAACGTTGGCCACCTTGCGGCGGATCAGCGGCACGTCGCGCGCGGGCGCGTCATAGGCCTCGGCGGTGAACAGCCCGACGAAACGGACCTCGCCCGACGGCTTGCCGTCCGCGCCGTACCGCCGGACCCCGACGTAATCCATGTAGCCGCGGCGGTGCACCCGCGACCGGAGATTGGACTTGGCCACGACCAGCGGCGAGTCGGTCTCCAGGTGCCGGCGCAGCTGCTTGGACAGGATCGCCGGCTCGCTGGTGCGGCGCAGAACGCGACGCTCCTGATCGCGCAGGACGCCCAGGCTGTCTTCCGGCCGGTAGACGGGCTCCTCGGCGGCGTAGTCGCCGTCGGCGGTGCGGGGGTAGTCGTAGACCCGGGCGCCGAGGAAGACGAAATGGTCGTGTTCAAGCCATTCCAGGAAGGCCAGATCTTCCGCCCGGGCGTCGCCCGAAACCGCCGACGGCGCGCCGGCCAGTTCCGTGATCGCGCCACGCATCAGCGCCAGCATCGCCGGGAAGTCGGCGACCGCCATTCGCACATCCCCCAGAGCCAGCCGGACGCCCTCAATCAACGCGGCCGCGCGATCGTCGCCGACAGGGTCGAGGTGAACCTGGATCGCGGAGATCCGCTTCCCGTCGCGCTCGATCAGCGGATGGAACATGGCCCGGACCGGAAAGCCGGCCTCGGCGATCTCGCCCATGATCGAATCGACCAGGAAGGGCCGGTCGGGCTGAACGATCTCCAGCAGGTCTCGGCCCAGGTCCGTACCGGCGGCGGACGTCCAGCGCCGCAGACGAATGGCGGGAGCGTCATCCGTGAGCACGGCGCTGAAGCGCCAGAGTTCGGCGAACGCTGCGGCGAGATCCGAAAGGCTCGCGCCAGGCAGCTCCTCCGCGGACAGGTCTCGCCACAGCTGGTTGATGAAGGCGGCTTCGGAGTCCTTGAGTGGACCGGGTTTCTGGCCCAGCGCTCCGACGAAGGCGGCGGCGAGCGTATCGGAATCAAAGCCCGGCGCGGCCGGGTGAAGGCTTGCGCCCTTCATCGAGTATCCCCACAGGATTTTCCGGCCGAAACGTTCCTTTCCGGCTCCTGGAGGAGTCCGCCGATCGGAAAACGCTTCGGGGATGTGACTTTGGGCCTCTTTTAAGCCGGATCGTGTGGAAAATTTCGATCCGGATCGCGGTCAGCCTAGCCCGCTTGGGGCGCCGATCAACCGCCATCCGCCGCCTTGGGGAAGAACTTTCCGCGACGGCGTGAGGGCTCCGGAAAAGAATACGCCGCCGGAGGGGGGTCCGGCGGCGCTTTCTCGTCGTCGCCGCCGGGGGGAGGGGCGGGACGACCTTCGATCCGGGGCGCCGCTTTCGGGGGGGAGGAAGGGCGCCGACCGGTCCGGCGGCAGGGGGAGTGCGACCGGACAGGATTGAGATAGGCGCCCTTTTTCGCGTTTCAAGAGGCGCCGTCCGGCTTGCCGAAGTGCTTGCCGCTACGGCGATGATGACCCGAGTCATCCACGCCCTGGGGGTCGCCGTTCTCCGACATCAGGATGGCGATCCAGCGCGACCCCTCGAATTCCGCGAGAATGATCATCGCCATCACCGCCAGCGGCGTGGACAGGAACATGCCCGGCAGACCCCAGAGCGCGCCCCACAGCGCCAGGGCCAGAAGCACGACCACCGGGTCGATGTTCAGGCTGTCGCCCTGCATGCGCGGGGTGATGATGTTTCCGACAACGAACTGGATGGCATAGAGCACGCCCAGCAACACGAAGCCCTGCCAGAGGGTGTCGAACTGGACCAGGCCGAACAGCGCCGGAAAGACGATGCCGACGAACCCGCCGATGATCGGAATGTAGGACGCCAGAAAGATCAGGAAGGCCCAGAACAGGGCATTGTCCAGGCCGACCACGAGCATCGCCAGCCACGAGCCGCCGGCGATCATCAGCCCGGTTATGGTCTGAACCCAGAGATACCGCTCCACACCGAACCTGATGCGGTCGAAGATCTCCATCGCATTGGCCCGCTCGGCGTTGTGCGGGAACAGGGCGACGATCTTGCGCTTGAACCCGCGCCGCGAGGCGATGATGAAGCCCAGGTAGATCAGGACGAACACGGCGTCGGACACAACGCCCTGAAGACCCTGGGCAAGCTGGCCGACGTATTTCGTCGGGTTCAGGTCATCGACCATCTGGGTCAGGGGTGGCGGCGCCTGGGCCCCGACGATCGCCGCGAGGCGCGCCAGCAGGCCGTCCAGTTTGGGGCCGTAACCCACAAGCTGGGCGATGAACTCATGGGCCCGGTCCGCGACCACGACCAGGGTAACACCGAAGATCAGCAGCGACAGGACGATGGCGACCAGCAGCGACACGCTGTCGGGCAGGCGGGGCCAGCGATGCTCGAGGCGGCGGGCGAAGCTGTCGATCATGATCGCCAGGAACATGGCGAGCGCGAGGGGGGTCAGAATTCCGCGCGCCCAGTAGAGCGCGGCCGCCGACACGATCACGGCCAGGATGACGAGCGCATTGCGGCCGATGCCCTCCGGTCGCACGGACACGACGGCAGGATGATCTGGAGGTGAAGGGTCCGCGGCGGCGGTCGTCTTCCTCGCGGGGGTCCTGGCCATCGGGTGTCTCCTCGATTGAGGCCGGAGTCTCGGGGGCCGCCCGGGTTCCGTCAATGCGCCTGCTTGGCGAAGCAGGGGCGGCGCCTGTAGTTTTCACGCCGAACCCCACGGAGACGACGAATGGACGGCGCCAGCGATCCCGGAACCCTGTTCGTCGGGTTCTCCGACAAGCCCGAGACCATGCGGCTGGACCGGACCAACCGGCACGGCCTGGTCGCCGGAGCCACGGGCACAGGCAAGACCGTCACCCTCCAGATCCTCGCCCAGGCCCTGTCCGACGCCGGGGTTCCTGTGTTCGCCGCCGACGTGAAGGGTGACCTGTCGGGCATCAGCCAGCCGGGCGCCCCGAACGAGAAGATGCTGGCCAGGGCGCAGGGCATGAACCTGACCCTGACGCCGGCCGCGCCGCCGACGATCTTCTGGGACCTGTTCGGCGAAAAGGGTCACCCCGTCCGCACCACGGTCTCGGAAATGGGGCCGCTGCTGCTGGCCCGGATGCTGGAGCTCAACGATGTCCAGGAAGGCGTCCTCAACATCGTCTTCAAGGTCGCCGACGCCGAAGGCCTGCTGCTGCTCGATCTGAAGGACCTGCAGGCGGCCCTGAAATATGTCGCCGAGAACGAGAAGAGCATCGACGCCGAGTACGGCAACGTGTCGGCCGCCACCGTCGGGACCATTCAACGCGGCCTGCTGACGCTGGAAACCCAGGGCGGCGCCAACCTGTTCGGCGAGCCGGCGCTCGCGTTGTCGGACCTGATGCGGGTCGACGGGTCTGGCCGGGGCCTTGTCAGCATCCTGGCCGCCGACCGGCTGATCCAGAGCCCGCGCCTCTACGCCACCTTCCTGCTCTGGCTGTTGTCGGAGCTGTTCGAGGATCTGCCCGAGATCGGGGACCCGGAAAAGCCGCGCCTGGTGTTCTTCTTCGACGAGGCCCACCTGCTGTTCCGCGATGCGCCGAAGCCCCTGCTGGAGAAGGTCGAACAGGTCGTCCGCCTGATCCGCTCGAAGGGCGTGGGCGTGTTCTTCGTGACCCAGAATCCGGCCGACATTCCCGAAACCGTGCTGGCGCAGCTGGGCAACCGCTTCCAGCACGCCCTGCGGGCCTACACCCCGGCCGAACAGAAGGGCCTGCGCGCCGCCGCCGCCTCTTTCCGCCCGAACCCGGCCTTCGACACCGCTGATGCGATCCAGAACCTCGGCGTGGGCGAGGCGCTCGTCTCCGTGCTCGACGAGCGCGGCGCGCCGACGGTGACGGCCCTGACGAAGATACGACCGCCAGCCTCGCGGCTGGGGCCGGTGACCCTCCCTGAACGCCAGGCGATCCAGGCGACCAGTCCGGTGCAGGGGCTTTACGACACCCTGCTCGACCGGGAGTCCGCCTTCGAGGGCCTCAAGGCCCGGGCCGGTCAGGCGGCGCGTCAGGCCGAGGAAGCGGCCGCGGCGACGGCCGCCGCGAAACAGCACGACGCCGACCAGAAGGCCTGGGAGCGGGAACAGGCACAGCGCGACCGCTACGAGAGCCGGCCCGCACCACGGGCGCGGGCCTCGAACCGCCAGAGCATGGGCGAAGCCTTCGGCAAGACCCTGGTCCGCAGCATCGCCAGCCAGGTCGGCCGCGAGCTGCTCAGGGGCGTGCTCGGCGGGCTGAAGCGGCGCTAGACGTCAGGCAGCCTTGCGGCGTTTGCGGACCGGCGCCTGCAGGATGACGCTGGCGGCGGCCATCAGCACCGCCGGCAGCTCGTTGGTCCAGGCGCCCAGAGTATCGGCGGGAGCCGGCCGGCCGATGGCGTAGCCCTGGACCTCGGCGCAATGCTCGCCGCGCAGGAATTGCAGCTGCTCGTCGGTCTCGACCCCTTCGGCTGCGACCGGGATGTCCAGGCTGCGGCCCAGCCCCAGCACGGCCTTGACGATCACGGTCGCCCGTTCGTCGCGATAGATGTTCTCGACGAAGCTCTTGTCGACCTTGATCTTGTCGAACGGGAACGACTGCAGCGTCGACAGCGAGGAGAAGCCGGTGCCGAAATCGTCCATGGCGATGCGCACGCCCAGGGCCTTCAGCCGGCGCAGGTTGTCGAGCGCGCGCTGGTAGTCCTTGAACAGCGCGCTTTCGGTGACTTCGAGCTCCAGCCGCATCGGCGACAGGCCGGTCTCGATCAGGATCTCGTGCACCAGCTGGGAGAGGTTCGGCTGGTTCAGCTGCAGCGGCGACAGATTGACCGCGATGCTCAGCGGTTTGTCCCAGGCGGCGGCCTCGGCGCAGGACTTGCGCAGGACCCATTCGCCGAGCGGCAGGATCAGGCCCGTTTCCTCGGCCAGCGGGATGAAGTCCAGCGGCGGGATCATGCCGCGCACCGGGTGACGCCAGCGGACCAGGGCCTCGAAGCCGAGAATCTCGCCGTCGCTGGCCCGGGCCTGCGGCTGATAGTGGACCACCAGGTCCTCGTCGATGATCGCCTGGCGCAGCTCGCGGGCGAGATTGCGCCGCTCCCGGATCGTCTCGTCCATCTCGCGCTTGAAGAACCGGTAGGTCCCGCGGCCGTTTTCCTTGGCGCGGTAGAGGGCCATGTCGGCATTGGCCAGCAGGGCCTCGCCGGTACGGCCGTCGTCAGGGAACAGCGACACGCCGAGGCTTGCGGCCATGGCCAGGTCCTGACCTTCGTAGATCATGCCCTCCTTGAGGGTCTCCAGCAGTTGCGCGGCCAGTTCGGCGGCGGCGGTCGGCTGGTCTTCGTCGGTGATCTGCACCACGACGAACTCATCGCCGCCGAGACGGGCGGCGAACGACGGCGCCGTCACGCTGGCCTGCAGCCGGCGGGCGGCTTCGATCAGCAGGGCGTCGCCGGCGACATGGCCGTGCAGGTCGTTAGCTTCCTTGAAATGGTCGAGGTCGACACAGACCAGGGCGAGGGTCTCGCCGGAGGCCTCGACCCGATCGAGGGCGGCGGCGAGGCGGGCCTGCAGGGCGTTGCGATTGGGCAGGCCGGTCAGGCCATCATGTTCGGCCAGGTAGCGGATCTTCTCCTCGGCCGAGCGGCGCTCGCGCAGGTCGCGGATCGCCAGCACGGTCAGGCCGCGCGTCTCGGAGCGGGCGCCATCGTCCATGACGCGCGCGAACACCTCGACCGGCGCCGATGGCGCGCCGTTGAGCGGGTGCATGTGGCCTTCACGACGTTCGGCGTCTGTGCGCACGCCCAGGGCGTCGTCGAAGGTCAGAAGGCCCTCGCTGAACGGCTGGCCGACCAGATCCTCCATGTCGGCGCCGGCAAGGTCGCAGAAGGCGGCGTTGGCGTCCTTGATGACGCCGTTCTGGATCACCACGATGCCTTCATAGGCGGCATTGGCGAGCGTGCGGATGCGTTCCAGCGCCGAACGGCTGGTCGCGGACTCGATGAGCACCGCGCCGAGGCCCGCCAGCACGATCAGGCCGGTGATCGTCGCCACGGCCAGGGTCATGATGCCGCCGGAGAACAGCTGGTCCGGGACGACGATCGAGGCGTCGGGTGTAATCGTGATCGCACCCATGCCGGTGACGTGCATGGCGCAGACGGCCAGCGTCAGCATGGCGCCCGCCGCCACCTGGCGCGGGAAGGTGCGGGCGTCTCCGGCGACGACCAGGGCGAGGATCGAGCCGATGGCGCCGACGATCACCGACCCGGCGATGGTCGCGGCTTCCCATTCGATATGGCCGGCCGCCACGAAGGACGACATGCCGGTGTAGTGCATGCCGCCGATGCCGAGGCCGATCAGCAGGCCGCCGGCCAGCTGGTTGCCGCGGTCACGACTGGTTGTCGCGGCGAAGAAGCCTGCGGCCATGAACAGCACGGCGACCATCAGCGAGGTCATCGTGCCGGTCGGCGAGAAGCCGGTCCGCAGGCCGGGATCGTAGGCGAGCAGGGCGAGGAAATGGGTAGCCCAGACCGTCGAGCCGGCGACCAGGGCCGTCAGCAGCAGCCAGGCGCCACGCACCAGACCCCTCGCCCCGTTCATCCGCGAGAACAGCCGGAACGCGGTCAGAGCGCCGCAAAGGCACACGACGACGGCGACCAGCAACATCCGGTAGTCGTGCTCGTCAACGAGACACGAAATGATCTTCTGCACGCCCCAATCCCCGTTCTGAGGAACCCAACTTGGGGAGATTACGGAACGAGTTGCAAAAAAAGCGTTTCAATCCGGGACGTCAGTAAAACGGTGGTTTCCTACCCCCGGGCCGGGGTGATCAGGTATTTCTCGCCGGTGGCCTTGCGGTTGTAGGTGGCGATCACCTCCGGATCGAGCGCCTCGGTCAGCGAGATTTCGCGCGTGTAGTGGCTGGCGAAGGTGGTCTTCAGCTCGGCCACGACGCGGTCGCGCAGCCGTTGCGTCTCGGCCGGCCCGATCTTCATCAGGAACGGCGTCAGCAGCCAGCCGCCCAGACCCCACATCATGCCGAAGGCGCGGTTCAGCTCGGTCGGCCCGGTGTCGAGACCGCCATAGACATAGACCTGCTTCATCTGGGTCGAGCCGTAGCGGCTGTAGACCTTGGCCGTCTTGTTGGCCGCGACCTCCATGCAGTTGAGGATCTGGCCGGCCAGCTTGCCGCCGCCGATGGCGTCGAAGGCCAGATAGGCCCCGGTCTCGACGATCGCCACTGTGAGGTCGTCGAGGAAGGTCGGCGCCGAGGAATTGACGATGACCTTGGCGCCCTGGCCGCGCAGCAACGCCGCCTGCTCTTCATTGCGCACGATGTTGACCAGGCCGATGCCGTCGGCGAGGCAGATCTTGTTGAGCATCTGGCCGAGGTTCGACGCCGCCGCCGTGTGCACCAGCGCGGTGAAACCCTCGCGCCTCATCGTCTCGGGGAAGCTCAGGGCCGTCAGCGGATTGACGAAGCACGACGCCCCCTCGCTCGCCGTCGTCCCGTCGGGCAGCGCCATGCAGGAGGCGACCGGCAGGGTGCGGTACTGGCCGTACATCGCCCCGCCAAGCACGGCGACCATCTTGCCCAGCAGCGCCTGCGCCTCCGGGGAGTCCCCGGCCGCCACGACGACGCCAGCGCCTTCGTTGCCGACCGGCATGCTCTCGTCAGCCCGCGAGGCCACCAGTCGCATCAGGTGTTTGGGAATGTCGGCGGTCACCACCGGGCCGTCGGCGCCGGCCGTGACCCGCCCGGTGCTGATGTCGGCCGGGCCGATCAGCAGGCCGAGGTCCGAAGGATTGATCGGCGAGGCTTCGACCCGCACTACCACCTCGCCAGGGCCCGGCGCCGGCGTCGGCGTCTGCACCAGCGACAGCTCGAGCACGCCCTCCGCCTTGACCAGAGACCGAAGCTGAAGGCCCGAGGCCCAGGATGTCGCCGTCATGTGTTTCGCTCCCGCGTCCGGTTGATCCGGAGTCGCCGACAAGGAAGCGCATCAGCGGCGCGGGGGCAATCTGTGTAACGGCCCCAAACGCAAAACGGCCCCTTGCGGGGCCGTCCTGTTCAGGTCTTTCGCGATTTAATGGAGCGGGCGAAGAGATTCGAACTCTCGACCCCAACCTTGGCAAGGTTGTGCTCTACCACTGAGCTACGCCCGCGCTCCAGGGACGCTCTTGGAGGGCGTCCCGAAAATCGAGAGGCGGCTTATGGCAGAGGGGACAGGCCTTTGCAAGCGCCTCCGACCGCCGATTTACACGCCGAGACGCGGAGCCTTCAGGCGGCGCTTGTTGACGTGGTTGGCCGGCGCGGCGCCGGTCTGTTCCGGCATCTCGCCCTTGAAATAGTAGCGCTGCCAGGCGTCGCGCACGGCGTCCGGATCCTGCTTCATCAGACGGCGGTTGAACTCCTCGCGCTGGCGGAACCAGGCGTCGTACTGGGCGCGCAGGTCGTCGTTGGAGGCCAGCGAGCGGGTCACCGGCTGAACCTGGGCGAGCGCCTTGTCCTGAAGCATGGTGATGAAGCAGAACGGCTCGCTGCGCTCGAAGCGCACCCGGCCCGGACGGGTGAAGATCCAGTTCATCGTGAAGGGGAAGGGCAGCCAGTCGGTCTCGACGAGGCCGGCCAGCGGCTGGATGCCGTCCTTGACATGGTTCGGCGGGCCGCCTGCCCACATCGACCAGCCGGGCGGGGTGCGGAACAGGTAACCCGGATGAAAGGTGACGATGCCGCGCGAGAAGTGGCTCTTGGCGAAGTCGTGGAAGTCCGGATGGGGCTGATCGGGCGTCAGGGTGATGCAGTCCTGGTGCGCGCCGCCGTTCCATTCGGCCGTGAAACCGACCGGGCAGAGGATTTCCCAGCCGGACGAGTTGGCCATGGACAGCGGCAGGCAGCGGTAGGGGTGGCGTTCGGCGAACGCGTCCATCCACGCCCGCTGCGGCCGTCCCGGCACGATGTCCGGCGGGCGCTGGCTTGTCGGGTAGCATTCCAGAAGCATGGCGGGCTCCATGATGGGTCGTTCGCCAACCTCTCGCCCGCGGGAGGCGGTTCCGCAAGCGCCTTGGTTTCGCTATCTGGACGACCATGAAGACGCGCGCGGACCTCATGGCCTTTCTGGACGCCCAGGGCGTCGTCGCCACCACCCTCGATCATCCGGCCGTGTTCCGGGTCGGCGAGGGCGACGAGATCAAGGCGGCCCTGCACGGGGGGCACACCAAGAACCTGTTCCTCAAGGACGCCAAAGGCCAGCTCTGGCTGATCTCGGCCCTCGGTGAAACGACCATCGACCTCAAGCGGCTTCATACGGTGATCGGATCCGCGCGGCTGTCGTTCGGCAGTCCGGACCTGATGCTGGAGACGCTCGGCGTGACGCCGGGCTCCGTGACGGCGTTCGGCCTGATCAATGACGGGGACCACCGGGTGCGGTTCGTGCTCGACGCGGCCCTGGCGGCCGCCGATCCGGTCAACTTCCACCCGCTGACCAATACCGCGACCACGGCCGTGTCTCAGGCCGGCTTCCGCCGGTTCCTGGCGGCGCTGGGGGTGGAGCCGCTGATTGTCGATTTCGGCGCGATGGCGGTCGTTCGCGGCTGATGTGGAATTGAACCGGCGGGCGGCTGCGACCATCTTGTCGGACAAGCGTTTGAACGCGGGTGACGGACCCGCACACGGGACGGAAGAGATGACCCTGATCGGAGAGGGCCTGGCGCCCAAGGCCAGCAACGCGGCGGCGGCCGGCGACAGCATCAAGGACGGTTCGGACGCCAGCTTCATGACCGACGTCATCGAGGCCTCGCGGACCACGCCGGTCATTGTCGACTTCTGGGCGACCTGGTGCGGCCCGTGTCGACAGCTGACGCCGGCGCTGGAAAAGGCCGTCACCGCGATGGGCGGGGCCGTGCGACTGGTCAAGATCGACGTCGACAAGAACCCCGGCTACGCGGGCCAGTTACAGGTCAAGTCGATCCCGACCGTCTACGCCTTCGTCAACGGTCAGCCGGTCGACGGCTTCATGGGCGCCCTGCCCGACAGCCAGGTGAAGGCCTTCGTCGAGAAACTGGTCGGCCCGCCGCCGGCCTCGGAAATCGACGAGGTCCTCGCCCAGGCGAAGGAATCCATGGACCTCGGCGACCTGGGCGGCGCGGCGCAGGGCTACGCCACGGTGTTGCGGATGGACGCGGCCAACGTGCCGGCCATCGGCGGCCTGGCCCGCTGCTACATCGCCGGCGGCGACTATGAACGGGCGGCCGAAGTCGTGGCGATGGCGCCGGAGGGCGCGAAGAACGCCGACCTCGACGCGGCGCGCGCGGCCCTCGCCCTCGCCGAAGGCGCGGCCTCAGAGACCGCGCCGTTCGAGGCCGCGCTCGCCGCCGATCCGGACGATCACCAGGCGCGGTTCGATCTGGCCGGCGCGCTCGCCGGTCAGGGCCGGCTGGACGAGGCGGCCGACCACCTTCTGACGATCATCGGCAAGGACCAGACCTGGAACGACCAGGCGGCCCGCAAGCAACTTCTGACCGTGTTCGAAGCCGCGGGCTTCAACTCCGAGGTCGCCAAACAGGGTCGGCGACGCCTGTCCGCGATCCTGTTCAGCTAGGGAGACCGCGATGGTCACGGGTTATCGCAAGGCTGTTGATCTGCCCCAGGCCATCGCCGTGTTTCCGCTGGACGGCGCGCTGTTGCTGCCCGGCGGCCAGCTGCCGTTGAACATCTTCGAGCCGCGCTATCTCAACATGATCGACGACGCGATGGCCGCGGACCGGCTCATCGGCATGGTCCAGACGCGCGGCGGCGATCCGGAGCGTCCAGCGCTCGCGCCGATCGGCTGTGTGGGAAAGATCACCAGCTTCGCCGAAACGCCAGACGGGCGGTACCTGATCAGCCTGACCGGCCTGTGCCGGTTCGCGCTGGGCGATGAACTGCCGGTCGCCACGCCCTATCGCCAGGTCCGCGCGCGGTTCGCGCCGTTCGAGGACGATCTGCGTCAGGAGGCTGACCCGACCGGGATCGACAAGCCCCGCTTCCTGCGCGCCCTTGGTCGCTATCTCGACCATCGCGGTCTCGGAATCGATTGGGACACGGCCGGCCAGGCCCCATCCGGGGCTCTGATCAACAGTCTGGCGATGGGTCTGCCGTTCGACGCCGCGGAGAAGCAGGCATTGCTTGAGGCCGTGACCATCGCCGACCGGGCCGAGGCTTTGATCGCCCTGCTGGAAATCGACGGCGCCGGCGGCGATGACGAAACCCGTTCGATCCAGTAGAAGCTGACGCCATGACCGAAGCCGCCGCACAGACCATCACCGATGTCGATCCCCGCCTGCTGGAGATCCTCATCTGCCCGGTGACCCGTACGCCGCTGACCTATGACCGGGCGAACGGCGAACTGGTCAGCAAGGCGGCCAAGCTGGCCTATCCGATCCGCGACGGCGTGCCGATCATGCTGCCGGAAGAGGCGCGGG
>CAZISF010000076.1:0-15369 GCA_964541915.1 uncultured Caulobacter sp.
GGCCGTAGACGGTCAGGCGCGGCGCCGGTTCGGTGAACTCGCCTTCGCGCACCAGCGTCGCCGCCAGGTCGGTCTTGGCGGCGTAGAAGATCTCGCGCATCGCCCGATAGGACGCCGGCTGGACCCACAGGTTCACGGCAAGGCCGATCAGGGTCGCCATCACCGCCAGCCGCATGCCCGGCGCCATGACCCGCCAGCGGCTCATGCCCGCAGCGTAACAGACCACGAGCTCATGCTCGGCATGCAGCCGGTTGAGCGCCACCAGCGCCGCGACGAACACTGCGATCGGCAGGATCAGGTTCAGCAGCTGGGGCATCGCCAGAACGATGACCTTCAGAAACACCCAGGCCGTCTGACGCTGCTCGATGATGATGTCGAGCTGCCCAAGGCTCTGACTCAACAGGCCGACCGCGCCCAGCGCCGCCGCCGCCAGAAGCGTCGGGGTCAGAAGCTGGCGAAACAGATAGCGCTCGATAAGACGCATCGTGGAGGAAGCTGAACCCGTCTGGAGTCTGGGGAAACCCCAATCAGGGGGCCGTCCGTTCTATACGCCCGTCCAAGGCCGATACAACCGCCCAAGCTTTCCTATGGTCGCGGGTTGGACTATGCCCGCCAGACAGATTTGAGGAGTGCTCCATGCGCATCGCTTTCGCCGCCGCTGACCGGACGGTCGCCCCCACGGGCGGCGCCGTCGCCGTGATGGCTTTCGAGGGGGGCAAGCTCTCCGCTGCCGCCGAGGATTTGGACAAGGCCGCGAGTGGCGCGGTCTCGCGCGCCATCGCCGCCGGTCGTTTCACGGGCAAACCCGGCCAGACGGTCGAACTGGTCGTGCCTGCGGGCCTGGACGTTCAGCGTCTGCTCGTTGTCGGGGCCGGCGCGGACTGGAACGCGGACGCCGCCGAGCGTTTCGCGGCCCAGGCCTTCCAGAGCACCAAGTCCAGCGGCTCTGACACCCTGCACGTTCTGCTGCCGGGCGCGACAGCGGCTGAGGCGGCGCAGGCTGCGCTGGGAGCGACCCTTGCGGCCTACCGCTTCGATCGTTACCGCACGACCGAGAAACCTGAGGCCAAGCCCTCGGTCCAGACGGTTGTCATCCACGCCGACGATCCCGCGGCGGCCGAGGCCGCCTATGCGCCGCTCAAGGCGCTGGGCGAAGCGATCTACTTCTCGCGCGATCTGGTGTCCGAGCCGCCGAACGTCCTGTACCCGGCCGAGTTCGCCAAACGCGTCAAGGCGCTGGAGTCGCTGGGCCTCGAGGTCGAGATCCTCGACGAGGAAGCGATGATGAAGCTGGGCATGGGTAGCCTGCTCGGCGTCGGCCAGGGCAGCGTTCGCGACAGCCAGCTGGCCGTGATCCAGTGGAAGGGCGGCGGCGACAGCCAGCCGATCGCCTTTGTCGGCAAGGGCGTCTGTTTCGACACGGGCGGCATCAGCCTGAAGCCGGCCGACGGCATGGAAGACATGAAGTGGGACATGGGCGGCGCGGCCGCCGTGGCCGGCGTCATGCACGCGCTGGCCGGCCGCAAGGCGAAGGTCAACGCCGTCGGCATCCTCGGCCTGGTCGAGAACATGCCCGACGGCAATGCCCAACGCCCGGGCGACGTGGTCACCTCGATGTCGGGCCAGACCATCGAGATCATCAACACTGACGCCGAAGGCCGCCTCGTTCTGGCCGACGCCCTCTGGTACTGCCAGGACCGTTTCAAACCTAAGTTCATGGTCGATCTTGCCACGCTGACCGGCGCGATCATCATCTCCCTGGGTAACGATCTGGGCGGTTTGTTCAGCAATAACGACGAGTTGTCAGATAATCTTCTGGCCGCGTCGAAGGCCGAGGCCGAGCCGCTTTGGCGGATGCCGATGCCCGATCAGTACAACAAGCAGATCGAGAGCATGATCGCCGACCTCAAGAACACCGGAAACGGCCGGGCGGGCGGATCGATCACGGCGGCGCTCTTCCTGCAGAAGTTCGTCAACGGGCTGCCCTGGGCGCACCTCGACATCGCCTCGACAGCCTGGAAGAAGCCCTCGACGGTTCCGACCATTCCGGACGGCGCCACCGGCTTCGGCGTGCGGCTGCTGAACCGGATGGTGGCGGACAAGTACGAGGGCTAGGGTTCGGACATGGCCGAGTCCTGCGAAGTCTGGTTCTACCACCTTGAGCGATCATCGCTCGATCAGGTGTTGCCCGATTTGCTGGACAAGACGCTGAAGAAGGGGTGGCGGGCCGTTGTCCGCACCCCGGGACAGGAACGGCTCGACCATCTCGACAACTGGCTGTGGAGCTTTCGCGACGAGAGCTTCCTGCCGCACGGCCTGGCCGGCGAGCCCTTCGCCGAGCACCAGCCTGTGCTGCTGACCACCGGTATGGAAACGCCCAATACCGCCCAGGCGTTGTTCCTGGTCGACGGCGCCGAGCCGGGCGACCTGTCATCGCACGAACGCTGCATCGTCCTGTTTGACGGCCGCGACGAGGCGGCGTTGGCCCAGGCGCGGCAACGCTGGAAGGCCTTCAAGGCCGAAGGTCGTCCGATCAGCTACTGGCGGCAGGGCGACCAACGGGGTTGGGAGAAAATCGCGTGAAGCAACTGACCCTGTTCGTGTTTTTCAGCCTGGCCGCCTGTGCGGCCGCGCCATCGCCGCCACCCGCGCCACCTGCAAGCATCGCCGACGCCCCGACAATTCCGCTACCACCGCCCGCCCGGCCGGATGCCTGCGGCGCCCGGGATCTGCAATGGCTCGTCGGCCAGCCCCGCAGCCGTATTCCGGTGCCCACCGATCCGTCAAAGCGACGGGTCGCCTGTACCACCTGCCCCGTGACGATGGATTACCGTCCGGACCGCCTGAACATCTTCTTCGATTCCGAAACCGGGGTGATCAAGGAAGTTAAGTGCGGTTGATCCCGGTCAAGGTGTCCGGTGCGGAAGCGTCCAGAGTCGGTTGATCGTCCGTTCGGAGTTCACCGTGTCCAGATCCACAGTTGCCCTGAGCCTGGCGCTCCTGCTCGCGTCGGCGACATCCGTTCCGGCGATGGCCGCCGATCCCGATCCGGCCACACTGGCCTATGGCCGACGCGTCGCGGACCATGCCTGTGGCGGATGCCATGCGGCCGGAGAGGGCGCGAGCCCGCTGGCCGACGCGCCGCCGTTTCGCACCCTGCACAGGCGTTACCCCGCCGGAGGCCTGGCCCAGCTGCTGGACGAGGGCATGCTGCCGTCGCAGGCGATTCAGGAAGAGGGCTCGCGCCCGACTCATCCCCGGATGCCCGTCGCGACGCTCGATCCTGACGAAGTCTCGGCGCTGACGGCCTATCTGCGGAGCCTGGAGCCAAAGCGCTAACGCGCGGGGGCTCTCTTATCCTTCCGCCGCCGCCAGCTGTTCGGCGATGGCCATCCATTCGGACTCGGCCTTGTCCACCGCGGCCTGGGCCTTGATGCGCTTCTGACCGAGATCCGCCGCCTGTCCGGGGTTCTTCACGTAGAGCGCCGGATCCGCCAGCACGACGTCGATCTCTTCCAGCGCTTTGGTCGTGCGTGTGACCACGGCCTCGGCGGCCTCCAGCTTGCGCTTCAGGGGCCCGGCCTGGGCGGCTGACGGGCGAGGCGGAGGCGGCGGTGCGGCCTTCACCGGCTCGGGTTCCGTCGCCTTCACCTGGGTTGGGGCGCGGGCGGCGACGCGAGCCTTGTCGATGACGAACTTCGCGTAGTCGTCCATGTCGCCGTTGAACGGCTTGATCGTGCCGTCCGCCGCCAGCCACAGCCGGTCGGCGACCAGCTCCATCAGCGAACGATCGTGGGTGATGAGGATGACCGCGCCTTCATAGTCGTTCAGCGCATCCAGCAACGAGCGGCGACTGTCGATGTCGAGGTGGTTGGTCGGCTCATCGAGGATCAGCATGTGCGGCGCATCCATCGCCACCATGTTCAGCAGCAGCCGCGCCCGCTCGCCGCCCGACAGGTTGGCGACGGTGGTTTCCTGTTTCTCGAAGCCCAGGCCGAACTGCGCCAGCCGCGACCGGCGGGAGGACTCCGACGCGTCCGGCATGGCCCGTCGGATGATCTCCAAAGGGGTGTCCTCCGGATCCATCGCCTCGATCTGGTGCTGGTGGAACCAGCCGACCTTCATCTTGCGGTCGCGATGGAATTCGCCGCTCTGCACGCCCAGCGCGCCGGCGATCAGCTTGGCGAAAGTCGACTTGCCGGCCCCGTTGACGCCCAGCAGGCCGATGCGGTCATCCAGGTCCATGCGCAGGTTGAGATTGCGCAGGATCGGCTTGCTGTCCTCGTACCCGACATTGGCCTTCTCCAGCCGGATCAGCGGCGGCGCCAGCGGGCGGGGCGGGGAGGGCAGGGTGAAGGGCGCGACGCGCTCCTCGATGGTCGTGGCCACCGGCTCCATCTTGGCCAGCCGTTTCATCCGCGACTGCGCCTGCGCCGCCTTGGAGGCCTTGGCCTTGAAGCGGTCCACGAAGGCCTGCAGGTGGGCGCGCTCGGCGTCCTGCTTGGCCTTGGCCGACAGCTGCAGGCGCGACTTCTCCGCGCGGCGCTTTTCGAAGTCGTCGTAGCCGCCGGTGTAGATTTCCAGCTTGGCCGCCGCGAGATGCAGGATGTGGGTGCAGCTGTTGTTCAGCAGTTCCCGATCGTGGCTGATGATCAGCGCGGTGTTCGGGTACTTCTTCAGCCGGGCCTCGAGCCACAGGGCGCCTTCGAGGTCGAGGTAGTTGGTCGGTTCGTCGAGCAGCAGCAGGTCGGGCTCGCTGAACAGGGCGGCGGCAAGCGCCACGCGCATGCGCCAGCCGCCGGAGAACTCGGCCATCGGCCTTTGCAGATCTTCGACGGTGAAGCCCAGACCGGCGAGAATTTCCGCGGCGCGCGAGGGCGCCGAGTCGGCATCGATCTCGATCAGCCGGGTCCAGATGTCGCCCATCTCTTCGGGATCGGCCGTCTCCAGCCGGGTCAGCAGTTCGTGCCGCTCGTCGTCGGCCTCGAGGATGGTGTCGATCAGCGAGACCGGCGTCGCGGGATGCTCCTGCGCCACCTGGCCGATGCGGGTGTTCTTCGGGAGGCTGATCTCGTCGCCGCCGGCCTGCAGCTCGCCCATGATCAGCTTGAACAGGGTCGACTTGCCGACGCCATTGCGGCCGACGAGGCCCACCTTGGAGCCGGGCGGCAGGGAAACGCCCGCCTTGTCGAAGAAGCGTCGCCCCCAGGCGTCAAAGGTGAGGTCGTTGATCTGAAGCATGGTGGGGGGACAAAAGCGCTTTTCGAGAAGTGTTGGCGGATCGGGGGCCCGCCGCTATAAGCCCGCGACCTCCCAAACACCACCTCATGTGTAAGGCTCTGAACTAGCCATGACTGAACGCACTTTCTCGATCATCAAGCCCGACGCCACGCGCCGGAACCTCACGGGCGCCGTCAACGCCGTCATCGAAGGCGCGGGTCTGCGCATCGTGGCGCAGAAGCGCATCAAGCTGACGGAAGCCCAGGCTAAGAAATTCTATGAAGTCCACGCCGCCCGCCCGTTCTACGGCGAACTGGTCGGCCAGATGACCGCCGAGCCGGTCGTCGTCCAGGTGCTGGAAGGCGACAACGCCGTGGCCCGCTATCGCGAAGTCATGGGCGCCACCAACCCGGAACAGGCCGCCGAAGGCACGATCCGCAAGCTGTTCGCCCTGTCGATCGGCGAGAATTCGGTGCACGGCTCCGACAGCCTCGAGAACGCGGGCATCGAAATCGCCCAGTTCTTCACGGACGCCGACATCGTCGGCTAAGGCCATCAGGCTTTTTTGCATGACACGGCGCGGCCGGATCGGTGACGATCCGGCCGTTGTCGTATCCGGAGCCAGCGCATGAAGGACTATGGTCGTCGAGACGTGGCCCTGGCCGCCGCCCTGTCGGGCGTTGCGGGCTATGTCGACGCGATCGGCTTCCTCAAGCTCGGCGGCTTCTTCGTCTCCTTCATGAGCGGGAACTCGACCCGGCTGGGCGTTGGCCTGGCGACCGGCCACGTCCAGGCGGCGGTGACGGTCCTGTCCATTGTCGCGCTGTTCGTTACCGGCGTCGTGCTCGGCGCCCTTCTGGCCCGTCGTGTGGGCGAGGATCGTCGTTCCGCGGTGCTGGTGCTGGAAGCCGGCCTCCTGACAGCGAGCGCCGGGCTATTCATGGTCGGCTATGGCGCGGCCGGCGTCGCCGCGATGGTGCTGGCCATGGGCGCGGAAAACGCGGTGTTCCAGCGCAACGGCGATGTCGGCGTCGGCCTGACCTACATGACGGGCGCGCTGGTCAAGGCTGGCCAACGGATCGCCGCCGCGCTTACGGGCGGCGACCGCTGGGCCTGGGGGCCGTACCTGCTGCTCTGGGCCGGACTGACGGCGGGCGGAGCGATCGGCGCGGCGGCCTACCTGCTGGTGGGGACCCTGGCGCTCTGGGGCGCTGCGGCGGTGGTCGCGGGTCTGGCGATCATACGGCTGGTCGAAGAGCGCGCTTAATCAGGCGTTCAGCCGTGGCGACCTAGAGACGCCCGAAGGCAGGGGTCGCGATGAACATCCAGATGACATGGGCGCGGCGCGCGTTGCCGGGCCTGATATTGGCGGCGCTGCTGACGGGATGCTCGGGCGGCGCGCCGTCGGCCCCGGCTTTCGGTGACGGTCTGGCCGCGGCGAAGCTCGATCCGGTGATCGACGCCTGGATCGCGGGTGATTCCGCGGCTCTGACCGCGGCGTTGCAGACGGTCAGGGCCGACAGCCTCGCCGCGCGATCAGCGCCCGACTGGGAGACAGCCTGCACTGAACCGGCCATGGCCGCCCGGGCGGCCAACCTTACAGCCATCCTGGCCGAGGGGCTCAACGAGCCGACCGTGCTGGCCATGCCGGATCTGGCGCGGATGGACTTTCTGGACGTGCTCGGACAGGGCAGGGCCTGGGGGCGGCATGACATCCAGATGCCGATCGAGCCGGACTGCGCCGCGGTCGACCGGACTGCCCAGAAGCACGTGGCCGCCGAGTGGCGGCTGCTGCTGGCCGAGATGCCAACTCGACACGCCGTCTGGTATACCGAGCTCAAGGCGAAATACGGGACCGAGTACGGCTCGCGGCTTGTGCTGGCGGCCGACCTGCTGCGCCGCAACGGCGTTCCCAGCACCGTCTATGGCGACGACTGACGGGCCTGCTGAACGCGGGGACGCGATCCCTGCCAGCTCCGAGACAGACCCCCCTCCCGTCATCCTCGCGACAAGCCCGAGGGTGACGGATCTATCGAGAGAAGGTCAGACCAGGTCCGGATAGCTCTCGCGGGCTTCGTCGTCCGTGATCGCCTGTGTTCCACGCGGGGTCTCCTCCCACCAGCTCTGGCAGGCGTCGCAGCGGTAAAGCACGGCCCCGCCGGCGTTGGCGCCGAGACGGTTGGGGAGGCGGCCGTCGACCAGCCACTGGCGGCGGCAGATCTCGCAGCCGCGCAGGCGGCCCATCAGCGTGGCACGCAACCTTGCGCGGCCGGATTCGCTGATCCGGGGCGGGCGAAGACGGCCACTTCCTGCTTCGCGATCTGGTCGAACACTTCGAACCTCGGCCGAACGGGGCCAATGGCCCCACTGCCGAGCAGCGTCGGCCCGTCATGGATTTCCAAAGTCGCCCCACTGGCCGACAAGCCATCGAGCGCCGGCTGGTATCCTATGCGACCCGGTCGCGGCTGCGACGTACTGAAGGCGATCGTCTCGATATAGGCGGGTGTCCGCGCGATCACGCCGTAGGATTCGCGGACGTCCACCAACGACTTGCCGCCAGCCAGCAGAAGCCAACGTCCCTTCTGATCCCTCCGCGCATACGCTTCGCCTGAATCCCCCCAGATGTAATTCGGCATTGCCGCGGCGATCTTGGCGTCTTTCAGTTCCAGGACCCCGCCTCGCATCCGGTAGGATCGGCTGAGGATCAGGGAAGGATGACGGATCGTCTTGGGACCGATCAGGGCGCGACCGGCTGCAGTTGGCGTCCAGCTGTCAAAGGGTCGGGTCGTCTTGACGGAGATGAAACCGCCGCCGAACCGCATGGTGTCGCCCGCGACGTCCCAGCTGTTGCCCGGCAGCAGACGGAGAGAGGCAATCTCGAAGACATAGGGCGTGCCGCTCACTTTGACCGACTTGGAGCAGGTGTAGACCGGCCCGGTGGCCTGCGCGAAAGCCGGCCCTGATGCCGTTATGGCAAGTACGCCAAGGCCCGCGAGAATTGTTCGTTTGAATTCCACCTGACTACGTCCCCTGTCGAGCAACGCTAGCGACCATGGCGGGCGAACGTCAACCGTCGGACCGGGTCCGGGTCCCGACCAACCGCGCCAACGCCGCCGGATAGAGCCGGTGCTCGGCGGCCAAGACACGTGCGGCCAGAATCGCCGGCGTGTCGTCGGCCAACACCGGGACGCGCGCCTGGTCGAGAATCGGGCCCGCATCGACTCCCGCTGTAACGAGATGCACTGTGCAGCCGGCCTCGGCGTCGCCGGCGTCCAGGGCGCGCTGGTGCGTGTTGAGGCCGGGGTATTTCGGCAGCAGGGACGGATGGATGTTCAGCATGCGGCCGGCCCATGCCTCGACCAGGAAGGGCGTCAGCACCCGCATGTAGCCGGCGAGGGCGACGTATTGCGCACCGGCCTCCCGGAGCGCCGCGTCGATCAGCCGTTCATGCGCTTCGCGGTCCTTCCCATGCGGCCGGTGGTCGATCGCCAGGGTCGGCACGCCCAGCGCTGCGGCCTTCGCCAGGCCCCCGGCGTCGGGGTTGTTCGAAAGGACCAGCGCCACCTCATAGGGGCAGTCGGCGGCGCGCGAGGCCTCGATCAGCGCGACCATGTTCGACCCGTCGCCCGAGATCAGGATGGCGACAGGGGTTTTTGAGGGAAGCGGGTCAGTCATTGCGTGGTTCGAGACGCGGACCCGGGGCGCCGCTCCTCATCATGACGAAGACCATTGAAGGCCGACCCTCTGTGTCATCCTGAGGAGCGAGCCTCAAGCGACCCCGGACTTGATCCGGGGCTCGAAGGACGCACATGCGCGTCAGCCCTTCGCCAGCTCGCCGCACACGAAGGCGTCCTCGCCGGCGTCCAGCAGGTCGGCCAGCACACCGGAAGCCTCGTCGCGCGCGACGATCAGCAGGAAGCCGACGCCGCAGTTGAACGTGCGGCGCATCTCGTGCTCGGCGATGCCGCCGACTTGCTGCAGCCACTGGAAGGTCGGGCTGAGGCTCCAGGCGTTCCAGTCGAAGCGCGGGATCAGTCCGTCCGCGATGGCGCGGGGCGGGTTCTCGATCAGGCCGCCGCCGGTGATGTGGGCCACGCCCTTGATCCGGCCGGCCTTGATCAGCGGCAGGGTCGACTTCACGTAGATGCGCGTGGGCGTCATCAGGCTTTCGGCCAGCGTGCCGTCGCCGAACGGGCTCTTCGCGTCCCAGGCCAGGCCCGAGCGGTCGACGACTTTGCGAACCATCGAATAGCCGTTGGAGTGCGGGCCGCTAGAGGCCAGGCCGATGAGCACATCGCCTGCGCGCTGGTCGTCGAGGCGCGGCAGCACGCCGTCGCGGTTGACCGCGCCGACGGTGAAGCCGGCCAGATCGTACTCGCCGTCGCCGTACATGCCCGGCATCTCGGCCGTCTCGCCGCCGACCAGCGCGCAGCCGGCCAGCTTGCAGCCCTCGGCGATGCCGGCGACCACACGCGTTGCGGTGGCTACGTCCAGCTTTCCCGTGGCGAAGTAGTCGAGGAACAGCAGCGGCTCGGCGCCCTGGGCCAACAGGTCGTTGACGCACATGGCCACCAGGTCGATGCCGACCGTGTCGTGCAGGCCCGTCTCGATGGCGATCTTCAGCTTGGTGCCGACGCCGTCGGTGGTCGAGACCAGCAGCGGATCCACGTAGCCGGCGGCCTTGAGGTCGAACAGCGCGCCGAAGCCGCCCAGTCCGCCCTGCATGCCCGGGCGCGCGGTGGCCTTCGCCAGGGGCTTGATGGCTTCGACGAGCGCATTGCCGGCGTCGATATCAACGCCCGCCTGGGCATAGGTAAGGCCGTTGGGCCGATCGGTCATGGGGTGCTCGGGGAGGCTTCGCGGCAACGATTGAGAACGAAAATAAGGCGCAACGACCTGATCTCTTGCAGACTCGGCCCTAGGCGGCGCTATAGCTACCCGATGCAGCCTATTACGACCACCGCCCAGCTGGCGGATTTCTGCAAGTCTCTCCAAGGACAGCCGTTCATCGCCGTGGACACCGAGTTCATGCGCGAAACGACGTACTGGCCGAAGCTGTGCCTGATCCAGGTGGCGGCGCCCAACGGCGCGCAAGCCTGTATCGACCCGCTGGCCGATGGACTTGATCTCAGCCCCCTGCTCGACATTCTCCGCGACGAGACGGTCGACAAGGTGTTCCATGCCGCCCGCCAGGACGTGGAAATCTTCAACAACCTGGGCGCCATGCCCCGGCCGCTGTTCGACACCCAGATCGCCGGCATGGCGGCGGGCTTCGGCGAGCAGATCGCCTATGACGCCCTGGTGCGCCAGATGCTGAAGATCGACCTCGACAAGTCGAGTCGCTTCACCGACTGGGCCCGGCGTCCGCTGAGCGACAACCAGCTGACCTACGCCATCGCCGATGTGACCCATCTGGCCGAGCTCTATCCGAAGCTGCGCGCGCGGCTTGAGAAGGACGGACGCCTTGCCTGGGTTGAGGAGGAGATGGCGGCCTTGACGGACCCGGCGCTCTACGATGTCGAGCCGGAGAACGCCTGGAAGCGGCTCAAGCCGCGCAAGCATGTCCCGAAATATCTCGCCGTGTTCAAGGCGGTCGCCGCCTGGCGCGAGCGCACGGCCCAGCAGCGCGACCAGCCGCGCGGCCGCATCCTCAAGGACGACGCGATCGACGAACTGGCCGCCCAGGCGCCGACCGACGCGGCGGCCATGGACCGGCTGCGCGGGGTCCCCAAGGGTTTCTCGGGCAGCAAGTTCGGCCCCGATCTGCTCGAGGCCATTCGCGAGGCGCTCAAGGATCCCGACGGCTACGCCCCCAAGATCGACCGCGAACGCGGCCCTCAGAACGCCGCCGCCGGCGCGGTGGTGGAGCTTCTGAAGGTGCTGCTCAAGGCCCGGGCCGAGGACGCCGGCGTGGCGTCAAAGCTGCTGGCCACGGTTTCGGACCTGGAAAAGATCGCCAACGACGACAACGCCGACGTCGGCGCGCTTCAGGGCTGGCGGCTGGAGGCGTTCGGCGCCGACGCCCTCAAGCTGAAGCGCGGCGAACTGGCTCTTGTGCTGGACGGCACGCGGGTGCGGGTCGTCGAGGTTCGCCGGGCCCCGAAGACGGCGGCCGGCTGACCCCCGTCAGGAACCGACCGCCGGCAGGTACTGGGCGAAATAGAACGCCATCAGCACCAGGGTCAGCACCGGCATCAGGCGCTGGACCCAGCGGTTGCTGATGAACAGCGCCGCCAGCAGGATGGCGAACATCGGCGCGGCGGCGGTCAGGTTCGAGGCCGAAAAAGCCTCGCTCATCAGGGTGGCGTTCAGCCACGCGCCGAGCGCCATGTAGGCCAGCAGGGCGCCGAGATAGCGCCGCCGGTTGGCCATGTGGAACGCCCACAGGTCGATCTCGCCGTCGCCGTCCATGTCCGGCGTGGCGAAGATGGCGCTGTAGAACAGCACGCCGCAGGCCAGCAGGGTGGCGCCGACATCGGTTGCGCTCCAGCGGGCGTGATCGTGCAGCTGCCAGAGGCTGGCCCAGATATCGATGTGCGAGAACAGCAGCACGACGAGCCAGAGAAGATAGGTCGGCGACCATCTGACCCGTTTGCCGTGCTTCATCAGCTGCGCGTGGGTCTCGAGGATCCGCGCAAGACCCAGCGAGATGACCACCGACAGCAGGATCATCACGTATTCGAAGATCGTCATGCGCCGTTTCCCCCAACCCTGCTGAGAGGCTGGCATGCCGATCAGCGGTCGTGAAGGGGCGTTTCCCAACCGGCGCGGCTGGCGTTATGTGTTCGGCCGCAAGTGACAGGAATTCCGATGCCCCAGCCCGTTCGCACCACCGCCCTGATCTACGACTTCGATGGGACCCTGGCCCGCGGAAACATGCAGGAAACCAGTTTCATCCCTGAAATCCTCGGGATGACGCCAAAGCAGTTCTGGTACGATACAGTCCGCCCACGGACGATTGCCGCTGATGGGGACGACATCCTGATGTACATGCAGCTGATGCTGCAGACGGCGCGCGAGAAGGGCGCCACGGTCACGCGCCAGATGCTGCGCGACCACGGCAAGGACGTGCCGCTGTTCGAGGGCATCAAGGACGGCAGCTGGTTCGACCGGATCAACACCTTCGGCGCCAACTACGGCCTCACGATCCAGCACTACATCCTGTCCAGCGGGCTGCAGGAGATGATCGAGGGCTGCCCGATCCACGACCGGTTCGAGCATGTCTTCGCCTCGCACTATGTCTTCGACGACAACGAGGTGGCGGTCTGGCCGGCCGTGGGGATCAACTACACGACCAAGACCCAGTACCTGTTCCGCATCAACAAGGGCGTGCACAACAACTGGGAGCATGAGCGGATCAACCGCTACATGCCTGACGAGGACCGTCCGGTGCCGTTCGAGCGGATGATCTTCATCGGCGACGGCGATACCGATGTGCCGACGATGAAGATGATGCACACCAAGGGCGGCCACTCGATCGCTGCGTACGACCCTCGCACCGAACCGCGCGACCAGGACAAGCTCCACCGTCTGATCGCGGATGACCGCGTCAACTTCGTTGCAGCAGCTGACTATCGCGAGGGCACGGCGATGGACCTGATCGTCAAGGGCATCCTGGGACGGATCGCGGTCCGCGAACGGACGATGCCGACCGAGTAGGGGGAGGGCGGCGCCCTAACCCCGCCGGATCTCCAGCTTGACGCCCAGCAGGCCCGCCAAATGGGCCGCGCGGCGGCCGGTCTGTTCGCCCAGCAGCATGTCCGACCAGCCCTCGGCGGCGGTCAGCACCAGCTTGCCGTCGCTAAGACCGAGCCGCGACTGGGCCAGCAGCACGGAGCTTCGGCCAGACAGGTCGCAACCCAGCCGGATCGCCGCGCCGAGCGCCCGGGCTCGCCGCCTTTGGCTCTCGGTGAGCAGGCGGGACAGGGTCGCGCCCTCTGGAATGGACGAGGCGGAGGTGTGACGGGCGAAGGCCGCCACGGCGAGGAAGGCGCGCTCCGTATGGCTCTGGCCGGCGACGGGCGCGCGCAACACCTGTTCGAAGACCAGGTCCGCGCGATGATCGGGATGCAGTCGGGCGCCGAGATCGGCCAGCCGGCAGGCCGCCGCGCGCAGTACGCCGTCCCGGGAACCGAACGCCGCCGGCAGGGCTTCGAACACCGGGCCCAGCCAGGCCTCCAGCGTCGGTCCCAGCGTTTCATCGATACCCTGCTGGCCGGTCAGCGCCGCGCAGCCTTCGATCAGGGGATCCAGCCGTCGGGTTTCCGGGGGTATGGCCTCCAGCAGCAGGCCCTCGCGCAGGCCGTAGGCGGAGATGGCGATGCGCTCGATATCCAGCTGATCGATCAGCGCCTCGAGCACCATGGCCGCGTGAGGCAGGGTCTCGAGGCGCTTCTTTGATACCCCCTCGATCGCTTCCAGCGAAGCGCGCGACTGGCGGCTGATGAAGCGGGCGGCGTCCAGCGCATCGGCTCGGCTCATCTCGTACTGGTGAACGATCTGCAGCGGATAGCCGCTCATCCGCATATGCAGCAGGGCCAGGTTGCGCCATGCGCCGCCAACGGCCTGGAAGCTCGTCGTCCGGAAGCGTGGCGCATGCGGCGCGAGACGACCCGCGATCTCGTCGCGCAATTTGTCCGGGCGCACACCAGCCAGGGCGAACGGGCCCAGCGCCAGGGTCGCGCCTTCGACGGGGCCGTCGCCGGTCAGTCGGACCAGCTCAAGGCTGGCGCCGCCGAGGTCGCCGACCACGCCATCGCCTTCAGGCGATCCGGCAAGCACCCCGAGCGCCGCATAACGCGCTTCTTCCTGACCGCTCAGCACCCGCAGGGTCAGACCGGTCTCGGCCTGGACGCGGCCGACAAAATCCGCGCCATCGAGGGCTTCGCGCACGGCCGCGGTCGCGGCGGTGAAGATATCGTCCGGCCTCGCCGCGTCGAGCACCGCCCGGAACCGTCGCAGCGCTGACAGGGCCGCGTCGACGCCGCCAGGCGACAGCCTGCCGCTCGTCCCGAGGTCACGGCCGAGGCCGGCCAGCACCTTTTCGTTATAGACCGTCCAGATCGCGCGCCCGTCGAGCCGGTACAGCACCAGACGCACGGAGTTGGAGCCGACGTCGATGACGGCGGCGTCGCGCACGCTTCGGGTGCGGCTTTCCAGAGTCGACGTGCTAACGCCGAGGGCCGACATGGTCGAAGGCTTGAGGCAGGTCGCGCACCTTGTGTCCCCGGCCTGACAGGCTGGGATTGGTCATGAAGTATTCGTGGGCCGAGAAGGCGCCCGGGCGGTCCCATGCGGGATCCCTGTGATAGCCGCCCTGGCTGTCCAGCGTCCAGCTCTGCGCCTCGTCGTTGAGGTTGGCGACCATGATCTGCTGCAGCACCTGCTGGTGGACCGTCGGGTTGTCGATCGGCGTGAGGGCTTCGACCCGGCGGTCGAGGTTGCGCGGCATCCAGTCGGCCGAACTGATGAACACCTTCGAGCGGTTGCTCGGCATCGGCTTGCCGTTGGCGAAGGCGACGATTCGGCTGTGCTCCAGGTAGCGGCCGACGATGCTCTTGACCCGGATGTTGTCCGATAGGCCCGGCACGCCCGGCCGCAGACAGCAGATGCCTCGCACCACCAGCTCGATGCGAACGCCGATCTGACTGGCGCGGTAGAGCGCGTCGATAATCTCGGGATCAACGAGGGCGTTCAGCTTGACCCAGATGCCGGACGGCTTGCCGGCCAGGGCGTTCTCGGCCTCGGTCGCGATCAGGCCCATCAGGTCGGTTTTCAGCGTCTCGGGGCTGTAGCTCAGCTTTTCCAGCCGCTGCGGCTGGGCATATCCGGTGATGTAGTTGAACAGCCGCGCGGAGTCGCGACCCAGCGCCGGGTCGGTCGTGAACAGCGAAAGGTCCGTATAGATCCGGGCCGTGGTCGGGTGATAGTTGCCGGTGCCGAAGTGGCAGTAGGTGCGGAGGGTCTCGCCTTCGCGCCGGACGACCAGGCTGAGCTTGGCGTGGGTCTTGTACTCGACGAAGCCGAATACGACATGCACCCCCGCCCGCTCCAGGTCCTTGGCCCAGCGCAGGTTGTTCTCCTCGTCGAAGCGCGCCTTGATCTCGACCAGGGCGGTGACGTTCTTGCCGTTCTCGGCCGCCTCGATCA
>CAZISF010000077.1:0-15333 GCA_964541915.1 uncultured Caulobacter sp.
CGCAACCCCACTCTCTCAACCCAACCCCGGGTGAACAACCTTCATAGCTTCGACATCTAGGCCCTTGCTCTGGCGGCCGCGACCGTCCTGTACCCCAGCAGCAGCAGCACGATCGCGCCGTAGATCAGCGGTGGGCGGTGATCGGCCTTCACCAGCAGGAAATAGTGCACCACGCCCATCGGCACGATCAGGTAGATCAGCCGGTGCAGTCGACGCCAGTTCAGCGGCCCGAGCCGGCGGATCGCGGCGTTGAACGACGTCGCCGCCATCGGGATCAGCATCACGAAGGCCGCCATGCCGATCGTGATGAAAGGCCGCTTGAGGATGTCCTTCCAGATGGCGTGCCAGTCGAAATACTGGTCCACGCCGATGTAGGTCGACAGGTGCAGCACGATATAGCCGAACGCGAACAGGCCGATCGGTCGCCGCACCCGGATCAGGCGCGGCTGTTTCAGGATCCTGGCAAGCGGTGTGATGGTCAGGCCGATGATCAGCAGCCGCAGGCCCCAGACGCCGAGATTGCGGATCACCTTCTCGATCGGGTTGGCGCCGAGCTCGCCCTGATAGCCGCGCCACACCAGCCATAGCAGAGGCAGCAGACAGGCCAGCGAGACCGCCCAGATGACGATCCCGTCCACGGTCTTGCGGTTCATCAGTAGAACTTCTTCAGGTCCATGCCGCGATAGAGCGACGCCACCTGGTCGCCGTAGCCGTTGAACATCAGCGTTGGCCGGCGGCGGAATTCGCCGATGCGCCGTTCGGAGGCCTGGGACCAGCGCGGGTGGTCCACTTGCGGGTTCACATTGGAATAGAAGCCGTATTCCTGCGGCGCCGACATGTTCCAGGCGGTACGGGGCTGGGTCTCGGTGAAGCTGATGCGAACGATGCTCTTGATGCTCTTGAAGCCGTATTTCCACGGCACGACCAGCCGCATCGGCGCGCCGTTCTGGTTCAGCAGCGTCTCGCCGTAGAGGCCGACCGCCATGAACGCGAGCGGGTTCATCGCCTCGTCGATGCGCAGACCTTCGCGATAGGGCCAGTCCAGCACACGGCGCTTCTGGCCGGGCATCTCCTCGGGCCGATAGAGGGTTTCGAAGGCAACGTACTTCGCCTTGCTGGTCGGCTGGTGCCGCTTCAGCAGATCGGCCAGCGGCACGCCGAGCCAGGGGATGACCATGGACCAGCCTTCGACACAGCGGTGGCGATAGACCCGGTCCTGCAGGGTGTTGCCGCGTAGAAAGCTGGCGAGGTCGACCGTGCCCGGTTTGGCGCACTCGCCGTCGATCCTGATCGTCCAGGGCGAGGTCTTCAGCGAGCCGGCGTTGCGGGCCGGGTCGTCCTTGTCGACGCCGAATTCATAGAAATTGTTGTAGCCGGTGACGTCCTCCTTCGAGGTCTTCGGCTCGGTCGTCGAATAGGGGCTCGGATTGCCCTTCAACGGGATCGCGGCGGCCTCGCCCGCCAGACCCAGCCCGATGCCCGCGGCGCCGAGCGCGAGGAATTCTCGGCGTCGCAGATAGACGTCGTGCGGCGTCACGTCGTTTTCGGTCAGGTCGCCGGCGTGTCGGATCAGCATGGTCGTCTCCGTGCCCCCGCACAGTCTACGTTTGGGAGCGCCTCTGGATCACGCCGCTCGATCACGGGCGAGTCAACTCGCGGGCGCCGGTCCGTGATCAGGCGTTCAGGGCGTCGCGCTCCCAGGCGAGAAAGTCAGGCGTTTCCAGCAGCTTCTGGACGTACCGCCCGGCCGCGCCTGCGTCGCCGTGGTCGCCGGTCTTGATTCCGTAGCTGCGGAAGCGCGTCGCGACCGGCGTGAAGAAGGCGTCGGCGATGGTCCAGCCGCCGAACAGGAACGGGCCGCCCGAACGCTCCAGCAGGCCGGACCACAGCTGAACCAGTCGACGCACGTTGGCCTGCGTCGCGTCGGACAGGTCCGCCGTCGTCATCAGCGAGAGGTCCATCGGGCATTCGCCGCGCAGGGACTGGAAGCCACTGTGCATCTCGGCTGTCGCGGACCGGGCAAGCGCTCGATCGGCGGGGTCCTCCGGCCACAGCTTCGCCGCTGGGAACCGCTCGGCCAGGTACTCGCAGATCGCCAGCGAGTCCCAGATCGTGAGATCGCCGTCCTTGAGCACCGGGACCAGGCCAGACGGCGAGTGCCTCAGGATCTCCTGGGTCGAGGTTTCGACCTCGCGCAGCTGGACCAGCGTTTCGGTGAAGGGCGCGCCCGTGGCCTTCATCACCAGCCACGGCCGAAGGGACCAGGTCGACCAGGTCTTGGTGCCGATGACGAGTTCCATGTCCGCCCTTCCCTGTGATCACGCAGCCGTGATTGACCAGGCGCGCTGACGTGCACCTAAGCTGCCACAAGAACGAGAACAAGCATGTGTCAGGGAGAAGCGTTCAGATGACCGACGCGGTCGCGCCGGCGGAGGAGTCTGCCGCTCCCGAGTCCATTCCCCTGGTCAGCAACGGATACCGTCGCTACGCCCTGACCCTGCTGCTGGTGATCTACACCCTCAACTTCCTGGACCGACAGGTCGTCAACATCCTGGCCGAGTCGATCAAGAAGGACCTGGGTCTGCACGATTGGCAGCTGGGCATGATGACCGGCCTGGCGTTCGCGCTGTTCTATACCGTGCTGGGCCTGCCGATCGCGCGGCTTGCCGAGCGCGCCAACCGCGCCTGGATCATCTCCGGGGCCATCGCGGCGTGGAGCGGCTTTACCCTGCTGTGCGGACTCGCGCAGAACTTCCCGCAGCTCATCCTGGCGCGGATCGGCGTGGGCGTCGGCGAGGCAGGCTGCACGCCGCCGGCCCATTCGCTGATCACCGACTATGTCCCGCGCGACAAGCGCGCCTCGGCGATCGCCTTCTATTCCATCGGCACGCCACTCGGCTCACTGCTCGGGATGGCCATGGGCGGCGTGATCGCCGACGCCTGGGGCTGGCGTGCCGCCTTCCTCGTGGCCGGCGCGCCTGGCCTGGTGATGGCGCTGCTGGCCTTCTTCACCCTGAAGGAGCCACGCAGGGCGGCGATCAAGGGTGTCCCGCATGCCGGTCCCGGCGTCGGCGAAGCGCTGAAGGAAATCGCGAGCAAGAAGACCTTCTGGCTGATGGCCATCGGGGCGGCGATCATCGCATTCGCCGGCTACGGCAGCGCCGCCTTCATCGGCTCGTTCTACTTCCGCAACCACGCGGCTGAAGCGGCCGCGGCGGCGAAGAGCCTGGGCCTCGGTACGGCCGGGTTCCTCGGCCTCACCCTCGGCTTCATCGGGGGCACGGCGGGGATTCTGGGATCATTCCTCGGCGGGGTGATCGGCGATCGTCTGGGCAAGACGGGCCCCCAGGGTCAAATGACCCTGCCGGCCGTGGCTGCGATCGTCGGCGCGCCGTTCTATATCTTCGGCATGACGACGCCGTCGATGGTCGCCGCCATGGTGGTGCTGGCCATTCCGACCTTCCTCAACTCGATGTGGTACGGCCCGGTCTATGGCAGCGTGCAGGGCCTCGTCCGGCCGCAGACCCGCGCCACGGCGGCGGCGGTGATCCTGTTCATAATCAACCTGATCGGTCTCGGCTTCGGGCCGCTGGCGGTGGGCGCGCTGAGCGACTTCTACGCCGACGGGCTGGGCATGGGCGCCGGCGAAGGCATCCGCTGGGCGCTGATGACATCGGCCTCCTCGATGCTGGTCGCCGCCGTGCTGTTCTGGATCGCGCGCAAGACGATCAAGGACGACATGGTCAGCTGACGCCATACCGGTGTTTCAAATCGCCACTGGCGATCCTTTGGGCGGCACGGCTAGAGTGCTGCCCAACGACAGGGGAGGACTATCCGGATGACCGATGTGACGGCGGGGGGAACCGCGCGGCCCGTCTACTCCAACGGCTACAAGACGCTCGTTCTTGGCATGCTGTTGGCCGCCTATACGTTCAACTTCATTGATCGCACGATCATCGCCACCATCGGTCAGGCCATCAAGGTCGACCTGAAACTGACCGACACCCAGCTGGGGCTGCTCGGCGGCCTGTATTTCGCCCTGCTCTACACGACCCTCGGAATCCCGATCGCCCGGCTGGCCGAGCGCAAGAGCCGGGTCAACATCATCACCTGGTCGCTGATCATCTGGTCCGGCTTCACGGCGCTGTGCGGCGCCGCCCAGAACTTCGTCATGCTGGCCATCCTCCGCTTCGGCGTCGGCATCGGCGAGGCGGGCTGTTCGCCCCCGTCCCATTCGCTGATCAGCGACTATTTCGAACCGAAGAAGCGGGCGTCCGCTCTTTCGATCTACGCCTTTGGCATTCCGCTGGGGACGATGATCGGCGCCGTGGCGGGCGGCTGGCTGACCCAGGCCTTCAGCTGGCGGGTGGCCTTCGTCGTCGTCGGCCTGCCCGGCCTGATCCTGGCGCTGCTGTTCAAATGGCTGGTCAAGGAGCCGCCGCGCGGACACTCCGACGTCGTCGAACATCCGATCGAGCCGGAAGATGTCACCGCGCCCGTCGCGGCGACGCCGAAACCGTTCTCGCTCGGCGAGGAGTTCCGGGAACTGGGCGGCGTGGCCAAGGTGCTGTTCGGCAAGTGGCCGGTCCTGCACATGGTGCTCGGCGTCACCATCGCCTCGTTCGGATCCTACGGCTCGGGCGCATTCGTGCCGGCCTATTTCGTCCGCCAGTTCGGCCTCGACTATGCGACCGTGGGCCTGATCACCGGCCTGGTCGGCGGCTTCTCGGCCGGCATCGGCACGCTGGTTGGCGGTTTCGTCGCGGATCGCGCGGCTCGCAAGAGCGCCATCTGGTATCCGCTGGTGCCGGCCATCGGCCTGATGATCGCCACCCCGATCTACATCGCCGCCTATCTGCAGAACACCTGGCAGGCCGCGGCCATGATCCTGCTGGTGCCGGGCATCTTCCACTACACCTACCTGGGCCCGACGTTCGGCGTGGTGCAGAACTCGGTGCCGGTGACGCAGCGGGCGACCGCCACGGCCCTGCTGTTCTTCTTCCTCAATCTGATCGCCCTGGGCGGCGGGCCGGTGTTCACCGGCTGGCTCAGTGACATGCTCGGTCAGTTCAACTTCAGTCACCCGGGTCTCGGCGTGGCGGGCCTGTTCCAGGGCTTCAGCGGCGATGTCGGCGTCGGCGACTTCATCAAGGAATGCCCGGGCGGCAAGGCTCCGGAGGGCGCGGCCGAGGCGCTGGGCGCGGCCTGTCACACGGCCGGCTCGATGGGCGCGCGGCAGGCGATCATCATCTCGCTCTGCTTCTATGCCTGGGCCTCGGTGCACTACTTCCTGGCGGCCATCGGCATGGTCAAACACATGAAGTCGACCGCGGGCGGTTGACGGTAAGGGCGTCAAGGGCGTAGCGGGCGGCATGATCCCTCGCTACGCCCGCCCCGACGCCGTCGCCATCTGGTCTCCCGAGACCCGGTACAAGATCTGGTTCGAGATCGAGGCCCACGCGGCCGACGCCATGGCGGAGCTTGGAACAATCCCCAAGGCCGCCGCGGAGGCCATCTGGGCCGGCGGCAAGGACGCTGTCTGGGACTCAGACCGCATCGATGAGATCGAACGGACCACCAAACACGACGTCATCGCCTTCCTGACCCACGTGTCGGAAGTGGTCGGTCCCGAAGCCCGCTTCCTGCACCAGGGCATGACCAGCAGCGACGTGCTGGACACCTGCCTGGCCGTACAGATGTCGCGCGCCACCGATCTGTTGCTGGAAGACGTCGATCTGGTGCTGGCCGCGCTCAAGCGCCGGGCCTTCGAGCACAAGCTCACCCCGACCGTTGGCCGCAGCCACGGCATTCACGCCGAGCCGACCACTTTCGGCCTGAAGCTGGCCGGCCACTACGCCGAGTTCCAGCGGGCCAAGGAACGGCTGGCCATGGCCAGGTTCGAGATCGCGACCTGCGCCATCAGCGGCGCCGTCGGCACCTTCGCCAACGTCGACCCGCGGGTCGAACAGCATGTCGCCGACAAGATGGGCCTGGTCGTCGAGCCCGTCTCGACCCAGGTCATTCCCCGTGACCGCCACGCCGCCTGGTTTGCGGCGCTGGCCGTGGTCGCCAGCTCGATCGAGCGGCTGGCCATCGAAATCCGCCACCTGCAGCGCACCGAGGTGCTGGAGGCCGAAGAGCCCTTCGATCCCGGCCAGAAGGGCAGCTCGGCCATGCCGCACAAGCGCAACCCGATCCTGACCGAGAACCTGACGGGTCTCGCCCGTCTGGTCCGCTCGGCGGTCGTGCCGGCGCTTGAGAACGTCGCCCTCTGGCATGAGCGCGACATCAGCCACTCCTCGGTCGAGCGCGGTATCGCGCCCGACGCCTCGATCCACCTCGACTTCGCCCTGCGCCGTCTGGCCGGGGTGGTCGAGCGGCTGGTGATCTATCCGGAGAACATGCTCAAGAACCTCGACCGCCTCGGCGGCCTGGTCCACAGCCAGCGCGTCATGCTGGCCCTGACCCACAAGGACGTCAGCCGCGAGGAGGCCTATGCGGCCGTTCAGAGCAACGCCATGAGGGTCTGGCGCGGCGAGGGCCGGTTCATCGACTTCCTCAAGGCCGACCCGTTCGTCAGCGCGAATATGACCGATGCCGAGCTCGAGGACCTGTTCGACAACGGCTACCACTTCAAACACGTGGACACGATCTTCGCCCGGGTGTTCGGGGAACAGGCCAACGCGTAAGCGCAGCTTCCCGCCGGTCGTCGCGGCAGACACGCGGCTGCTGGTGCTGGGCAGCCTGCCCGGCGAGGCCTCGCTGGCGGCCGGACGCTACTATGCCCATCCACAGAACGCCTTCTGGCGGCTGATGGGCGAGGTCATCGGCGAGGAGATCGCCGCCCTGCCCTATGACGACCGCCTGGCTGCGCTGCTGCGCCATCGGGTCGGCCTCTGGGACGTTGTCGGCGAGGCCACCCGGCCCGGCAGCCTCGACACCGCGATTCGCGACGCGGCGCACAACGACCTGGCGGCGCTGGTTGGGACCCTGCCGGACCTGCGGATGGTGGCGTTCAACGGCGGCAAGGCGGCCAGAGACGGCGGCAGGCTGCTGGCCACGCACACAGACCGGCTGGAGCTGGTGACGCTACCGTCGTCCAGCCCGGCCCATGCAAGCCAACCATTCCTCGAAAAGGCGACCAGGTGGAGGGGCCTGCGAAGGGCCCTCGAAGACTAGCCGCCGTTCTTCATCTGATCGCGGGCCTGGGCCAGCAGCTCGTCCATCTTCATCCGGACCTCGCCCTCGCTGACGGTCACGCCCGAGCCCTTGAGGTCGCCGAAGACCTTGCGCAGGACGTCGTCATCGCCGGGTTGTTCGAAATCAGCCTTCACCACGGCGCGCACGTATTCCTCGACCGATTCCAGGCCCATCAGGCCGGCGGCCCATTCCGCAAGCATGCGGTTGCGACGGGCGGCGGCCTTGAAGTCCTGCTCGGCGTCATGCGCGAACTTCTTCTCGAAGCCCTTTTCGCGATCGTCGAACGTGCTCATGAAAACTCCAGTGGTCTTTACGGGCGCCCTGATATCCCCTTGTGTGCGCCGCCGCAATGAGATGCGTGCGGCCACCGGCTCCGGGTTTGCGCGGCTTCCCCCGTTCGGGTAGTTTCAGGGTCGACTTCAGCGACAGCGGCCCTGAGTCGACAACCCCGCGCGCCGGCCTCCCGCCCGCGCGCGCTTTTTGTTTCTCATGGCCGCCAAGCGCCCCCACGGGGAACACCCAGATGACGACCCGCCGCAAGAAGATCTACGAGGGCAAGGCCAAGATCCTCTACGAGGGTCCCGAACCCGGCACCCTGATCCAGTATTTCAAGGACGATGCGACGGCGTTCAACGCCCAGAAGAAGGCGGTTCTCGAGGGCAAGGGCGTCATCAACAACCGCATCAGCGAATTCGTCATGCTCAAGCTTGGCGTGATCGGCATCCCGACCCACTTCATCAAACGCCTGAACCTGCGCGAGCAGCTGATCAAGGAAGTCGAGATCGTTCCGCTCGAGGTGATCTGCCGCAACATCGCCGCCGGCAGCCTGGCGACGCGCCTGGGCCTCGAGGAAGGCACGCCCCTGCCCCGCTCGATCATCGAATTCTGCCTGAAGGACGACAAGCTGGGCGACCCGCTGGTCGCCGAGGAGCACATCACCGCGTTCAACTGGGCAACCACCCAGGAGATCGACGACATCATGGCCCTGACCCTGCGCATCAACGACTTCCTTTGCGGGATGTTCGCGGCCGTCGGCATCACCCTGGTCGACTTCAAGATCGAGTTCGGCCGGATCTATGACGGGGAGTTCTCCCGCATCATCCTGGCCGACGAAATCAGCCCGGACAGCTGCCGGCTGTGGGATTCGACGACCAACGAAAAGCTCGACAAGGACCGCTTCCGCCGCGACATGGGCGAGGTGATCGAGAGCTACACCGAGGTCGCCCGTCGCCTGGGGATCATGAAGGAAATGCCGACCGTCATCCGCGGCGGCCTGCACTAGGGAATTCGAGTCTGCCGATGAAAGCCACCGTCCACGTCTTCCTCAAGCCCGGCGTCCTCGACGTGCAGGGCAAGGCCGTCGAAAGCGCCCTGCATGGTCTGGGCTGGGCCGATGCGAAGGACGTCCGCGTCGGCCGGGTGATCACCTTTGACCTGCCCGGCGCCGACAAGGCCGCCGCCGAGGTCGAGGTGAAGGCCATGTGCGACAAGCTGCTCGCCAACACCGTTATCGAAAGCTACCGGGTGGAGATCGCCTAGGTGAAAGCCGCCGTCATCGTCTTCCCCGGCTCCAACTGTGACCGGGACTGCAAGGTCGCCATCGAGCGCTCGACCGGCGCTTCGGTCGACATGGTCTGGCATGGCGACAGCGACCTGCCGGACGGTCTGGACCTGATCGTGCTGCCAGGCGGCTTTTCCTACGGCGACTATCTGCGTTGCGGAGCGATGGCGGCGCTGTCCCCTGTGATGCAGGCGGTCAAGGCCGCGGCAGAGCGCGGCGTTGCCACGGTCGGCATCTGCAACGGCTTCCAGATCCTTTGCGAGGCCGGCCTGCTGCCCGGCGCCCTGCTGCGCAATGAAGGCCTGAAGTACGTCTGCAAGCCGGTGGCGCTGGAGGTGACCAACGCCCAGACCCGCTTCACCGCCGCCTACCAGGGCCGTCGGGAGGTGACGATGACGGTGGGCAACGGCGAGGGCAATTTCTTCGCCGACGAGGCTACGCTGGACCGGATTGAAGGCGAAGGTCAGGTCATCTTCCGCTACCTCGACAACCCCAACGGCTCGGCCCGTGACATCGCCGGCATCGTCAACGAGGCCGGCAACGTGCTGGGCATGATGCCCCACCCCGACCGCGCCTTCGAGGTCGAGCTGGGCTCCGCCGACGGCGCCCTGCTGTTCCAGAGCGCGCTCGCCAGCGCCTGAGTTCAGCCCACCGGGGAATTCACTGGTCGGCCCTTCCTGGCTCGGCCACGGTGCCCGCCCTTCCTCGGAGACGGTCATGGACGTCAGTCAGATCAACTGGGCCTGGGTCGCGCTGGGCGTTTCAGCGGTTCTGCTGCTCATCTGGACCCTCGTGGCCCGGCGGGCGAAGGCCGGCGCGCCGGCCGCCTTTGTCGGTCTCGCCCATCTCGTCGTCGCGGGCCTTCACTCCGCCGCCCCGGTGCGCGGCTATCTCGATCCCCAATATGCGGGCTACGGCTTCGGACTGCTGAGCGCGGCGGGCGGCCTGCCGGTGACGATCACCGCCGGCGTGGTCTGGGTTGTCGCGGTGCTGGGCGCCTTCCTGGCGCTCTCGAAGGCGCGCGCCGCGATGGCGTTCGTGGCCCTGTCGAGCCTGGCTTTCGCCGTGATCATCGGCGCGCCGCTGGCGCGGGACCTGCTGGTCACAGCGGACACCAGCAAGGTGCAGCTGGGACAGTACCTGACCATTCCGGGCGCCGCCGCGATCGGCCTCCTGCTGGTGCTGCTGGTGCTGCCCTTCGTGGCAGGCTTCGTCTGGGCCGGCCGCCGGGTGCTACGGCGCGCCTGATCAGACCCGCCTGGCCGACCGGAATTTCACCGGCGGATCGAGGATCTGGCCGGCCATGCCGTAGTCCGCGCCCTCGGTCGCGGAGACCGGCATCGCGTGAATGGCCAGCACCACGTCCATACCCTCGATCACCTGGCCGAAAGCCGCGTAGCCGAGGTTGTCGCCGGGCTTGATCGGATTGACGTCGTACCAGGGCGCGTCTTCGAGGCAGATGAAGAACTCTCCGTTGGCCGAACCCAGTTCCCGGCGCGGCATGGACAGGGTCCCGACCTTGTGGCGGAGGCCGGTCTGGCTGGTCGGCTCATGTGCGATCGGCGGCAACAGCCGCTTGCGGTCGCCGTGGCAGCCGCCCTGCACCAGTCCCGCGTTCGGCAAGGCCTCGACGCGGACGGTGCGATAGAACTCGCCGCCGTCGAAGCGCTTCTCGTCGACATAGCGCAGGAAGTTGCCGACCGTGATCGGAGCCTTGTCGCCGTAGAGCTCCACCGTGATGGTCCCGACGGCGGTCTCGATGGCGACCTTCACCGGCGGTGTCTGGGCCCGCGCCACGCCGCCCAGCAGCGGAAGGCTGACGAGGGCGGCGGCGACCGTTCTGCGATCCTGTTTCATGCCGTCATCTTCACTCGCCCGCCCTGACATTTCGAGCGGAATCCGCTAACAGCCTGCCATGACCGCCTCCCCCGCGAAGAGCATGGCCGCCACGGCCGTCGAGTTCGGCCTCAAGCCCGAGGAATACGAGCTCATCGTCCGCCGCCTGAACCGCGAGCCCAACCATTTGGAGCTCGGCGTCTTCTCGGTGATGTGGAGCGAGCACTGCTCCTACAAGTCGTCGCGCAAGCACCTCGGCAAGTTCCCGACCACCGGGCCCCGCGTGATCTGCGGGCCGGGCGAAAACGCCGGCGTCATCGACATCGACGACGGCCAGGCCTGTATCTTCAAGATGGAGAGCCACAACCACCCGTCCTACATCGAGCCCTATCAGGGCGCGGCGACCGGCGTGGGCGGCATCATGCGCGACGTCTTCACCATGGGCGCCCGGCCTGTCGCCCTGCTGAACGCCCTGCGCTTCGGCGATCCCGGCCATCCGAAGACGAAACGACTGGTCGGCGGCGTGGTCGCCGGCATCGCCGGCTACGGCAACTGCGTGGGCGTGCCGACCGTCGCGGGCGAGACCAACTTCCACCGTGGCTACGACGGCAACATCCTGGTCAACGCCATGTGCGTGGGCCTGGCCGACGCCGACAAGATTTTCTACTCGGCCGCGCCCGGACCCGGTCTGGCGGTGGTCTATTTCGGCTCCAAGACCGGCCGCGACGGCATCCATGGCGCGACCATGGCCAGCGCCGAGTTCGACGAGGACAGCGACGAGAAGCGCCCGACCGTGCAGGTCGGCGACCCCTTCGCCGAGAAGCTGCTGATCGAGGCGACCCTGGAGCTGATGGCCACCGGCGCGGTCGCGGCGATCCAGGACATGGGCGCGGCCGGCCTGACCTCTTCCTCGGTCGAGATGGCCGGCAAGGGCGAGGTCGGCATCGAGCTGGACCTCGACCTCGTGCCCCAGCGCGAAGAGGGCATGACCGCCTACGAGATGATGCTCTCGGAAAGCCAGGAGCGGATGCTGGCCATCCTCAAGCCCGGCCGCGAGCACGAAGGCCATGCCATCTTCGAGAAGTGGGGCCTCGATGCCGCCGTCATCGGCTGGACCACCGAGACCGGCCACATCGTGCTGAAGCACAAGGGCGAGGTGGTCTGCGACATCCCACTGGCGCCCCTGTCCGAGGACGCGCCGCTCTATGATCGTCCCTGGACCGAGCCGGTGAAACAGCCGCGGCTTGATCCGGCGCAGGTCCCCGCCCCGGCCGACTGGGAAAAGGCCGTGCTGCAGGTGATCGGCTGCCCGGACATGGCCTCCAAGCGCTGGCTGTGGGAGCAGTACGACCGCCACGTCATGGCAGATACGCTGGAGGACAGCGCCACCGGCGCCGACGCCGGCATCGTCCGTGTCCACGGCACGCGCAAGGCGCTGGCCGTGACCAGCGACTGCACCCCGCGTTACGTCCAGAACGACCCCTACGAGGGCGGCAAGCAGGCCGTGGCCGAAGCCTGGCGCAACCTGACCGCTGTCGGTTCCGACCCGATCGCGATCACGGACAATCTGAACTTCGGCAACCCCGAGCGGCCCGAGATCATGGGCCAGATCGTCCGCGCCATCGACGGCATGGCCGAGGCCTGCCGCGTACTCGACTTCCCGGTCGTGAGCGGCAACGTGAGCCTCTACAACGAGACCAATGGCGCCGCGATCCCGCCGACCCCCACGGTCGGCGCCGTGGGCCTGCTGACCGAGTACAGCCAGCGCGCCGACTTCGCCGGCATGAAGGCCGGGGACACCCTGGTGCTGCTCGGCGCGAACACGGGCGAACTGGGCGCCTCGATCTATCTGCGCGAGGTGCTCGGCCGCGAGGACGGCGCCCCTCCGCCAGTTGATCTTGCGCTGGAGCGCAAGACCGGCGACTTCGTGCGAGGCCTGATCAAATCACGGCAAGTGACTGTCGTGCATGACCTTTCGGACGGCGGGCTCATCGTCGGTGCGGCCGACATGGCGCTGGCGTCGAACGTCGGCCTGATGCTGGACGCGACCAGCCCCGGCAACGCCCATCCGTTCCTCTTCGGCGAGGACCAGGCCCGCTACCTGATCGCCACCGCCAACCCGGAGGACCTGCTGAAGGCCGCGGCGGACGCCGGCCTGCACGCCAGCGTCGTCGGCCAGGCCGGCGGCGACGTCTTCGCCTCGAAGCAGGGACTGTTCAGCATTCCGATGGGGAGCCTGCGCACGGCGCATGAAGCCTGGCTGCCGGGGTATATGGGCTGAAGGGACAGGCACCCCAGGGTACGTGTCCCCCAATCGAGCGGCCACAGTTTAGGGGACACGTACCTTCGGTACATGTCCCCGGCCTATCCCAGCACCGCCTCGAACCGCTCCAGCGCGAACCTGGCGAACGCCAACATGTTCTCCACCCGGTCACTCTCGCCGGTCTCGAGCGTGAAACTCGCCTCCACCGGTCCGACGATCCCGACACAGGTATGCCCCGCCGCGTCGCCATAGGGGTTGCCGGACGGGCCGGCCGCGCCGGTCTCGCACAGGCCCCAGGTCCCGCGCAGCTTCCCGCGGATGACCCCGGCCATGAACAGGGCATAGGGCTCGGTCGAGGAGCGAATGCCCGGCGGCATGGTCTCGCGGGTGATGCCCAGCAGGCCCTTCGCCACATTGGGCGTGTAGGTGACGCTGGCGCCCTGGTACCAGACCGAAGCGCCCGGCACGGCCAGCAGCGCCGCCGACACCAGGCCGCCCGAGGACGATTCCGAGACCGCCACGCTTTCCTTGCGGGCGATCAGGCGGGCGCCGATGCGCGTGGCGATGGGGATCAGGGTCTGCATCAGCGTCCGGCCTCTTTCATCATCAGATCCAGCTCATCATCGAACAGTCGGGTCGCCGAGACGACCAGGGACACCACACCCTTGAAGAACGGCTGCGGCACGGTGGCGAAGTCGTCGGTCGGCTTGTGGTACTCGGGATGGTCCTCGACTCCGAAATAGACCCACGGAACGCCCTTCGCGGCGAAGGCGCCCTGATCGGACTGGGTCGTCCAGTTGTTCTGCGGCCCGTCAGCGTCGGTGTCGTGACCGAGCCTGAGCGTCACGGGCGCATTTCCGGCGAGCCGTTCGAGACGGGTCTTCAGCCACGGAAACACCGATCCGCCCGAGACATAGATCTCGCCCTTCGCGTTCTTGGAGAGCATGTCGAAGTTCACATCCAGGCCGATGTCCGTCAGTGGAACCGGCGGTGACTCGACAAAGGCCCGGGCGCCCCGCAGGCCGGTCTCCTCGCCGTCGAGCGCCACGAGGATGATGTCGTGCTTCGGCGGCACGGCCTTGAAGGCTTCCGCGACCGCCAGCAAGCCGGCGACGCCCGAAGCGTTGTCGTCGGCGCCGTTGTAGATCACGCCGTCGCGGGTCCCCAGATGGTCGTAGTGGGCGCTGACGACGATGACCTTGCCGCCGCGCGCCGTTCCGGCGATCCGGGCGATCAGGTTCACGCCGTGAACCTCCTTGCCGTCGCGATTGCGGGTGTAAGCGAACGGCTGTTCGTCCGCCGCCAGACCGATTCTTTCGAGCCGGTTCCGGATATAGGCCCGCGCGCTGGCTGAGCCCGCCGTCTCGATCCCCCGGCCGGCCATGTCATCGGCGGACAGGACCCTTACGTCCTCCACGGCGAGATCACCGGGCGCGGCCGTCGCCGGCGCGGTGGAAATCAGGACGGCGAAGGCCGCAAAAATCAAACGACGCATGGGAACTCCGGACGGTCAGCACCTTCAATGCGGCTGCGAGCGCGGCTGTGCAAGCCGGTCATGCGCCGTTCAGGATGGAGCCGTCAGGGTCACGTCAGGCCATGTGGGCCGATTGAAACAGGTGGACCATGAAAGCCCTCCTCGCGACCGTCTTGACCGCCGTGCTGCTGCTGCCCGGCGTCTCGCTGGCAACGGGCCCGGCCTGCGATGTCAGCGTCCAGTTCGGCAGCTACGCCATGGGCATCGACGGGCGAGCCTTCGACCGGGTGCAGACCTATGTCGCGCGTCATCCGGGCCTGATCCGGACATCGTCCACAACGGCCTGGGGTCGCGAGGGCGAGCGGACCGTCTGCCTGACCACCACAACGCGCAAGAGCATGAACACCGTGTTCCGCGACCTCCGCGGCCTCGTCGGTCGGGGCCAGCGCGGGCCGGTCGAGGTGCGAACGCTGGACGGGCGGGTCTGGAGTTCCCATCCGTCGACGGAGCACTGAGATCCGGTTGCTTCCCTCTGAGGCGGGATCCGGAGTGCGCGTCCCATACCGCTTTTTCTGCTTCCCCTCCCCCGCCTCGCCCGGCCATCATGCCGGCAACGAAAAAAGCGGGAGCGAAACATGGACGCCCAGTCGCAATGGACCGGCCTCAACGCCGATCGGCTTGAGCGCATTACCGACCACATCGAGCGCAACTACATCCAGCCCGGCAAGATCGCCGGCTGCCAGGTGGAGGTGCGGCGGCACGGGCACCAGGCCTATGCGAAGAGCTTCGGGCTGAGGGATCGCGAACGCGGGGTCGCCTGGAGCGACGACACCATCGTGCGCATCTACTCCATGACCAAGCCGATCGTTTCGGTCGCCCTGATGACCCTGATGGAACAGGGCAAGTTCGAGATCGACGACTCGGTCCACCGCTACATTCCCGAGTGGAAGAACCACCGCGTCTGGGTGTCCGGCGAAGGCGACGGCATGGTCACCGAGG